>JBEVJD010000291.1:0-51986 GCA_040510435.1 Pyrinomonadaceae bacterium | reverse complement strand
GTGTCTGTTCAGCTATGAGGTAAAGCTAAGCAAACAAAGGTGATTTTGGCGAGATAGCGGCGTCATTTGCTCGCAGTATATCACTCCTCTCTTGATGCCTCGTTTTTTCTTCTTCGAGGAGAGTGCACCGTGTCCCTGCGTTTGCCTGACTCGATGCCGTGGCAGATTTACCAAGCCTACCTGCAAGGGCCAGGCGCTCTGCTCCGGCTCTTCGAAGAGGCCTTCGGTCGCCACGCGCTCTACGGCCCTCCAGACCCGGATCAGCAGCAACGCACTATCGATGCCCTCTCCGAGCAGGTCGGTCAGCTAAAGGCGCAGAACGAGCGGCTCCAGGCCGAAGCGAGCGACCTGCGCGGGCATAACTTCCAACTCCAACGTCGGAACATGGAGTTGGAGGCGCTCGTCACGAGAGACTCGCATAACTCTTCGCGCCCGCCTTCAACCGACCCGCCCTGGGCCAAGCGGACGAAGAGTCTGCGTCGGCCGTCGGGGAAGCGACCGGGAGGGCAGGTCGGGCATCGTGGGCAGACGCTGCGTCTCTCGGCACGTCCCGACCGTGTCGTCGAGTACCGGCCGCGGGAATGCCGGGGCTGCCACGCGTCGCTCGACTCGGCTCAGGTCTTAGGCCACCGCCGGCAGCAGGTCGTCGAGGTCGTGCCGGCGCGCCTGAAGGTGACCGAGCACCAGCTGGCCGTCCTGCGCTGCGCCCGGTGCGGGGCAGAGACGAGGGGCGAGTTCGCGGGTTCGGTCCGCTCGGGCGTGCAGTACGGGCCGGGGGTGAAGGCGCGGGTGCTCTACCTCCAGCAGTACCAGTTGCTGGCGTACCAGCGCACGAGCGAGGCCATGAGAGACCTCTTCGGCTGCCGGCTCTCGGCGGGGACGGTGGCCAACATCATCCGGGAGTGCTCGGAGGCGCTCTTGGAGACCGAGCTCAAGATCAAGAAGAGGCTGCGCCGCTCACACGTCATTCACGCCGACGAGACGGGACTGCGGGTTGAAGGAAAGCTGGCATATGTACATGTGGCCAGCACTCCTCACCTGACGCACTACGGGGCGGACGCACGGCGTGGCAAGGCGGCGATGGACGAGATCGGCATCCTGCCCGCATATCGCGGCACCTGCGTGCATGACGGGTGGCTCTCCTACACCTTCTACCCGAAGTGCCGTCACGCGCTGTGTGGGGCGCACCTGTTGCGAGAGTTGATCTACTTCGAGGAGTTGAGTGAGGAGACGAAGGCGTGGGCCACGCCGCTCAAAGAACTGTTGTTGGAGATGAAGGGCGAGGCCGAGCGCGAGGGCGCAGAGGGCGCGACGCGGCTCGCCGCCGAGCGACTGGCCGAGCTGACAGCCAGTTATGAGAAGCTGGTGGCCGAGGGGTTGGAGGCACAGCCGCCACCCGAAGTGCCGGAGCAGGTCAGGAAGCAGGCGCGCAACCTACTGCTGCGGCTGGGGAGAAGGAAGGAGGAAGTGCTTCGGTTCCTGATCGACTTCTCGGTGCCCTGGGACAACAACCAGGCGGAGCGTGACCTGCGGATGATCAAACTCCAGCAGAAGACCTCAGGCTGCTTCCGCACCGAGGAAGGGGCGCGCCGGTTCTGCCGCATCCGGGGCTACATCTCGACCATGAGGAAGCAAGGCCGAGGCGTGCTGGAAGCACTCGCGGGAGCGTGCCGGGGAACGCCGCTAAGTGTAGGAAAACGCTAGGGATAGCTGAATAGTTACAAGGCACCGTGCCATAAGCCAAGACGAGAAAGGACAGCCTCGGGGAGTTATAAATGTCCCTCAGCAATAAGCGTATTGAAGACGTAGGAGAGGCAGATCTACAAGGTCTGGTCAGCGGCGGAATGCCCGAAGGCAGGCTCATCGAATACAAGCTGACAGTGCCGGGCGGGACCGACAACGAGAAGAAAGAGTTCCTCGCAGACGTCTCGTCCTTTGCCAACGCCTCGGGCGGCGACATCGTGTACGGCATGCGGGAGGAGCAGGGCGCCGCGGCGGAATTAGTCGGTCTCTCTGCTGGCAACTGAGACGCCGACCGCCTGCGGCTCGATGAGATCATCCGTAACGGCATAGCCCCGCGCATACCCGGATTGATGATTAAGGTCGTCCCGCTGGAATCGTCCAGAGCGGCGCTTGTGATCCGGATCCCGCGGAGTTTCGCCAAGCCGCACATGGTGGTGTTCAAGGGCTCGTCGCGCTTCTTTTCACGCAACTCGGCGGGCAAATACCAACTGGATGTTGCCGAACTCAGAGCCGCGTTCCTCATCTCAGAGACCTTCGCGGAACGCGCCAGAAACTTCCGAATGGAACGCCTCGGCCATATCATCGCCGGCGAGACACCCGTCAAACTGCAAGATTCGCCTTTCGCAGTGCTGCATCTCGTCCCCGCCTCAGCTTTTGACCCCGGCTCCCGGCTCGACATCTCTCCGCTTCTCGGCCAGTCAGATCGTCTGCGACCGATGATTGACTACGACAGCTACTCCGCGCCGCGCTACAACTTCGACGGGTTGTTCTCGCATGCCTCTACCGAAGGGAGGGCGAGTTCTTACGTCCAGCTCTTTCGTAACGGCACGGTCGAGGCGGTGCTCGCCGACGTGCAGAACCCGGACTACGAAAACAAAAAAATGCTTCCGAGCGGCTGGCTCGAGAAACATTTTATCGAGGCGCTGCCCATCTATGTCCGGGCGCAGCGTGACGTTGGGGTCGAGCCGCCGGTCTTCCTGATGTTCAGCCTGCTCGGCGTGTCCGGGTATTACATGGGCATCGACGGACGCCACAGGCTGCGCCGTTACGATCAGTCTCCGATCGACCGGGACGCGCTTCTGGTGCCGGAGATAGTACTCGAAGGATTCGATCAGGAAGCAAGCATGACATTGCGCCCGGCATTTGACGCGATTTGGAACGCCGCGGGCTGGCCGCGATCGATGAGTTACGACGAAAACGGCACATGGAGATCCCAGTAAGATCGGCCGCCGCAGTTGGTCAGTGGTCAATAGTTAGTTTTATTTATCATCATGAGCGAAAACCTGATCAGAGATATTCCACGAATCAAGAAGACTCTAGAAGATGTTAAGAGCATGCGTATCGGTGAAGAGGTGCCCGTCACCGGTGAAGCCAGCGACTTTAAGGAAGGCACGCCGGAGCATGCCCTCGCCGAGTTCCTGAACAGGAGTCCCTGGCATTTTTCGCCGCGGCGCTGGAACGTCTGCCGGCGGCGGAGCGGGAGTTATACCTAGCCCGCTGTATCGTCGTCGAGGACGTCTCCTCGTGGCGCCATCTGGCCGGGGCGGGGCAGCCGCTGATGCTCATCCCCTTATTCGATGAGAGAGAGGTCGTCACCCGGGCGGTGAAGCGGGGACACCACGTTCTCATTCCGGGCGGGCGGGACGAGCCGAGTTCGTCGGCCGCTGTATCTGTCCCGCGCTTGCAGCGTGATCACGCGAAGCAGGCATTACTGGGCATGGGGCTTCAGAGGGAGAGGACCGACGATCTGGCTACACTCGCCCGCCGGAGCATGATGGCGCTGCGGCGCAAGCTGGCGATAATTCCCGAAGTTCAACGGCCGGCGTGGGCCGCGCCGGCGGAGGCGAGGGCGCTCCTCCCGGCGATGCTGATAGGCGGCTGGAATGACTCGCTCGCCGGCGACCGCGACGTAATCGCAAAGCTCGCGCGAAAGCCCTACGAGGAGGTCAACGACACGCTCGCGCGGGCCGCGAACGTGCCGGACTCGCCGGTGAGGCATGTCGGTGACGTCTGGCTTCTTGCGTCTAAAGAAGACGCTTGGGCTTTGCTCGGAAAGTTTCTTACGCGCGCCGACCTTGAGAACTTCGAGGGCGTGGTGCTTGACGTTCTAGGACAGCCTGACCCGAGCTTCGACCTCCCCGTGGCCGAGCGTTACATGGCGAATATCCTCGGCAAGTCTTTGCCCTATTCGGGACTGCTGAGGGAGGGGATGGCCGAAACACTCGCTCTCATGGGCGCGCGTAGCGACTCACTGACGTTCGTTGACGCCACGTCCGGGCAGGAGCGCGCAGACCGGATAGTCGGAAGGCCGCTCCATAAAGCCAACGCCGACTGGAAGGTGTGGGCCTCGATCGCTTATCACCTTCCGCTGCTGGCCGAGGCGGCGCCGGGCGTGTTCCTTGACGCGGTCGAGCGTGGTCTATCCGGGGAAGCCCCCGTCCTGCTCAACATATTCTCGGAGGGCAAAAATTCGCTCTTCAGCAGCTCCCCACACACGGGCCTCCTCTGGGCGCTGGATCGACTCGCCTGGCACCCCGAATATTCACACGCCGCCCGACCCGGACGGCGCGTGGCCTCACACCGTGGTGCGAGACCTAATTGAGGAACTCGCCAGCGAAGAGGTGGAGCGCGGGGTCGAGATCGGCGTCTACAACAGCCGCGGCGTGTTCATGAAGGCCCAGACCGAGGGCGGCCTGCAAGAGCGTCAACTGGCCGAGAGGTATCAGGGGTACGCGAATCAGGTCGGCGACCGCTGGCACCGTACGGCGGCCATGCTGAGGAGGCTTGCTAGGAGTTACACTTCCGACGCTCGCCGCGAGGACATAAACGCCGAACTGACCGAGGACCTTTGGCGCTAGCGGCCTCCCGTAGCTATGGAAATGGAAAATTCTCTACAGCAAACCGGGGACGACTCATTACAGGCTGTCATTCGTAGTATCGCGCGGCTGTGGGCGGAGTCAACCACCGACAGGTCGCTCGCCCGCCGCAGCGATCTAATTCATGACAAGGCCAGGGCGATCAACTTATTCTTCGCATTCTGTCGGAAACGGCCGGCCGATGTCGATTCCGCCGACGTTAAAGAATGGCAGGAGGGGCTTGAAGGGCAGGGCCTGAAGCCTTCCACGGTATACACGCGAATCTGCTTTCTTTCCTCTTTCTACCGGTGGGCCATTGAGAACTCTCCGCCCGGTGAACAGCCCGTCGTAAACCCCGTCGCCCACGCCCGGCCGAAGAAGCCGAAGCCGTACAGGACGGAGCGGACTAAGTCGCTCCTCGACGACGAACTTCGCGCCCTGATCACGTTCCTGAGGGAGAAAGCTGCGGAGCACACGAACATCGTTGCGAAGCGCGATTACGCGCTCTTGCAGTGGTACATCAAAACGGGCCGCCGGCGAAATGAAGTGATAGCGCTGCGGGGGACGGACGTGCAGGTACGGGCAGTGACGAAGGATGGCGTTAGCGAAGAAATTCTGATCGTCCGTTACCGGATCAAGGGCGGTCGTTTTCTCATGTGCGAATTGCGCGATCCTGTAGTGCGGTCGGCGCTCCTCAACTATCTGGAAGTGGGGAATCGTCAGGAGGTGCTTCAGACCGAGCGGCCTCTGTGGACCCGGCACGATCGCGCCGGCCGCCCCGGCGCCCCTTTGACCTCGCATGCCTTCGTCAAGAATCTCAAGCGCTACGCCAAAGACGCGGGCCTCGATCACATCCACAACCACATGACGCGTCACACGTTCGCGAGGATGGTCTCGGAGGAGACGGGCTCGCTTCTGGAGACTCAGGAGGCTCTAGACCACGAAGACCAGGCGACGACTCGCGTCTACGTGGAGAGTGTATCCATCAAGCGCGACAAGTTTAGCGAACGCATCTCGAAGCGTGTTGACGAATAGTGTCGGGGTGACTCACCGCTTGCCGACTTCCGGCCCGGCCGTCTCGACTCCCCCACCGTCGGCAGACACGATTCCGGCCCCCGCTGACACGGGCACCTCGAACCGTATTACACGACCGTCCTCGGCCGTGTAGCTCATGTAATAGACGCTGCGGGTTTTCAGCAGAAGGTCGAGCCCCCGCGCCGTGCAATTCTCTCCCGTTTGATCACACTGCAAAGGTACGCCGGCGGCGTCTAACACTCCGCGCCCTTGACGGCTCAACGTGAGCGTCACGCCGTTCACGTTGCCCATCCCGTAGACTCGCATAACTCCCTTCGGGAACACTTGCCAGAGCCCGAGCATTAAGAAGGTCATGAAGATCGAACCCACCCCCGCTTTGACGCAGTCCGCGATCTGCCCCGCAGTAGTTAGCGAGCGGTGAACCGCCATGTTAAGGAACAGCACGAGCATATGGGCGGCGAGCATCTCGAATAGGTTTACCGGCCTGTCCGTACCCAACGCGAGGACGTACAACAGCAGCGCAGGTATTCCGAAGAAGATAAAGCTGGCGACCAGGCAGGCGATGTACGCGCCGGCGTCCTTGAGAGACTTCTTCACGGCATACACTTCGTAGGCGGAGCAGCAGGACAGACATATCGAAAGCCCCGCGAAAATTACGGCGAGCTGATCCATCCGGTTGAGGTGCCAAGCCTGCGAAGGGTCGAGCTTCGCCCAGAGGTGGAAGTTGAACGACAGCGTTGCGGCGGCCAGAGGCCCGAAGAGGAGAAATATTTTCTTCCTAAACTTCTTGACGGTCGTGCTCCTGCCACTGGGGTAGAACAACGAGCGGAGCGTCCGGTTCTCCTCGATAAACATTGATGGAATGCAGCCCGTGTAGCCGAAGTAGGGAACGAGCGCCAAAAGCAGAAGGCAGACTGTCAGCCCGATGACAAAGAGTTGGTTGCTGTACTGGTTTAAGTCCGCGTCGAAGGGGAGCACTCCTATCCTTCCGAGGTAGAAGATGACAACGAGCTTGCCGACGCCGGTGACGAAGGCGTAAGCGGCCGCGAGCAGTGCGGCCAGAGTCGTTTTAGGATGCTTCTCCGCGTACCTTCTTAACTCCATCCAGTAACGGCCTAATGTCGCATTCAAGGTCTTGCCCCTGCCGACGCGTGCAGCTTTTTTGCGCTCAGTTCCCATTGAAATACTCCCGATACTCGGTGCCAGTATGTTCGGCTGTTTCGCCGCACTTGCTCCTGAGCCGTAATCCGTGTCTCAAGCTCAGCTAACCTTCTCCCGATACATAATCGTAAAACGGATGAAATCCCAGTTCGGGTAGCGATCCTACCCGTACTCGTCAGGCGTCCGATAAGACCCAACGTCAGCTTTCAGCTTTGCCCACAGAATAGCAGTTAGCCCAAGATGTTGCCGGTACGGGCTATGACGGGCACCACATCAAGTGCTCATTTTGTTCTGGTGGGCAAAGCTAGACGGGCAGGCGTTGGTGTTATCAGATGCGAGGTAACGGCTCTTTTTCACGCTCTTCAAAACGTCGAGCAGCACGGCTTCGAGCTTCATGTCGGGTTGTGCTTTTAATACAAACTCTGGTCAAAATCGATGGGCACAAAATGGCAGAAGATGAGCGTGGAACGCTGGCCCTCCGGCAGGGCCTCGCGCCAGTGTGGGATCTCGGTTCCCCTGTAGAGCACCGCGTCGCCCAGATCAAGCCGCACCTCTCTGGCCTCTCCCTCAACCTCAAGGTAGATCGGCCAAGCGTCGTCAATCTGCACGTCGGGGTCGTTGTCGATCAGGAGCGAGAGGTTCCAGACGCATTGCGGGCGGTCGATGTGGCGCGGGAGGACGGCACCGGGCTGGTAGACGGAGAGGTAACAGTAGGAGGGCTTGACCGGTGCCGGCACGATCTGATTTATCAGAGCGTTAATCTGCTGGTGTACGAAGCGGGCTACGGGCTCGTTGTGCATAACGTGTCGGTCTACGGCCTCCTTTCCGCTCTCCTGCAAAAGATAGCCCACCTCGTCCAGACGCCGAAAGTAGCCGCGCAGGGCGGCGAGTTGGAGCGGGGCGATGATGTCCCGCAGGACTGCGTACTGCTCCGTCTCAAGCTGCGCGCGTAAACTTTCGCACCTCGACCGCCACTCGCCGACGCGCGCCGCCTCGTAGCCCTGCGAGTTTAAAACGCGGGACTGAAGGAGGCGCTCTGCCACGTCGCGCGACAACTCCGTAGGCGAAGTGTCGCCGGAGCGGAGGCGTTCAAATGCCTCCGCCATGCTTCTGCTCGGCCAGTATGGGGAGAGCGAGTAGGTGCCGGGGTCTTCCACCCACAAGATCGGGTAACTCGGCAGAAAGTTTTCGCGGTGCGGAACCCGGTCAGCAATGGCGGCCGGTGGTTCCGATTGCTCCTGAACATACAGGCGTTGATTTAAAACTAAATTTTCGTCCGAAGTCTTGACGAGTTCGGCCCCGCGGAACCGCTTCGCCCATAAAGCCAAACTCGGTGATGAAAATTGGGTCGCGCCTTGAGCGTGCATCCCGGACATCGGGGAGGTGGCCGACCGTGTGGAGAAAGCCCCGCGGAACTTCTCCGGAATAAGCTCGTGCGGCTGTTCGCCCAGAGGGCAGCAGAAACGTACTTCGTCGGCCACTTCCCCGCGGCGAATCAACACGCCTAACTCGACCAGTTGTGCCAGCAGCGGCGGAGGGATTTCAGAGAGACGTTCATCAGACCAATCACCGCTCCCCATCTCCACCAGCAGGCGGCACAGTTCGGGCCGCTCTTTGACCATGAAGATGTTCTGTACCGCACCTTTATCACGCACTCGCATTTTGAAGCCGGTGCCGACCTCCAGGCTGGGGTTAACAGTGTACCTCTCTCTCTCTTGAGCCATTCAGCCTCCTGATAGTCGTGAGTCGAAATCAGTTCGAGAACTTGTCAGCCGGCGGACGAGTCTACCCAGGAGCCGGGGAGGAAGCCTTTGATGACCGTGCCTGCGCCGGCCTGCCGCGCGAGGTCGAGCGTCAGCTTGCTCACGGCGAGGTCGAGCACGCCGAGGCCGAAGGGGCTGAAGATAACGGTGCTGTCGTCGTCCCTGCGCGCCGGGGCGAGACCGCGGAGGATGTCGGCCAGCGTACACCTGATGAAGTCCCTGTGCCCCACCAACTGCTCGGCCAGGTGAACCGAGGTCTGCTCGCGGCAGACGTGGTCAACGTCGTCCACCACGTTATCACAGCCGAGAATCACTTCCGGCGTGAAGTCGCGCAGGGAGATGTGCAGAATGGTGCCGCCCGGCCGGCACGCGGAGAGGTCGGAGAGGTGCGGGCTGATGGATGTCGTGGCGAGAGAGACGAGCGGGCATTCGCGCACCACCACGTCGGCGTCCGCGGCGACGCGCACGTCAAGTCTCCGGTTTAAGGCCCGGCACTTGTCTTCAAACTGCGCGGCGCGCGCGGGGTCGAGGTCGTACAGGACGAGCCCTTCTATCTCGGGGCAGGCCGCGAGGAGAAACCGCAACGTCAGGAAATTGATGTAGCCGCACCCGATCACGCCCGCCTGAGAGTACGTCAGGCCGCCGCGCAGCGAACGCGCCGCGAGCGCCGCGCTGGCCGCCGTCCGCGTACCGCTGATGATTGAGCCTTCGAGAATGGCCTCGGGCCGACCTGTCTGCGTCGAGTTCTGGACGACGACCGCCGAGGCGCGGTCGAGCCCACGCGCGAGGTTGCCGGGGAAAGAGGAGACCCATTTGAAGCCGGCGACGCCGAAGTCCGCGCCCAGGTAGGCGGGCAGGCCGATGATACGGTTGCGCGCCTCGCCCGGGAAGCGGAGAAAGACGGAGTGCGGCAGTGAACTCTGCCCCTCCCCGTGCGCCTCGTACGCCCGCCGCACGGTCTCCAGCAACTCGACCTCACGCCCTTCGAGCGCGGCGGCGACCTCGCGCGCCGACAGCACCGTTACGTCCCCGTCACGCATGTTGTTCCCTCGACTGTCTCTTGCCAGAGATGTGATAACTCTCCGAAGTGTTCTCTCACCCACTCGTCGGAGAAGATTGTGTCCAGATATCGCTCGCCGCGGTCGGCGAGCAGCATCACGCAGATCGCGCCCGGCTCAATCTCTTCCTGCAATCGCGCCACCGCCGAGAAGACAGCACCCGACGACCCGCCCGCGAGCAGCGCCTCGTGCCTGAGCAACTGCCAGCAGCCAACGACGCAGTCGAGGTCTGACACATGCACGTACCGCGTCGCCAGCCCCTCCTGAAAGAGCGGCGGGCGCACGGCCGCGCCGTGCCCGGGAATCAGGCGCGGGAGCTTCGGCCCCCCGAAGATGACGCTCCCGATGGCGTCCACGGCGATGATCTTAGTCTGCGCCTTGTGCGCCAGCACGTACTCGGCGCAGCCCCGCAGGCTGCCGCACGTGCTGGTGGCGCAGAAGAGATAATCGGGCAGCCGGCCGAGAGCGTGGCTAATCTCGTCCATCGTCTGGTAGTGGCCGATGTAGTTGTAGGCGTTCGAGTACTGATCCGGCCAGAAGCTGTCGTCCATCTCGTGCAGCAGCGTCTGGACGCGGTTCAAGCGGGCTTGCAGGTACTCGTGCGTCGTCGGGTCGGGCTCCGTCACGATATCGACCTCGGCACCATACGCCTTCAGCAGCCGGACGTTGGCCGGCGTCGTCTTGCTGTCCACGACGCAGATGAACTGCAACCCGTAGTAGGCGCAGACCTGCGCCAGTCCGATGCCCATGTTGCCCGAGCTGGACTCGACGACCACGGTGTTGCGCGTGATGACGCCCCGCTCCAGCGCGTCCCTGATGATGCTCAGCGCGGGGCGGTCTTTCATGCTGCCGCCCGGGTTGAGCGATTCGAGTTTTGCGTAGAGTTGAAATGGGGCGTCCCTGAACGCCTTCTTGATGCTGACGAGTGGTGTCCGGCCTATCGCCGACAGGACGCCCTCGCCGCCCGGTTCCGTCTCAAGGCTTCTCATGATTGTTACTCCCTCACCGTGGCTGATGGAGGAAAAGGCTGGGGACGCGCCGCGCATTTGGCGCGCGCCCGGCTTCGAGGCCGTGCACCGCGACTCACTGCGCACCGCGCACGGCGGTGTCGGCCTCGCCGGCCGGGGCCCGCCTGGGGTAGAGGCCGGGCGTTCGTAGAAGGTCGCGCGTGAGCGCGTGTAGGAACAGATGCTGATTCGAGTGCAGGAAGAAGTGGTCGCCGGGCAGCATCCGCAGAACGAAGCCGGCGGACGTGTGCTCGCGCCAAGCCTCCAACTGCTCGCAGGCGGCCTCCTCGTCCTGCAAGCCGCCGTAGGCCGCGATAGGGAGGTCGAGCGGCGGCTCGGGCGTGAACATGTAAGTGTCGACGGCCTCGAAGTCGGCGCGCAGCACCGGCGACAACAGTCCCATCAACTCCGGGTTCTCAAGCACTTCGCGCGGTGTGCCGTTGAGCTTCCGCAGCCTGTCTAAGAACTCTGCCTCCGGCAGCGTGTAGGACGGCGGCTCTTTGCTCGGCAGTTGGGGCGCAGGGCAGCCCGAGACGGAGAGGTGCGCGGGCTGCGGCGCTCCCTCGCGGCGCAGTTGGCGGGCCACCTCGAAGCAGAGCTTCGCGCCCATGCTGTGGCCGTAGAGCGCAAACGGCTTGTTCGAATAAGGGCGCAGGGCCGCGGCCACGCCCCTCGACATCGCGTCAATGCGCGTGAAAGGCGGCTCGCGCCAACGCGACTCTCGTCCCGGCAGTTGAACTCCCCAGACTTCGAGTGTCGGTGCCAGCGCCCCGGCCCACGTCTGGAAGGCGCGGGCGCCACCGCCCGCGTACGGGAAACAGAAGAGTCGCGCGGTCGCCTGCGGCTGCGGCGCGAAACACGTCAACCAACGGTTCTGTTCCGACTGGCTATTCGTCACGTAGTCACCCACCGGCACGCCCTCCGCCTGTCCTCTCTCCGCCCTCTCACAACTTGCCCTCCGCCAGGTTGGCGGCGATGAGCGCGAAAGGGTCTATGCAGCCATAAGCCTGCCGGCGCGCGGCCTTCTGGAAAAAGTGCTTCGCCAGCATGTGAATCTCTGAGCAGCCCACGACGAACGACTCGGCCTCGTACTTCTTCAGGAGCGCTTCGACGAAGTTGCACGTCTCGTGGACGGCGCGGTTGAACTTCAGTTCGTAGATCAGCTCGTGCAGGCGTTCCTGGTCGGCGGCATCCGGGAAGACAACGAAGTCCGCGACGGCCGGCCAGCGCGGATGGCGCTGGAAGAGGCGAAGCTTCTGCGTACCCGTCGAGCAGAGCACGAGGTGACCCCGCCGCGACTCTTCGAGCGGCCCGTAGATCACATCGAGCAGCGAGAGGACGCGCGCGCGGAGCCCGTCGGGCAGTTCGGGCAGCAGATGGTGCATCGTCATGCAGCAGATGACGACGCGGTCGGCCCCGAGCCGTGTCAGCAGCGTCAGCGCCTCGACGAGCTGCGCGCGCACGGCCTCGCCCCGGCCGGCCAGAAACGCCGAGGTGCGGTCGGGGAAAGACGGGTCGGAGTAGACGACGACGGCGGGTGCCTCCTGCTCGCGCGCGGAGCCCCGCGGACTGCACTCGTAGATAGTCTTTAGGAACTCGGCCGAGGAGAGCGGCCCCATCCCTCCGAGGATGCCCGTCAATCGTCTTTCGTCTCGTGCCGTCACGTCGCTCTGGCCCCCGATGCCCTGCCCCGTGCTGGGGCTCGTGCCGCCGTTCATCTGAACAGCGGCCAACCCTGATACTGCTCGCGCGCGATTTGCAGCACGTCGCGCTCGACCAGCCGGTAGCTCTGCTTTGAAGAGTAAAGACCCTCAACTCGCCGCCGCTCCTGCATCTTCTCGCGGTGGAACTGGCGCAATTCGCCGTCGAAGGGGAGCCGGCCGAGCGCGAGGAAGCGGACGGCACCCTCGGCGTCGCGCGCCGTCATGACCTCGCCGCGGTTGTGGACGCTCGGCGAGAAGGGGATGTCGATGCTCCCTCGCCGGAAACTATCGACCACGCCCTGCGCGAGGTCGCCGCCGCCGCCGTAGACGGTCTGTTCGAGCAGTGCCGAGACCTCGCGCCGGATGAGTTCGGACTCCGCGGCGATGCGCCCCTCGTCGCTCGGCGGCTGCGACGCCGCAGCGGCGATGCCGCGCAGCGTCAACTCGATGCCGTGGAGGTTATCTTCGAGCCGGGGGATGCTGACGGCCTCGGCCGGCGTCTTGGTGATGACGCGCGTGACGCCGGTTTGCGCGGCCGTAACGGCCGAGTTGTAGATGAGGTCGGCCGCCTTCTGCCGGTCGGGAGGGAACGCGGCCATATACTGCTGGAAGACCGTGTTGACCTGCACGTCCTTGTAGCCGAGGTTGTCGAGTATCTCGCGGGCCATCTGCCTCATCGTGCGAATCGCAGCGATGTCCTGCACGCGATGGCCCTGCTCGGCATAACCGAGGCTCACGCATCTGACGCCCTGCCGCACCGCCAGAATGCTCTCGATGATGTTGGTGACGATGGCGAGGCACGGCGGGATGAGCGCCGCCGTGAGCGTGCCGAAGAATTCGCGGTCGAGGATGATGTCGAACTTCTCGTAGTAGAGCCCCGTGAGGCGATCCACGTACTGCCACGCGCTGATGGACTCGTGCAGCGGGTAGTCCTTGTAGTAAGGAATGTTGTAGCAGATGGCTCCGCCCTCGAAGGAGGTCACGCCCCCGGCGTAGGAGATTTCGGCCAGCAGCCGCGGGTCGCGCGTGCTGTGCCGGGTCTGGATCGGCACCCTGACTTCGCGCATGACGCGCCGCAGGCCGGGCACGCCGTGGTTGATGACGGGAAAGCCGTTGAGGGTGGCGACGCCGGTAGCGCAACTCTCGCGGATGGCGGCCTCGGCGTCGGCGTAGTTGTTGTTCCGCGTCAGCGAGTCCACCTGGTAGGAGAGCACGCGCGCGCCCGCGCCCTTGAAAATCTTGAACAGCTTGATCTGCTCGCGTAGCGAGGGCACGCCCGAGCGCGGCTGGACGAGCAACGGCTGCGAACCGGCGCTGACGGCCCGCTGAGCCCGCGCGAACGAGGGCTGACGGCCGAGGAACTCCGCGTTATCATTGAGGGATGCCGCCCGGTGGCCCGTCTTCCAGTGCGCCAGCACTTCGCGGCGCAGCCGCTCGAACAACTCGGCCGGTAACTTCTCCTCCAGGCTGGAGCCGTTCACGCGCAGAGCCACCGGCGGCGCCTGCTCCAGAAGCACGGGGCACTCGGCCGCAGGCTCAACCTCATGCAAATCCCGGCTCAGCACTTCAAGCACCCGCTCGGCGTCCACGAACTTCACGAAGACGCGGCTGAAGCCCATCTCGCGGAACTCGCCCTCGCAGCCCACGCCGTCGCCGATGTCGAGGTTGCCGCCCAGGTACCAGAGCGGGCCGCCCGCCGGGTAGAGACTCCGGAGTTCGGGGAACCGGCGCAGGTAGTGACGCGCATGCCCGTCCATGCTTGAGATCATGACGACGTTGCACAGCGGCGCGCGCTGCACGAAGTCTTCGAGGCGGTTCTGCGTACCGAGGTAGGTGACGCGGTAGCCCTCCATCGTCAACGCCTGACGCAGGATGTTGAGGCCGACGGAGTGGGAATCGCCGCCGATGCCGCCGAGCAGAATTGTGTGGCTGCCTTCATATCGCATCTGCGTGCTCCGTCGGGGTGGTCGCGGTCAGGCCGTCGGGCCAGCTTCAATAGACGAAGGTCTTGGTGACCAGCGTCGAGTCGTTGAGCGGATGGGGAGCCGGGATGATCTGTTCGGGGCGCGGCCGGAAGGAAGCGCCCGGCACCTGCGGCAGCCCCGCGGACTGATCCACCACCCTGAGTTTGAGCGGTTCGTCGGCCTTGAAGGTAAGCGCGAGTTCGATGCCCTCGGGCGGCAGCCCCGTGTAGACGAGCCCCCAACGGCCGCGCCGCGCACGCGCGGCCGGCGACTCGCCCGCGGCGGGCTTGCCGTTCAGCGAAGCGGCGACCACCTCCGCCTTCGAATCCACGTAGACGGCGAGGCCGCTCGCACCCCGCGGTGAAGTGATACGCAGGCTCAGTTGACGCGCGCCGTCCTCCTGCCTGTCTGCGAGGACAGAGACGACGGGCGCGGGCAGCGGGATTGCGGGCGCGGGCGTCTGCGGGAAGCGGAACCGCGACTCCGGGGAGAGGAAATCGCTCGCCGGGCCGAGCGGAGGCTGCGGTGAAAGATATTCTCTCGTCCACTCATCCTGTCGGCGGTCGAGACTCGCCCAGACGGCGCGGCCCGTGTCGCCGTTCAGGCCGTAGAAGAGTTGGTCGAGGTCGGGTGTCTCGGCGCTCGCACGCGAGTTGAAGAGACCCGCGGCCAGCAGCACGACCCCACACAGCGCTGCTCCCCCCGGCAGCAGCCAGCGCCCGGCCGCACCCCGCCACGAGAGGTGCGGCACGAGCAGGCTGAGCAGCAGAGCCACGACGACCATCACCGTGCCGATAGCCTCCAGCGTCAGCCCGACGAAGACCTGATAGACGGTCGGCGCGAAGAGGACGATGCCCGGCGCTGCACACACCGCGCCCAGCAGGAGACGACCGGCACGCACAGCCCTCTCGTCGGACGCCGCCAGCGCCGCTCCCCACGCGATGAGGCTAAACAGCAGCGGCCACGTGAACAGATAGCTCGCGCCCGGCAGCAGCGCACTGCTCAGCAGCAACAGCAACACCCACCCGAACAGGACGCCCGCCGTCAGATTGGCCGTGCGCACTCTCTTGCCAAACAGCGCGTAGAGCGCGGCCGTGACGCCGACAGTCAGTGCGGCGAAGCCGAGCAGGTAGGTGCCGCTGTTGTAGACCACTCCGAGCGGCGGCGTCGCGCCCTTGTGCAACAGGGAGGACACGAGCCTCCAGACCCCCGTCGCAACCAGCGGCGCAACCACGAGACTCAGGAGGAACGCCGCGAAGCCGCCCGCCGTCCCGCCGAGCGACAGCCGCCCGCGCCGCAGGCCGTATACGAACAGGCCGCCGAACAACAGCGCCCCCAGCACGGCGAGCGGCCACACCCAGCGGCCCGAGTAGTTGACGAGCGTCGCCCCGAAGAGGTCAAAGTAGACGGCGTCGGGCCGCGCCACGTCGCGGAGATCGAGTTCGCCGAAGCGGCGCGCGAGCGCGAGCGCCGTCACCCCGTGATGTTGCAGGCTGCGCTCGTCGAGACGCGCGACCGTGTCGAGAGCGGTGTGGTAGTGCGCCGGCCCGTCGATGTAGGCGAAGTTGAGACCGGGGTAGCCGGCGCGCTTGAAGACGGTGAGGTCTGTGTCGTTCGGCAGCAGCCGGTAGATTTCGTAAGCCAGCGAGTTCCCCACGGGGCGCGGCGCGGCCTGCGCGTACTGCTCGACAAGCCAGCCGTTGTTAGGGCTCGTCTCGAACATGATGGAAGGGCCGCTGTTGCCGCGCGCCTCGAAGTTGAGCGCGACGCCCACGTCGCGCCTCCACGGGTGTTCGTCAACGAAGGCGCGCGCGCCCGTCATGCCGACCTCTTCGCCGTCCGTGAAGAGAAAGATCACGTCGTTCTTAGGCACCGGCCCGGCCTTCAGCGCGCGCGCCGTTTCGAGCAACGCCCCGACGCCCGCGCCGTCGTCGCTCGCGCCGAAGCCGGTCGAGACCGAGTCGTAATGAGCGACGAGCAGCACGGCCTTCGTGTTCGACGTGCCGCCCAGACGCGCCAGCACGTTTTCGACCGCGCCGGCGCGCACCGCGCCGCCCAGGTCTGCGTTCACGCCGACGGTTTTCTGCACCTGCGGGCTGAGGCCCGCCGCGCCGAGTTCCTTGAGCAGGTAGTCGCGCGCGGCCCCGTGCTCGGCCTCCGCGCCGACCGGGCGCGGCCGTTCGGCGATGGCCGCGACGTGACGCAGCGCCCGCGCCGACGAGAACTCCGTGGGCGGCGCTCCCGACCCCACGGCCGCCGGGCCGTGCAGCGCGTAGAGGCTCACGGCCGCGAGCAGCAGGAGGATGAGCAGGATAAGGCCGCCGAGTGCGGCCTCGCTCGCGGCACGCTCGCGCACGGCCTGCGGCGTCGGCGTCTCCGTCCGCACATGGGTCTGATTCATAGGCACACCGCCGTCCCCTTTTGCAGAACTTACGATTGAGGTGTAGCGCGAGAGAGAAGGTTGAGAGCGCGGCGACTCAACGGTAGTCGGCCAATCTGTCGAGCGGCAGGCCCCCCGGATAGAACAGGTTGAATACGGGCCGCCCGACGGCCTCCGCGCAGCCGAGCAGGAGGGGTGCGTAAGATTCAAGCGGACTCTTGCCGTTCTCCACCGCGACGACTTCCGCCAGCGGCACCTCTATCGCGGTGGCTAGGGCCTGCTGCGTCAGGCCGCTCCGCTCGCGCCACTGCTTGATTAGTTCACCGCAGCGCCCCGTGTCGCGTTGCGCGTCGGACGACCTACCCGTCTCGCTAATCAGGCGCGAAGTCGGCGTCTTCAGCACGATGGCGATGCGGCCGAGCTTCGGCCCCCATTCCTCGGCCGGCGAGAGACCCGCCTCCAGCTCCGCGTACTCGCCCGCCGGCAGGCCCAACCGCGCGGCGACCTCTTCGGGCTGCAACCCTGCGCGCTCACGCTCCTTGCGTAACACGTCACCGAGCTTCATGCCGCCTCCTCCGTCCGCCTTTTAGACGGCGCTGCCCGCTTGCGCCCCGCTGCTGCCGCCGCCGGCCGGGGCGATGTAATCGAGGTCGTCCGGGGCTTTGAACTCCAGTGAGCCGGAGCAGAACTCTCTCCATTCGGGACTGACCTCGTCGAATACAATGTCCTCGCCGTGCCAGATGGAACGTGTCACGGTGAAGTCATGATGCAGGTAGAGCACTTCTTCGTCGGGGGCCTCCGCGCCTGCCGGCCAACCGGGGAACCGACGCAGTTCGCCGAGCGTGTATGCCCTGCAATACTCCTGTCCGGGGCGTACGCGCCCCCCCCCGGCGCGGTCTTCGGCCTCGCGCAAAAGCTCTGCCATCTCCCTGTGGCCGGCCAGCGCGATCATGTAAGGCGTCCGCTGGTCGCGCCCCGTCTTGAACACGTCCGCGCCGTGCTCCAACAACTGCCGTGCGGCCTCGGCGTCGCCGACGCCGGCCGCCCAGCATAGAGGCGTCCAGCCGTGCTCATCCTGCTCATTCACGTCCGCGCCCGCCGCAATCAGTCCCTTCAGGGCCGCGCTCTCACCGTTCTTCACGGCCTCGCACAAACGCAAGTCGCTCATCAGGCATACTCCTTTGCTGCCACACGCGTCGGCGCGGTCCTCATGCCTCGACCCTTTGGAGATGCCCCGTGCCCACGAGCGTCTCCAGGTTGATGTCGGCGATGCAGCGAACGGCCATGTAGTTGAGGATGAGGCCGCCCTCCAGATGCACGGTTCCGGTCTGCTTCTCGAAGTCTGCCTGCCCGAGGTCAGAGGCGCTGCGGTCGAGCCTGACGCCCAGTTCGGTGCCACCCTTCGTGCCGGTGAACTTCACCTGCACGTTCCCACTGTCGATGCTCTCCTTGAGCGCCTGCGCGCTCCTCTCCGGCCGGAGGCTGATCTCGACGGGCTGGGACTGCTCGGACAAACGCTGTATCAGATCGTCGGCTTCGGGCTCAGTGGAGTCCGCCTCCGACGAAGCGTTGGCTTCGTCGCCGAACGCACCCGCCTCCTCCATCTGCTTGCGCAGAGAGAGCGGGCGCATGTCTACCCAGACTTCCTTGATGTGTGCGAGGCACTCTTCCTTCGTCCCCTGCCTGCCGGCGTCGTTCCAGCCGAACGCGTTCTCGCGGTCGGCCGGCCAGATTGAATACTGCTCTTCGTGGTTGACGACGACCTTATAAATCGTGTTGTCTTCGTGGTCAGAATCGGCCCAGCTCATGTTCGTGCCCTTCCTCCCTCGCGAATGGTTGTTGCTTGCCCACCTATCTCGGGCGGGCCGGCCGCCCTTAACTGGCCTTCCGTATCAGCTCTCTCTCGATCACGATATGACTTTGATAACTGATGGTGTGGAGCAGCAGGATGACGCGGTCGGAGTGTTTGACTTCGCGCTCGAAAATCCCCGTGAAGTCCTTGAGCGGCCCGTCCTGAATGACCACCATGTCGCCGAGTCGCAGATCTTCGCCGATGTGGACGATGCCGTCGGCGTCCGTCTGGAGTTGCATGATTTTCATAATCTCGTCATCGACGGGCGTGGGGCCGCAGCCGAAGTTGATGACGCAATTTACGCCGCGCGTGAACGCCACTTTGTGGAGCATGTGGCGAGCGACGAAGCGCGCGAAGACGTAGCGGGGGAATAAGGGCCTGACGGCGTAGGCAAGCTCGCCCGCGAGCTTGTAGCGGCGCTCGCGGATTTTGGGGCTGAAGGTCTCGACGTTCCAGGCCCTCAGGTTACTGACGGCCCGCTCCTCCTGCTTAGGATTCGTGTGAAGGACGTACCAACACGGCACGTCAAAAGCGTTTTCGATATTCATTGACCGCTCCCGCGTCTGGATTTATGCCGGAGAACGACCGGCGTCGAGTGCGACGCCGATTCGGGTGGGCGCTGTTCTAATCAGTCAAACCGGATTATCCGGCTTGGTGCGGGTTCAGCTCTCGGAAGTGTGGAGTGAATGTGCGCAAGCTGGAAGAGTTAGTTGCATATACAGACGAACGACTCCCCGGGAGAAGAGATTGTACGGCCGTTGTATTTGCGCTAAGACGCTTAGCGTACTGGCTACGCATCCTCTGTAGCAAATAAGCAGCAGGGGTTGTGATGTCAAGGAACTCCGCCGCTATGGGCAAATAGCGGCGGGGTCTCTTATTCAGGAGAGCGAATTCCGAATACCAGCCAACAGTCCGGCGTCTTTAACACGTGACGCGGTCAGACTTCAACGATACACCGGAAGCACCAACATGCTACTTAAGTGAGAGATTCGGGGCGGAACATTGTTAACACCGAGTGCCGAGCGAGTCCGACAATATACATGATTAAACAAATGTGTCAACTTTTTCTTGACCCGCCGCCGCGCCATAATTTCGGGCTATAAAAATGCCTTTTTATGGAACTGCGCAGAACAGCGGGCGCGCTGCCCTAAGAGAGGAGCACGTCGTCCGAGAGGGCGACGATGGGCTCCCTGTTCCGGGCCGATAAGAAATCCGGGCGTGGCGGCTTGTCGCTGACGGGGACGTTGCGCACGTCGTTGAGGGTGATGATGACGACCACGCGGTCGAAAGGGGACATGTTGTTAGGCGAGGCGTGGATGAGATTGCCATGAAAGAAGAGCGCCGAGCCGGCGCCGCCCTTCGGGGCCGTGATGCCGTGCTTCGAGACCAGCCTGGCGACCGTCTCGCGGTCGAGCGAGTACTTGAGGTCGGCCGTCAGATTCGTTATCCAACTCGGGCTGTTCTTGTAAGGCATGGAGTCGCCGTTCTCGCGCGCCAGCAGCCTGTCGCGCGCGGCCACATCAATGACTCCTTCCTTGTGCGAGCCGGGGATCATGAACAGCGGTCCGTTGTACTCTGTGATCTCATCCAAGTACACGGCGACGCTCATCACGCGCGGCGCGGGCATGCCGTCTTCGTTGCGCCAGAAGACGTAGTCCTGATGCCACTCCCACACGTCGCCGACAAACGCGGCCTTGGCGTTGATTTTGAACTGGTAGACGTAGACCTCGCTGCCGAGAACCTGCCGCGCCGGTTCGATCACTCTCGGGTGCCTACTCAGCCGGCCGAAGACCTCGTTCGTGACGTGCGAGCCGTAGACGGAGCGCACAATCTTGTTCTTCTTCTCGATGACCCTCCGGGGGCTGTCCTCCGCGAAGATGGCAGGTAGTTCGGCTTTCATCCGCTCGACCTCCTGACGTGAGAAGTAGTCCGGCAGGAAGATAAAGCCGTGTTGCTCGTAACTCTCCAACTGCTCTTCCGTGAAAAGCATCTCGCACTCCTTTTTTTACTTTGACCTGTGTCCGTTCGGGCGTGGCTGGGAAAAGACCTCTTGGGGAAGGCCCAAGGCCGCTTCGCGGGGGCTCTGGCTGTGTCGATTGCTCGTTAAGGGTTGACGACGCTGCGGGCGGCCGGAGGCGTCGCTTGCTCAGTAGACGGAGGGCTCGGCCGCGACGGCGGGCAGCGGGTCACCTAAGGGTCTCTGGCCGAGGCTCGAAGCCGGCCCGTCGTACTCTACCTTGCCGTACTCCAGCTTGATGATGCGGTCTGCCATGTCGAAGTAGCGGTCGTCGTGAGTTATGACGAGGGCGGTCTTGCCGCTGGCCTTCAGCTCCGGCAGCAGTTGCCTGTAGAAGATGTGTTTGAAGACCGGGTCTTGGTCTGCGGCCCACTCGTCAAAGACGTAGATGGGCCGGCCTTCGAGGTAGGCGGTCAGCAGCGCGAGGCGCTTGCGCTGCCCCTGCGACAGCTTGGTGGTTGAGAACCGTCCGTCCCTGACGGCCACCTTCTGCTCCAGCCGGAGCTGGACGAGGTATTCAAGGGCCTTCTCATCGAGCGCAATCTCTTCCATCCCGAGCAGGGCCTCGAAGAGGTGGAAGTCGGAGAAGACCATCGAGAAATGGCCCCTGTAGGTCTCCAGGCTGTCGGCCGTCACGGGCGACCCGTCGAGCCGGATTTCGCCCGACTCCGGGATGTAGAGACCGACCAGCAACTTTGCCAACGTCGTCTTCCCGCTCCCGTTTCCGCCGATGATGAAGATAAGCTCGCCCGGGACTATCGTCAGGTCAAGCGGCCCGAGGATGAAGTGCTCGCCCTCGCCCTCGCCGCGGTAGGTGTGCGTCACGCCCTTCAGCTCCAGTCGGGCCCAGCGACCGACGGCGGGCACCTCCCGGCCCGACCACTCCTCGGAGCCCTTCGCCATCAACTCCACGCCCAGATCGTCAAGCCTCTTGAGCGCGACGTTGGCGCGGCTCAGGTTAGGGAGCGCGTTCATGATGACCTGCAACGGGGTCATCAGGTAGAGCAGCGTGAGCGTGTAGCCGGTCAGTGTCGACGTGCCGACGGGGGTCTGCGCGGGCAGCACGAAGAGCGCCAGGCCGATGACGATGAAGACGAGCACCTGTCCCCAGCTCGCCGCCGCCGTGTAGACGGTCATCGCCGAGAGGTTGTGGCGGCGGAGCGAGTCGGCGCTGGGGCCAAGCACCTCGGTCAGGAAAGCCTCGCGCCGTCGCGCGTGGAGCTTCAACTCTTTGGCCCCCTCGGTCAGGTCGCGGAATTGAGAGAAGAGCTGGTCGCCGATTTCGCGCGCCAGCCCGAAGGAACGCATTGCCCTCGCAATCGGTAACTGGTAGGTGAGGATGCCGACGAAGATGAACAAGAGAACCGCCAGCAGCACCTTGAACGACAGTATCCCGAGGTAGATGAGTCCGCCGACTGTGATGGCGGCGTTGATGCAAAGCAGCGGGACGAGGACAAGTGTGTTGGTAATGACCGGCACGTCGTCGGCCAGCGCGCTCATCAGCCGATGCGGGCCGAACTCTTCCAGACGCCGCAGCGGCGCGGCGAGTATCTGCCTCGAAAGCCGCACGCGCAGGTCGTAGAGCGCCCCCTGTGACAGGTGCGCCAGCACCATCTCGGAGACGTAGCGCGAGAGCGGCAGCAGCGCGCAGAGCCCGACGAAGCTCCAGATCAGCGCGATCCTCGGGTACTGCCCGCCGAGCGCGGCGTTAAAGACCGCCAGCAGGCAGGTATTACTCGCCCCGCTGATGACGCCCGCCACCACGGCTGCCGTTACGCGTCTCGGCGCGTAGCGCAGCAGAAAAGAGACTAGTCTCATATCGTTGGCGAGCTTTCCACTTTAGGCGGAGAGAGAGGGAGGGCAAACGTAGGTGTCGGGCCGGCGGCCGTACGTACGACCGCCGGCCCCGCCGGTCACTCCATGCGGAGCGCCCGCATGGGGTCTATCTTCATGGCCTGCCGGGCCGGGATGTAGATGGCGATTGCGGCGATAATGATGAGCCCGACCGCGACGGCGAGGAAAGTCATGGGGTCGCTGGCGCCGACGCCGTAGAGCAGGCTGGAGATGAATCGCGTCAGGGCGATGGAGACCCCCAGCCCGAGCAGAATGCCGACGCCCACCAGCAACATGCCCTGGCCCCAGACCAGCCGCAGCACACGGGCCGGCGTTGCCCCGAGCGCCATGCGCAAGCCGATCTCGCGCGTCTGCTGTACGACTGTGTTGGCGAGCACGCCGTAGATGCCCAGAATCGCCTGAAGGATCGCCACGCCCGCAAAGATGGTCAGCAGCCACATGTTCACCTTGCGGTCGCGCACCTCGGAATCGACGATCTCTTTCATCGGCCTGATGGCGACGATGGGCTGCGCGGGATCGACCGCCCAGATTTGCTGTCGAACCGAGGTCGTCAGGCTCGACGGGTCGAGGCGGGTGCGGACGGCGAGGTCGGCCGGGACGAGGTTCGCCTGTGTAAACTGGAGATAGGAGAGGTACATGGCCGGCCGGCTCTCGGCGTCGGCGCCGGTCTCCTTCACGTCGCCCACGACGCCGACGACCGTGATTAGCATCTGCTGCTGCTGATTGACGCCGGGCAGTGTGAAGCGTCGGCCCACCGGGTCTTCATTGGGCCAGAACTTCTTCGCCATCGCCTCATTGATGACGGCGACCTGAGATGTGGGGCCGTCAGTCTGCTCGATGCGCCGCCCCTTGACGAGCGGAATCTCCAGGGTCTCGAAGTAGCCCGGGCTGACAATGCGGAACAGGGCCAGCGGCATCTGGCCGGGGGGCGGCGGCGGCTGGCCCTCGACGAGGAAGCCTTTGGAGGTGCCTTTCGTCGTCAGCGGCAGGTAGCTGATGTAGCCGGCCGACTCGACGCCCGGCAGCGCCCGGACACGGTTCAGCACCTCCTGAAAGAACGCGAGCCTCTGCCCTGTCTGCTCGTACTTAGCCCCCGCTATTGGCGTTCGCAGCGTGAGCACGCCTTCGGGCTTGAAGCCGAGTTCGACCTGCCGCAGCCGGATGTAGGTCTGAACCATCAGGGCCGCGCCGACGAGCAGCAGGAACGCCATCGAGATTTCGGCAATGACGAGGGCCTTCTGGAGCAGGCGGCTGCGACCGCCGACCGCCGAATGAGAACCGCCCCGCTTGAGCGTGTCGAGGAGGTTGACGCCCGCGGACTGGAGCGAAGGGATGGTGCCGAACAGCAGGGCGGTCAGCACCGAGACGGCGAGCGTGAAGACGAGGGCCCGCGGGTCGAGCTTCAGCTCCGTACTGGCGGCGATGCCGGATGGGACGAAGATGGACAGGAGGCTGAAGCTGAGCGGGGCGATCAGCAACCCGACGAGGCCACTGATGATCGCCAGCAGCAGGCTCTCCGTCAACATCTGCCGCACCAGCCGCATGCGGCTCGCTCCGAGGGCGAGCCGCAACGCAATCTCCCGGCGACGGCGTGCCGTGCGCACCAGCATCAGGTTCGCCGTGTTGCTGCACGCGATCAGGAGGACGAAGCAGATGGCAGCCATCATGCTGAGCAGCACCGGCCGCTTGTCGCCGACCAGCTCCTCCTTCAGCCCAACGAGGACAATGCCCGAGTTGGCGTTGGCGTCCGGGTAGGCTTGCTTGAGGTTCTCGGCGACGCTCTTCATCTCCGTCTGCGCCTGTGCGAGGCTGACGCCCGGCTTCAGCCGCCCGACGACTTGCAGGAAGTGAGAGGTGCGGCGTGCCCAGTCGGCCTGCGTGAAGGAGGCGGGAATCCAGATCTGCGTGCCCTGCGCCGGGAAGTCTATGCCGCGCGGCATAACGCCGACCACGCTGTAGGACTCGCCGTTCAGGTAGAGCGTCTTGTTGAGTACGCCCTGGTCGCTGCCAAAGCGCCGCGTCCAGAGCCCGTGGCTCAGTAACGCGACCTTCGCCCCCGTGCGGTCGTCCTCTTCACTCAGGTCTCTGCCGAGCAGCGGCTGCACGCCCAGCACCGTGAAGAGGTTCGGCGTCGCCCTGACGACCTGTGCCTCCTCAGGCTGCCCGTCGCCCGTCAGGTTCAGCGAAGTCTCGCGGACGGCCGCCAACTGCTCGAAGCTCTTGTTCTGGGCCGCCCAGTCCCTGTAGTTGGCCGGCGAGGTCAGATTCTTCGGGAAGCCGAAGTGCGTGTTGTCCTCCCAGACGGCCACCAGCCGCTCGGGCGTCGCGTAAGGCAGCTCGCGCAGCAGGACGGCGTTGAGCAGGCTGAAGACGGCGGTGCTCGCGCCGATGCCGAGGCTCAGGCTCAGGATGATGATGCCGGAGAAGAGCGGGTAGCGCCTGAAGAGGCGGAGTGAGTAGCGAACGTCCTTTAGCAAGTCACGCATGGATAGTCCTCCTTTACAACGGCCGCGTGAGTATGAAAGCACCTGACGCCGGTGGGCATCGATCTCCGGCTGCCGCCGGGAGGGGCGCGGGGCGGTATCTATCGTACTCCTAAGATGACGGGCTGTGGATACGGGTGGTCAACCCTGCGAACATCCCTGTAGCCCGCCTCGCGCATCAGCGAGATCAGTTTATCGCTCGTCACGGCGTAGTACTGAGTGCGCATGACGTGCGTCACGCAGTCGGCCCCGGGTCGGTCTTCGACGAAGTACATGGAAAGATCGTAGATCAGCCCCTTGAACTCCCACACTTGAAAAACGCAGTACCGGGCCTCGCCTTCGATCCTGACGCCCAGCGGCTTGAGGTGGACGCCGTCGCGCTCTTCCTGCTCGTAGTCTCTGACCGAGATTATACAGCCACCGCCCGGGCGCGTACATTTAAAAAACTCCCTGAAGGCCGCGAGCAGGTCGTCGTCCGAGAGGAGGTGCGGCACCGAGTTGTCGCAGGCGATGACGAGGTCGAACGGCCGGCCATGGTGCGCGTAAGCCTCGCGCATGTCGGACTGTGAGAAGGCGATGTCGAGACCCCGCGCCGCCGCCTCGCGGCGGGCGCGCTCCAACTCGGCGGGCGAGATGTCCGAGGCCGTCACCTCGTAGCCGAGTTGCGCCAGCCCGAGCGCCTACGTGCCGACGCCGCAGGCCACGTCGAGCACAGTCCTCAGGTCGCCGCCCCACTGGCTCTTGACGAGCTTGTCGAGGGCGACGGCCTGCCGCCTGACGCTGAACTCCCAGTCAGGGGAGACGAGATGATAGAAGGGCGCGAGCCGGTCGTAGAAGTTTGCGGTGCTCATGACTCCGTGTGCGTGCGGGAAACTGAAAGGCTTTCAAAGCCCGCGGCCACGCAGGCAAGCTTTGATCATGTCGGCCACCGTCTGGACGTAGGGTCTTTCGAGCATGTTGAGGTGGTCGCCGGGCACGTCGTAGATGTCAAGCCCACCCGCCGCCACTCTGCCCCAGCCGAGGGTCGGTTCCGGCGACTTTAGGACGTGGCCCCGCAGCGCGCGCAGCAGGACGATGCGGCCCTGGTAAGGCCGGGGCACGTATCTGCGCTTGGCCCACGTGTTGTCCTCACCCGACTTGATGTAGCGGAGGGCGGTCGAGAGGTCGAGGTTGTAGGGCAGTACGCCGTGCTCGATGGCGTAGCTCACCTGCTCCTCCAGCGTGCCGAAGCGTCTGAGGTCTTCGGCCGAAACGGAGGAGGTGTGCCGCGCGAACCACAGCAGCATCTCAGTCCAATCCATGACCGGCTTGTCGGGCTGCGGGTCGGCGGCGTCGCCGTCGGGCGCGGGGCGCTCCTCCCCGAGGTACGTGTCGAGGATGCAGAGCAGGCCGGGCTCTTCCCCAGCGGCCACGAGCTGCCGGGCCATCTCCAGCGCCACCAATCCGCCGAAGGAGAAGCCGGCGAGGTGGTATGGGCCGCGCGGCTGCATCTCGCGCACGGCTTCCAGGTAGTTGGCGGCCATCTCCTCGACGCGGTGCGGAGCCTCCTCCTGCCCGTCGGCGAAGGCGCGCGACTGAAGGCCGTATAGAGGCTGCTCGCGCCCCAGATGGCGGGCCAGTTCCATATAGCACAGGACTTCGCCGCCCATCGGGTGGACACAGAAGAGCGGCAGGCGGTCGCCTCCGCCCTGAAGCTGGACGAGGGACGACCAGCCGCCCGCGCCGTCTTCGCTGCGCAGGATTTCGGCCAGGTACTCGATGGTCGCGCCTTTGAGGAGAGTCGCCAGCGGCAGCTCGCGTCCGAACTCGCGCCGTATCTCGCCCATCAGTCGCACCGCCAGCAGCGAGTGCCCGCCCAACTCGAAGAAGTTGTCACGGAGTCCGACGGAGCGAATCCCGAAGAGGTCTTCCCAAATCCGCTTGAGGCGCAGCTCAACGGGGTCGCGGAAGCCGAGGAACGGGACTTCGAGCTGCACGCCCTCGCGGTCGGGCGGCGGGAGCACTTCGTAATCAACCTCGCCGCCGGGGGCGAGCGGCAGGACATCGAGCCCGACGAAGAGGTCGGGCACGGCGTGCCGCGGGAGCCTCGCCCGGCCGAAGTCGAGCAGCCGCTCGACGCCCGGCATGGCCCCGTAATCTGCGACGATGTAAGCCACGAGCTGCCGCTCGCCCACGCCGTTCTCCCACGCCTTGACGGCCACGTCGTGCAGCCCCTCGAAGCCGGTCAGCGCGACTTCAACTTCGTAGAGGTCTGCGAGGTCGCCCATCACCTCCACGCTCCGGCCGACCCGCCCGCGATACTCGATCCGGCCGTCGTCACGCCGCCGCCCGAGGTCGCCGGTGCGATAGAGCAGTGCGCCCGGGACGGGGCTGAACGGGTCGGGCACGGATGGCAGAGTCTCGCTCGCGGGGTTTGAGTCTGTACCTTCGCCGCCCACGTATATCTCGCCGATCACACCGGCCGGCAAGAGTTGGAGGTCGGCCGACAACACATGAATCCTCTTCCCCGTGGTGGGCACGCCGAGAAGACCCTGCTCGTCATGCGAAGCACCACGCCCGACGCGGCTGACGGCGAGCCAACGACCGGCGACCCCCGTTCTGTAAATCTTGAAGACACGACCCACGCGCGCGGCAAGCTCGCGTGCGAGCCGCGGCACCAGCCGCTTGCAGGGGCAGAGCGCGGTGAAGTTCTCGCCGCCCTCCCAACCGGACTTGAGGAGCAGCCCCCAGGTCTCCGGCAG
Source organism: Pyrinomonadaceae bacterium (assembly GCA_040510435.1). Taxonomy (GTDB): domain Bacteria; phylum Acidobacteriota; class Blastocatellia; order Pyrinomonadales; family Pyrinomonadaceae; genus QHXN01. Next base: position 24,370 of record JBEVJD010000291.1, on the reverse strand, counting down.
CGCTTGCATGACGGTCGCGCCTGAGTCCTCGACAAGTTGTCTCAGGCGCTCGGGCCCGGCCGCGTCAGACGCGTCCGCAAGGCGCACCCGCACCCCGGCGGCGAGTGCTTCAAGCAGCTCGGCGGCCAGCGTCTCAACCGCAGGCGCGGCGAGCAGGACGATGTCGGAGCCGCCGGGGCTTATGACCTGCCCCAGGTTGCGCGCGTGGCCGACGAGTTCTTCGTGCGTGACGGCGGCGGGGCGGTCGGCGTCTACGCCGTAGTGCAGCCAGGCGACGTGTTCGGGGCTCACCCTCTTTCTCAAGTTGCGCTCCGCGCTGACGGCCTGTTCTTCGCCTTCAGCCGGGACGAAGATAACGTCCGCCGCGTGTACTTTCGGCCGGAGACCTTCCGTGCTCAAGAGCACGCGAGCACGCGCGTTGCGCAGATGTCGCGCGATGCAATCGGCGTCCGCGGCCGGGTCGAGGATGACGAATGCCGCGCCGGCTTTGAGAGCCGCGAGCAGGGCGACAGCGAACACGGGGCCGGGTTCGAGCAAGACGGCGACCGGCGACGCCTGGCCCGCGCCCGCTTTCGTGAGCCGCCGCGCCAGGCGGTTCGCGCGGCGGTTCAACTGCCGCCATGACAGACTCTCCCCTCGCCATTCGAGCGCGACCTCCTGCGGTGCCCTCTCGGCCTGCTTCTCAACGAACTGGTGCAGGCAGCGACGCTCCGTGTCGGAGGGGCTGGTATCGTTGTACTCGTGCAGCAGTTGGTGCCGCTCGGGCTCTGTGAGCATGTCGGCCGCGGAGACGGTCGGCGGCGCGGGCGCGGCGGCGAAACTGTTCAGCAGCGTCTTGAGGTGTTCGGCCAGCCGGGCCATCGTCAGCTCGTCGAAGCGACCGCTGTCGTAGAAGACGCGAACCGTGAGGGGGTCGAACGGCCCGGCGACCAGCGTGAGCGGGTAGGAGGTTTCGAGGCGGCTCTGCATGTCCAGTATTTGCAGGTCGGCACTCGGGTCGAGTTGGCCGTGGTCGCCCGGGTAGTTCTGGAAGACGAGCAGGCTCTCGAACATCCGCCGGCCCGGTGGCACGTCGCTCCACTCCTGCAACTTCGAGGGCGAGACCCACTCGTACTCGCGCGCCGCTGCGAGCTGTTCTTGCAGACGGCTGAGCGCCGCGACGACCGGCTCCTCCGGGGCGAGCCTGACGCGCACGGGGAGGTTGTTGATGAACATCCCCAGGATCGAGTCGGCGTCGGCAAGCTCCGACGGGCGGCCCGAGACGGTTGTGCCGAACAGCACATCGTGCGTCCCGCAGTAACGGCTGAGCAGCATTGACCACGCGCCGTGGACGACGGTGTTGAGCGTCAGTCTGTTCTGCTGCGCGAACGCGGCGAGCAACTGCGTCTCGGCAGCGGAGAGTTGCAGCCGCAGCGTCTTGTATGCCTCCTCGCGTGGGGCGCGCGTCGCGGCGGCGAGGCCGACGGGCAGGCGCGTCGGCGCGGTGCAGCCCTTGAGCGCGTCGCGCCAGAACTGCTCGGCCGCGCTCATGTCCTGCTTTTGCAGCCACGCGATATAGTCGCGGTAGGGACGGCGGCCCGGCAGCTCGGGGACGTGCCCATTATGGAAGGCGTCGTAGATGGTCGAGACCTCCTGCAAGAGAAGGTTTCGGCACCACGCGTCGATGAGGAGATGATGATAGCTCCAGACGAAGCGGTGCGTGTCGTCGGCGAGGCGGATGAGGGCCGCCCGCATGAGCGGAGCGGCGGCCGTATCGAAGCCGCGCTCGCGGTCAGCGCGCAGGTAACGCTCAAGATCGGCCTGCTGCTCGTGTGCGGGGCGCGCGCGCCAGTCGAGTTGTTCGATGGACATCTGCGCGTGGCGATGCACGACCTGAAGCGGGCAGCCGCTTCCCTCCGCGTAGAAGGCTGTCCGCAACAGCGGGTGCCGGTTGACCAGCTCTTGCCAGGTCTGCGCGAAGGCTGCGAGGTCAAGGTCGCCGCGCAGCAGCAGACTCTTCTGCTCGAAGCCGACGCCCGAGCCGGCCGTCGAGAGGCTGTAGAAGAGAAGGCCCTCCTGAAGCGGCGAGACCGGATAGATGTCTTCGATGTGTCGCCGCCCTTGACCTTCACCAGGTGTCGCAGGCAGGGCCGACGCGATTCGTTCGAGGCGGCCCACGTCGAGCCCCGCGAGGGGGAAGTCGGAGGGCGCGTAGGAGTCGGCCGCCGCGCCGCCCTCGCGCCTGACGAGCGCTCGTAGCTCGTCGGCCACCGCCTCGGCCAGCCGCGACACTCTCTCGTGCGCGTAGACGTTCTCACTGTAAGTCCAGCGCAGGTGAAGCCGCCCGCCGAGCAGGATCGCGTCGATGTTGAGCAGGTGGGTCAGCGTCGAGCGCGGGTCGCGTTGCGGGCCGGCTGACTCGGCAGCCATGCGGAACAACTCGGGGCTCGACAGCGTGTTGTCGAACTGTCCGAGGTAGTTGAATTTGATCTCGGGCACGGGCAGGGCGCGGAAGCGGTCGGCCACGTCCGGCTCCAGGCTCATGTACCTCAACAGCCCGTAGCCGATGCCGTGGCCGGGGATTTTCCGCAACTGCTCTTTGACGAGCTTGAGCGCCTCGGCAGGGCTCTCGGCGACGCCGAGGTCGAGCCGCACGGGGTAGTGCGTGGTGAACCAGCCGACCGTGCGCGAGATGTCGAGGTCTTCGGCCACCGCCTCGCGCCCGTGCCCTTCCATGTCCAGAAGCGTGACGGGCGAGCCGGTGCAAAGGGTGAAGCCGCGAGCGACGGCCGTCAGCAGCAGTTCGTTGACCTGCGTGCCGTAGACCTCGGGCAGCTCCTGGAGCAGCGCCGTCGTCTCCTCCGCCGCGAGCGACGTGGTGAGGCTCCGCGCCGAGGCGAACGTCTTCGGGCCGCTCCGATCCTGCAAGAGGGGGGTGTGCGGGCCGTCTTCAAGTTGAAGCCAGAACGCGGCCTCGTCGGCCGCCGCGCCCGACGCCGCGTAGTCCGCGAGGCGTTGCGCCCACTGTTTGAAGGAGCAGGTCTTGGGCGGCAGCTCCACCTCCTCGCTGCGTGAAAGCTGCTCGCAGACCACCTCAAGGTCTTCAAGCAGAATTCGCCACGAGACGCCATCAACGGCGAGGTGATGGACGACGATCAGCAAACGTCTCGTCCTTCCCTCGCCGAAGTCGAAGAGCGCGAAGCGCGCGACCGGCCCCTCCGAAAGGCTCAGGCCGGCCTGGAGCCGCGCGGCCTCTGATTCGACGGCGCGTGCCGCCTCCGCCTCGGTCACGCCCGAGAGGTTGACGATGACGAAGCAGTCGGCGCTCCCCTCCATGTCTGCGAAAGACTGCTCCCAACCTTGCGCCCCCTGCCGGAGGTGTAGCCGCAGCGCGTCGTGTTGCGCGACGAGGTGCTGTGCGGCGGCCTCGACGTGTCGCGGGTCGAGCGTCGCGGGGACTTCCAGCAACACGCTCTGGTTCCAGTGGTGAGGCTCGACGAAGTTCTGCTCGACGAACCAACGTTGAATCGGCGTTAGCGGCGCCGCGCCCGTGACAATCCCCTGCTCGTTGCGCGCCTCCGGTGCTGCGCCGGCGACGGCTGCCAGCTCCGCTATCGTCTGCTTGTCGAAGACCTGCTTGGGCGTGAGCCGCAGGCGGAGGCGGTTGGCGCGCGCGACTACCTGAATGGCGAGGATCGAGTCGCCGCCGAGCGCGAAGAAGTTGTCGTTGATGCCGACGGCCGGGAGGCCGAGAACCTGCGCCCAGATTTCGGCCAACGCCTTCTCCTCGGCCGTGCGCGGCTGCTCCGAGTGTGTGCCGCCGTGCTCGGCCGCGTGCTCGGGCGCGGGCAGCGCATCACGGTTGAGCTTACCGTTCGGCGTCAGCGGGATTGATTCGACAAGCACGATGGCCGACGGCAGCATGTACTCAGGGAGACTCTGCGCGAGGTGTGCGCGCAGAGCGAGTTGCGACAGCTCGTGGCCGCGGCGCGCGACGACGTAGGCGACGAGCTGTTTGCCCTGCCCGGCCGTCTCGCGTGCCACCGCCACGGCCTTCCACACGTCCGGGTAGGTGGCGAGCGCGGCCTCGATCTCGCCCAGCTCGATGCGGTAGCCGCGAATCTTCACTTGACTGTCAATGCGGCCCAGAAACTCGACTTCGCCTTGCGGCGACATGCGGGCCAGGTCGCCCGTCCGGTAGATTCGGCGACCCGCTCCCCTCTCGACAGGGTTGGGCACGAACTTCTCGGCCGTCATCCTGGGCTGCGCGAGGTAGCCGCGCGACAGACAGTCCCCGCCGATGCAAAGCTCGCCGGGTGTACCCGCCGGGACGGGCTGGAGGTCGCGGTCGAGCAGATATATTTCGCAGTTGGCGAGCGGGCGGCCGAGGGGCAGAGGCGCGGCAACGCCTTCGGGGCGCGGCAACGCCTTCGGCCGCTCAAGGGTCAGCACGCCGACGGTGGTCTCGGTCGGGCCGTAGTGATTCATGAGCCGGCAGTCAGGGGCGAGTTCGCGCACCTGCTCGACGAGGGGCGCGGGCGCGGCCTCGCCTCCGAGCACGAGCAGCCGCGACGGCAGCATCTCTTGCGGCCTGCCCGAAAGCAGCAGCGCCGCCAGATGCGAGGGAACGATCTTCAGGCAGTCAATGGCCTCGGCGCGCATGTAGCTGCCGAAGGCGTTCGGGTCGGAGGCCACCTCCTGCGCGACTACGTGCAAAGTGCCGCCGCCGCAGAGAGAGGGGAAGATCATCGTGTTGCCGAGGTCTGCGGCGAAGGTCGAGACGGTGGCGAACCTGCTGCCCGGCGGGAGCGCGAGCCGGCGGCCGACGGCGTTGACGTAGTTGAGCAACTGGCGGTGTTCGACGCCGACCCCCTTCGGGCGGCCGGTCGAGCCGGAAGTGAAGAGCACATAGGCGAGATTGCCGGCGTCGAAAGCGGGCCGCGGGTTGTGTCCGCCGCGCCCGCTCATCGCCTCGTGCAGCAGGATCGATTTGACGCCGCCGCCCGGCGGTAGGGCTTCGGCCAGCCCCTCCTCGGTCAACACCAGCCTGACGCCCGAGTCGGCGAGCAGCATAGCAATCCGGTCGGGCGGGGAGGCGGGATCGAGCGGCAGGTATGCGCCGCCCGCCTTGAGGACGCCGAGCAGCCCGAGCACAAGGCGCTCGGAGCGTTCGAGCCACAAGCCGACGCGCTGCTCGACCTCCAGACCTTCTGCCGCGAGACGATACGCGACGTTGTTCGCCCGCCGGTTCAACTCGGCATAGGTCAGCCGGTGCTCGCCGTACACGACGGCGATGGCGTCCGGGTTGAGCGCGGCCTGCGCCTCGAACAACTCCGTCACGCCGCGGCGGGGCTCGAAGTCCGTCTCCGTATCGTTAAACTCGAAGAGCGTCAGGTGGCGCTCGGCCGCGCCGAGCGTTGGCAGGTCGCCGACGACGACCGACGGGTTGTGGACGATGGCATGCAGGAGGGCGACCAGACGCCCTTCGAGCAGGAGCGCGTCGGCTCTGCGGACGCGTTGCGGGTCGAAGGAGACGGCCGCCGAGAGGCGGCCCGGCCGCCGTGCCGCGATCAGCTTGAGCTGGAAGACCTCGGGGGCGACGCGCCGCCGGAGGAGGGTGAAGGAGAGGCCGTCGTGCGCCTGCGGCGTCGGCCACTCGTCATACTCGAAGCCGACGGTGAACTTGATCTCGTCGTCGAAGGCGGCGTAGAGCCCGCGCTCGACGGCCCGGTTCTGCAACTCCTGAAGCCGACGTGCGAAGCTGCTGAAACGCTGCCGCGCCTTCAGCCCCGACCCGACCGGCAGGCATTGCGCGTAGCTGCCGAGCGCCCCCTCGAACTCCTCGTAAGGCCGGCCCTCGAACATCTCGCCGACGATGACCTCCGGGCTGCCCGTCAGTCGAGAGACGAGGAGGTGCCAGCAGGCCGCGAGGACGGCCCGGCCCGAGATGTCCAACCGCCGCGACAGGGCGTCGAGCGCGGCCGTCAACTCCGCGCCCACCTCGAACTCGAACGACTCCGGCGTGCCGCCCTGCCCTTCTCCGAGCGACATCGCGGCGAGCGCCGCGAGGTTCTGTCTGCGCCAATAGTCTCTGCCCTCCTCCGCCTCCTCGTCGTCGGCGCGCTCCAACTCGTTCTGCCAGGAGGAGAAGGCCGAGTAGGGCAACGGCTCGCCTTCAAAGGGGGCGGAGCGCGTCAGGTGGGCGTAAGCGTTTCCGATTTCGGCGACCAGATTTCGCAGCCCGGCCGCGTCGGCGCAGAGGGCCGGCAGCGTCAGCGCCAGCAGGTGCCGCCGCTCTCCGAGACGCGACAGCGCGACGCGCAGGAGCGGGCCGCGCGCGAGGTCGAACGGCTCGGCGGCCTGACGACTGAGCGTCTCAGCGGCCTCGGCCTCCGGGACAACTGCGTCCGCCCCGTCACCGTGTCCGTTCGCCTCCGGCCTGCGCCGCGCTCTCTCTTCCCACTCGAAGTCGAGCCATTCGCGGACGGCCTGGAGGGGCAGCTTCAGCCCCGGGGGCGTGTCATAGGTTGTGCGCAGGATTTCGTGGCGGTCAACGACGAGCCGCACCGCGCTCTGGAGCGTGCCTGCGTCGAGCCCGCCCTCGACGAGCACCGCGCACTGCGCGACGAGGCGCGCGCGGTCGGGCCGCAGCCACAGGTGTCGCTGCTGTAAGGACAGCGGGTAAGTCGCCAGCACGTCGCCGCGCGTCTGTTCGTTGACCTGCAAGGCGCCTCCTTAAAAGTCAGCCTGCGTGACCATGTCGCCCATCGCCACGACGATCTTGCGCGAACCGCGGAAGGGGTTGCGCGCGTGTGCTACCAGCATGTTGTCGAGCATCAGGATGTCGCCCGCGCGCCACGCGAAGCCGGTCGAGAGTTCCCAGTAAACTTTGATGACGGCCTCGACGACGGAGTCCTCGATGGGCGAGCCGTCGCCGTAGAAGACGCTGCGCGGAAGGTTGTCGGGCGTGAAGATGGAGAGCAGCGCCTCGCGCACCTCCGGGGCGAGGCACGAGACGTGGTGGAGTTGAATCTGGTTGAAGAAGACCTTCTCGCCCGTGCGCGGGTGGCACATGACGGCCGGCCGCCGCTGAAGGGTGCGCAGCCCACCGGGCTTCCACTCGTACTCCATCGAGGCGGCGCGACAGTAGGCTTCCACCTGCGCCGGGTCGTCGGTCTTGAAGAAGTCCTGCCAACTGATGTCGAGCCCGCCCGTGAAGTTGCGAACGTAGAGAAGTTCTTTCTGCTCGAACCGCTCGACGATGTCAGCGGGCAGCGCCTCGTAGACCTTCCGGCAGTCCACGATTGGCGTCTCGCCGCCCTGCTCGGCTGCCATGACGCAGTGAAAGAACTGGCGCATCGGCCAGCGGTGCATGTGCGAACTCTCGTTGTGGAAGAGGATCGTCTTGTCGTCCGGGTACGGCGTCGATTGGTAGACGCCGTCGCTGCCGCGCTCCGGCGGCAGGTCGCCGTACTGGCGGAAGAGCCCGCGCGTGGTGGCGGCCTCGGCGAACTGCTCGAACTCCGTGAGCGAGCGGATGTCGAAGCCGCGTAGGAGCAGCGCGCCGTGCTTATAGAGAGCGCCCTCGATGAAGTCGGGGCTGGCGGCGACCCACCCGGCGAGGTCAATGTCCTTGACGTTCGGCTCGACGACGAGCGGCAGCGGCCGGTCGGGCGCGAGTTGGCCGGAGCGCACCAGCTCGATCTGGGAGAAGCTTATGGAAGGTTGTCTTGTAAATCGAGGCTTCCTGAACTTTGGTTCCTCATGTGCCATCGGTTGTCGCTCCGTTTCTTCTTCTCCGGCTCAGCGAAGACACGCAGCTCGCTTAGCCGCGCGTCCGGGTGTCTGACGATGCCTTCCAGCAGCCGCCCGAAGTCGTGGCTCAGCCCCTCGACGGTGCGGCGTCGGAACAGCTCCGTGCTGTAGCTCCAATTCTCGTCCAGCCCCTCGCGCGTCTCGGTGATGAAGAGCGCGATGTCGAACTTGGAAGTCTCAAGGTCGGTGTCCACCACCTCGATCTCAAGGCCCTCGGGCCGGTCTTCCATCGGCGGGGTGTTCTGGAGAACGAAGAGTATCTGGAAGAGCGGCGTCACGCTGAGCCGCCTCTTGACCTTCATCGCCTTGACGAGGGTGGCGAAGGGGAGGTCTTGATGGGCGTAAGCTTCAAGCGCGGTGCTGCGGACCTGCCCGAGCAGTTCGCGGAAGGTGGGATTGCCCGCGAGGTTTGCCCGCAACGCGAGGTTGTTGATGAAGAACCCGATGAGGCTCTCGACCTCGACGCTGTTGCGGTTGGCCACGTCCGTCCCGACAACGAGGTCTTCCTGCCCGGTCTGGTGGTAGAGCAGGGTGTAGAAGGCACTGAGCAGCGTCATGAAGAGCGTGACGCCCTCCTTGCGGCTCAGCGCGTTGAGCGCCTCCATCAGCTCCGGCGGGCGGCGGCTGAAGACGAGCCCGCCCCCGAAGGTCTGATGTTCGGGCCGCGGGAAGTCTGTCGGCAGCTCGATGACTTCGGGGGCGCCGGCAAGCTTGCGCGTCCAGTAGGCGAGCAGCTTGTCGAGCGTCTCGCCCTGGAGGGCCTCCCTCTGCCAGTGCGCGAAGTCAGCGTACTGGAGCGATAGTTCCGGCAGCGGCGAGGGCAGGCCGCGGCGGAACGCGTCGTAGAGCGTAGCCAGCTCACGCATGAAGACGGCCGACGACCAGCGGTCGGAGACGATGTGATGCGTCGTCAACAGGAGGATGTGATGCTCGGGCGCGAGGCGCAGCAGACTGACGCGCAGCACGGGGCCGGTCACGAGGTCGAAGGGCCCGCTCTTCTCCTCCTGAATCAGCCGCCGCACCTCTTCCTCGCACTCGGCGTCGGGCAGCCCGTCGAGCAGCACGTGCCGCACGCCGAGCGGGGCCGGGCCGGCGATGTGCTGCACGGGGTGGTCGTCCACGCTCGGGAAGCTGGTACGCAGCACCTCATGGCGGCGGGCGATCTCGTCGAGGGCGCGCTCGAAGGCTGCGGGGTCGAGCGGCCCTGTCAGGCGGCGGAAGGTGCAACTGTTGTATGCGGGGCTGTGCGGGTCGAGCTGGTGTATGCCCCAAAGCCGCGCCTGCGCGAACGAGAGCGGCAGGTCGCCGTCTCTCGGGACGGGCACGAGCGGCGCGCTCTGCGACAGCTCGCCGCCCTGCATGGCGCGCTCGACCACCTGCGTGAACTCCGCGACGGTCGGTGCCTCGAAGATGCTGTGGACGGGCAACTCGACCTGGAAGGCTTTCCGCACGCGAGAGACGAGGCGGGTGGCGAGCAGCGAGTCGCCCCCGATTCTGAAGAAGTTATCGTGAACACCCGGCCGCTCGACGCTCAGGACTTCGCGCCAGAGGCTCGCCATCAGCTCTTCGCCGAGACTGCGCGGCGCGACGTAGGCGCTCCCTTCGGCCGCAATCTCCTGCGGGGCGGGCAGCGCACGCCGGTCAACCTTCCCGTTGGACGTGACCGGCAGGCTGTTGAGCGAGACGTAGGCGGCCGGCAGCATGTAGTCGGGCAGGCTCTCTTGCAGGAAACCGTTCAACTCGGCCGCCGCGGCCCGCGCCCCGCCCCGCGGCACCACATAGGCCACAAGCTGCGACTCGCCCGGCCTGTGCTCACGCAACTCGACTACTGCCTCGCCGACCGTCGCGTGACGGCGCAGCAGAGTCTCGATCTCGCCGAGTTCGACGCGGAAGCCGCGAATCTTCACCTGATGGTCGGCGCGGCCGACAAACTTGATGGAGCCGTCGGGCAGAGACTTCGCCACGTCGCCCGTGCGGTACATCCGCGCGCCCGGCTCGGCGGAGAAGGGGTCGGGGATGAACTTCTCCGCGGTCTGCTCCGGCCGGTTCAGGTAGCCGCGTGCGATGGCCGCGCCGCCGAAGAACAGTTCGCCATGCACCCATGTCGGGGCCGGGCGCATTGCATCCAGCAGGAGGCGGACGGTGACGTTCGGCAGGGGCCGCCCGAGTGGCATGCCGTCCTCGGAGCGCGCGGCGTCGGGACGGAGATCGTGTGTCATCACGCCGACGGTCGTCTCCGTCGGGCCGTAGTGGTTGATAATGCGGCAATCGGGGGCCAGCGCCGCAACCTTGTCTATGAGCTGGCGGTCGGCGGCCTCGCCCCCGAGGATGAGCGCCCGCAGCGGCAGGGCCTTCGCGGACGGCGAGGCCGCCAGCACGTTCGACAGGTGCGACGGGACGACCTTGAGACAGTCGAGCGGCCTCTTCCCGAAGTAGTCGGCAAAGGCGTCAGGGTCGAATGCGGCCTCCTGCGTGAGGAGGTGGAGACAGCCGCCGCCGCACAGCGACGCGAAGAGGACGGTGTTGCCCAGGTCGGCCGCGAACGTCGAGACCATCGCGTAGGTCGAGACGCCGAAGCCTGTCAGCTTCTCGACGATACCGTGGACGTAGTTGGCGAGTTGGCGGTGTTCGACCATCACGCCCTTCGGTCTGCCGGTCGAGCCGGACGTGAACAGGACGTAAGCCAACTGCTCCGGGGCGACGCGCGGGGCGCGTCCGACCGTGCCCTTGCTCACACCTTCGGGCCGGCCTTCTTCGTTGAGCACGACGAGCGCGACCGCGCTTCCCGCGAGGTCTTCAACGAAACGGCGCTGCGTAATCACCACCTGCGCGCCCGACTCTTCGAGCAGCAGGACGAGGCGTTGTTTTGGCAGCGCCGTGTCGAGCGGGACGTAGGCGCCGCCCGCCTTGAGAACCGCCAGCAGCCCGACGACCGTCTCCGGCGAACGCTCCAGCCACAGGGCGACGCGCACCTCGGGGCCGACGTTAAGCGCGCGCAGTCGCCGCGCCAGCTCATCGGCCCGCCGGTTCAGGCAGGCGTAGCTGATGTGGTGCTCGCCGAAGACGAGCGCGATGGCCGAAGGGTTCTTCCGCGCCTGTTCCTCGAACATCTCGTGCACCATCTCGGACGGCCACGCGGCGCGCGTGTCGTTGAGCGCGTCGGCACGCCGGCGCTCCTCCTCCGTCAGGAGTTCCAACTCGGCCGCGCGCGTCGTCGGTGCAGAGGCCGCCCCGCGCGCGAGCATCAGGAGTTGTCCGGCGAGGCACCGCGCCTCCTCCTCCCCGACGGCGTTGCGGTCGTACTCGACATCCAGCAGGAGCGCGCCCGACTGTTGGCGTAGGCAGGAGAGCCTGACCCGGAAGCGTTCCCTGTGAACCTGCTTCTGGTGGAGCGAGAGTGTGACGCCGCCGGCCGTCGCGGGCGTCGGCCAGTCGGCGTACTCGAAGGCGGCCAGCAACGCGCCCTCCGCCGCGAAGGCGTCGCCGTCGCCCGACGGCACGAAATATTCCTGTAGCGTCTGGTACTCGTTCAGCGTCCTGTCTGCCCTGCGCACCAGGTCGGAAAACTTCTGGCCCTCATCGAACTGCGCCTGCACGGGGACTGTGCGCGCGAGAAGGCCGACGACCTCCTGCAACTCTTCGAACCTTCGCCCGTCGAGCACGACCGCGATGGAAACGTCGGGCCTGCCCGTCAGACGCCAGAGCAAGGTCTGCCAGCACGCGAGCAGGAAAGCCTGTAAGCCCGCGCCCGACTCTGCCGCCGCCAACTCCATCCGGGCAACCTCGGCGGGCTCGACCGTCATGCTCAGTGCGGCGGGCTCGAAGCCCGCGCCCGCGACAGCCGGCCCCGCGAACGGGAGCTGCAACGGCTGGCCGACAGTCTCGAACTTCTTCCGCCAGTACTCGAACAGCGGCTGGCTCTCTTCGTCTTCGAGCAGGTCGTTCTGCCACTCTGAGAACTGTAGGTACTGGACAGCCTCTTCGTCGGAGTCGGCCGCGCCGCCCGCGAGGCACGCGGCCAACTCGCGCACGAGGTTGGCGAGCGTCAACGTGTCGGCGCAGAGGGCCGGAAGCCGGAGGGCAAGGACGTGCGCCTCGTCGGCCACGCGCAGCAGCAGCAGTTCGAACAGCGGGCCTTGTTCATAGTCGAATGGGCGCTCGCGCAGCTCGCGCAGCGCACGTTCGACCGCCGACGACAACTCGGTCCCGGCGAGCCTGCGCAGGTCGGCCTCGCACCACGCGGGCGCGGCCTCGGCCTCAATGATCTGTAGCGGCGTCTTCAGGCCCGCCCTCTGCCGGAAGCGCGTGCGCAGGATTTCGTGCCTCGCCGCGACCCGCTCGGAGGCGGCCTTCAGGGCTTCGACATCAAGCGCGCCCTGCAAGCTGACGGCGCACTGGGCGCAGAAGGCCGGCGGGTGACGCCCCTGCTCCCAAAGCTGTTTTTGCTGCGGCGATAGTCTGAATCCCTCGACGGTCATATGCGGTTTGTCTCCGAGGCTGGACTGCGTTTCAGAGCGGGCGTCACTTCAACTGTAGGCGACCGGCTTGCGGCCGGCGCTTCGCAACCGGCTGAGCGACTTCTCCTCGCGCCGGCTCTCCTCCGAGGCCCTGAGCGCCCTGGCCTCGGGGCTGAGCATCTCCAACTCGCCGACGGAGAGGTCGGGGTGGGCAAGGATGCTGTCTATTAAAGTTCGGAAGCTGTCCGTCCAGCGCTCGACGGTCGGGCGGTCGAAGAGCCGCGTCTTGTAGTTCCACGTGCAGACGATGCCGGCCGCACCGTCGCTCGCGTACAGCGCCAGGTCGCGCAATGCGACGCCGGTGTCGAACTCGACCTTGCTCAGCTCCAAACCCGCCAGCACGAACGCCGCCTTGGGCGGGTGTTCCGTCAGGAAAAAGACGTTGAAGAGCGGGTCGCGCGTCCGCTCCGGCGGCAGCTCTTTGAGCACCTCTTCGAAGGGCAAGTCCTGGTTGTCGTGCGCCTCAAGCGCAGTGTGCCGCACGCGTGCGAGAATCTGGCGGAAGGAGAGGTCGGGCGCGAGCCGCGTGCGCATCGCAACGATGTTAACGAAGAAGCCGATGATCTCTTCCGTGCCGGCGCGAGAGCGGTTGGCGAAGTCGGTGCCCACGATCAGGTCGGCCTGCCCCGTCTGCCGGTAGAGGAAGACCTTGAACATCGCCAGCAGCACGACGAAGAACGTGGCCGACTCCGCGCCGGCCAACTCCCTCACGGAGCGGGAGGCCGCGGGCGACAGAACCCACTGGTAGAGCGCGCCCTCAAGCGCGCGCGCGCCGGGGCTGCTCCGCCCCTCAAGCAGTGTGAGCAGCGGCGGGGCGGTTGCGAGTTGCCGACGCCAGTAGGAGCGCTGGTCGTCGAGTAGCCCGCGGTCGAGCCAACGCCGCTGCGAGTATGCGCAGTCGGCGTATTGAAGCTTCAGCTCCGGCAGCGGCGCGGGCAGGCCCGCGGCGAAGCTTCTGTAGAGCGTCAGCAGTTCGTACTCGAAGATGTTGCGCGACCATTCGTCGGTGGTGATGTGGTGGAGCGTGACCAGCATGAGGCAGTCGTCCGCGCCGAGCCGGATGCGCGTGACGCGTATGAGCGGCGGCCGACTCAGGTCTATCGGCGCACGGATTGCGAGCCGCGCGCGGGCCAGCGCCTCGCCCTCCTTCACGTCTCTGCCGAGCCCGGCCAGCTCGACCGTCCGGAAGGGCACGGGTGCGGGCGGCGTCACCCTTTGAGCCGGGCGCCCACCGGGCGACTCGTAGACAGTCCGCAGCGAGTGCTGGCGCCGGACTATCTCTTCGAGCGACTGCGTGAAGGCGTGGAGGTTGAGCGGGCCTTTGATGCGGAGGACGATGGAGCTGTTCCATGTCGGCTGGTCGGGGTGCAGTTGCACCGAGAGCCACATCCTCTGCTGCGAGTAAGAGAGGGGAACGGCAGCGGCGCGCGGGGCCGGAGTGATTTCAAGCCGACCGCCGTCGCCGGTCGCCCGGCGTGGCTCGCCGCTTGTGCGCGCCTCCTGCTCGATCTTCGGTGTCAGCAGTGCGATGGTCGGCGCGTCGAGCAGGGCGCGCAGTTGCAGCTCGACCCCGAAGGTGGCGCGGACTTGCGCGATGATCTGCGTCGCCGTCAGCGAGTGCCCGCCCAGCTCGAAGAAGTCGTCGTTGACGCCGGGGCTATCGACCTGAAGCGCGCGCGACCAAATCTCCGACAGCTTCTCTTCGACCCCGGAGCGGGGCGCGACGAACTCGGCATCCAACTCGGGCCGCGCCGCGTCCGCGTCGGGCAGTGCCCCGCGATCCACCTTGCCGTGGGGCGTCACCGGCAGCATGTCGAGCAGCGTGACGCTGGCCGGCACCATGTACTCCGGCAGCGCCTCCTGCACGAACCGGCGCAGCTCGCCGGCCGAGGGACGCGAGGGCGCGACAACGAAGGCGACGAGCCGCTGGCGGTCGGGGTCTGCGCCGCGCAAGACCACCGCCGCATCGAGCACCGACGCATGCTGCTTCAGCCGCGCCTCGACCTCACCCGGCTCGACGCGGAAGCCGCGCACTTTCACCTGCTGGTCTACACGCCCCAGCAGCTCGTAGTTACCGTCCGGCAGGAGCCGGCCAAGATCGCCGGTCTTGTAGACGATCTCGCCCGAGTCGGAGTTCAGAGGGTTGCGCACGAAGACCTGCTGCGTCAACTCCGGCCGCCCGTAGTAACCGTGCGTGAGAAAGGGCGTGTTGATGTATATCTCGCCGGCCACGCCGGGCGGGCAGTCGCGCCCCTCGGCGTCGAGGATGAAGGCCGCAGCGCCGGGCATCGGCTTGCCGACGCGGATGAAGGGCGCGTGCTGGTCTGCCTCTCCGATGAAGTAGCAGAACTTGGCCATTGTGTTCTCGGTCGCGCCGTAGAGGTTGACGAGCTGCACGCGGGTTCCGAAGACCTCCATCCAGCGCCTGATCTCCGACGGGAAAAGTTGCTCGCCGGCCATGACGAGGTGACGCAACCCGGCGAACATCCCGGCGTCTAGCGGCTGGGCGATGAGCGACCTGAAGATGGAAGGGACGCAGTGAATGAGCGTCAACCCCCGCTCGTCGATCCACCGCACGAGCTGCCGCGTGTCGAGGACGGTCTCCCTGCTGTCGGGGATGCAGATGGTAGCGCCCGCGCAGAGCGGAACGAACACGTCGCGGAGGAAGGCGTCGAAGGTGGGTGCAGCCAGTTGGCTCACGCGCGAGCCCGGCCCGACGCCAAGCGTTTCAATCTCCCAGCGGACGAAGTGCAGCAGACTCCCGGAGCGACCCGCGACGCCCTTGGGCTGGCCCGTCGAGCCGGAGGTGAAAAAGACGTAGCACATGTCGTCGGGCCGCGCGTCCACGGTTGGGCTTTCGCAGCCCGCGGCCGCGGGCGAGCCGGGCAGTTCTTCGAGGTGCGCGTCGGCCTCGAAATTTGCGGGGCGGCCCAGGACAATGGCCCCGGCTGACTTTGCGCCGCCGCCTGCCGCTGCGGCTATGCTCTTGTAGGTCTCGTCGTCAACGATGACCGCGTCCGGCTCGACTTCCTGCATCATGGCCCCGAGCCTCTGCTGAGGCTCGTCGGCGTTGAGCGGCACGAAGACGCAGCCCGCCTTCAGGACGCCGACGACCGACTCGACGAGCCGCGCGGGGTCGCGCAGCGCGATAGCGACTATCGCGCCCCTGGCGAGGCCGGAGGAACGAAGGTAGTTCGCCAGCCTGTTGGTCTCGCGCTCAAGCTCGGCGTAGGTGACGCGCCGCTCCTTCCACTCGTAGGCAACGCGGTCGGCACATTCTTCGGCCGTCTGGCGAAGGAGGTGTTGCATGGTGCCGTGCTGTTCGTGCATAGGGTGTTCTCGACTCAGCGCCTTTCAGGTCGGCAGGACGACCCCCTTCGGCCGCAGGCTCTTGAACTTGCTGAAGCTCTTCTCGCGCAGGGCATCCTGCGCCTGACGCTCGGGCGATTCCGGCCGCGCCAGCTCATCGAGGCGGGCGTCCGGGTTGCGCAGCACGTCCTCCACCAGCCTTTCGTAGTGCGCACTCCAGCGTG
Source organism: Pyrinomonadaceae bacterium (assembly GCA_040510435.1). Lineage (GTDB taxonomy): Bacteria > Acidobacteriota > Blastocatellia > Pyrinomonadales > Pyrinomonadaceae > QHXN01. Next base: position 8,526 of record JBEVJD010000291.1, on the reverse strand, counting down.
CCACCGTGGCCGGCTCGAACAGGCTGTCCCTGAACGTCCAGTGGCCGGCGAGGCGATCCGGACTCTGGCTGATGAAGAGCGCGAGATCGAAGCGCGCCGTCTGGTAGTCGATGGGAATGCCGGAGAGGCTCGCGTCTGCGAGGGCGAGGCTGCCGAACGGCGCGTTCTGGAAGACGAAGAGCACGTCGAAGAGCGGGTTCTTGCCCATCTCTCGCTCCTGCTTTATCTCCTTCGTCAGCAGGCTGAAGGGGAGGTCTTGGTGGGCGTAAGCGCCGAGCGCGGTCTCGCGCACGCGCGCCAGCATCTCGCGGTAGGTGAGATCGGGCGCGAGCCGCGTGCGCAGCACGAGCAGGTTGATGAAGAAGCCGATCAGCCCCTCTGTCTCGCTCACGTTGCGGTTAGCGACATCGGTTCCGACAACGATGTCCGTGTCGCCCGTAATCTGGTGCAGCAGGAGCTTGAAGGCAGCCAGCATCGCCATGAAGGGCGTCACGCTCTCCTTCCGGCAAAGCTCCTCCAGCGCCGCCGAAGACTCGGGGGTCAACTGGAAGCCGTGGCTCCGGCCGCCGGAGTGCGGAAGCCGCGACCGCGGTCGGTCGAGCGGCAGCCTCAACTCGGCCGGTGCGCCCGCCAATTGTTGCTTCCAGTAGGAGAGCTGTTTTTCCAGTGCCTCGCCCCGCAGCCATCCGCGCTGCCACTGCGCGAAGTCTGCATACTGGACGGGCAGCTCTTCGAGCGGCGAGGGCCGCCCCGCCTTGTAGGCGTTGTAGAGCGCGGTCAGCTCCGACATCAGCACGCCGATTGACCAGGCGTCGCTCACGATGTGGTGCATCGTGAAAAGGACGACGCTCGTCCGCTCGTCGAGCCGGAGCAGGCAGGCCCGCAACATGGGCCCGGTTCGCAGGTCGAAAGGCCGGCGCGACTCTTCAAGGGCGAGCCGCCGCACCTCGCTCTCTTTCCGCTCGGGCGCGAGGCCGCGCAGATCGACCGACGGCAGCCGCAGCGGCCACGGCTCAGAGATGAGCTGTACCGGCTCCGTGTCTACTACGTCGAAGGTCGTGCGCAGCGACTCGTGCCGCGCGATGATCTCGCTCAACGCAGCCTCGAAGGCCGCCGGATGCAACTCGCCCTCGACGCGCACGGCGACGGGCAGGTTGTAGGCCCAGTCTTCGCCGCCCATCTGGCTCATGACCCACAGCCGCTCCTGCGCGAACGAGAGCGGAGCGCCGTCGCCCCGCCCGACGCGCAAGAGCGGCGGCGTAGTGGCGAGCCCCTGGCTCTCCGACACGGCGCGGTCTACGGCCCGCGCGAAGGCCGACAGCTTCGGCGCGTCGAACAAAGTCCTCAGAGGCAGCTCGACGCTGAAGACTTTCCGCACGCGCGAGATGACCTGCGTGCCGAGCAGCGAGTGGCCGCCCGACTCGAAGAAATCGCTCTGCGGCCCGACCCGCGCGCCGAGCAGTTCCGACCAGACGGGAATCAGCAACTCCTCAGTCGGCGTCCGGACGCCCTCGCCGGACGCCCCGGCCGCGGCTGCGCTGCGCGTCGCGGCGAGCAGCGCGCGGCGGTCTATCTTTCCGTTCGGCGTCAGCGGCAGCGTGGGCAGCAGCGTCAGTTCCGAAGGCACCATGTAGTCGGGCAGGTGGCTTCTCAGGTAGGTCTTCAGGGCAGCGATCAGGTCAGCCGCCGGGCGGCTCGTCCGCGGGCGGTTGGCGTAAGCGGCCCAGGGCAGACGCGTCGTTGCATGCCTCACCCGGGGCGGCTCGGCGTCGTTGTCCTCGCCTCTCTCGAACAGCTCGAAGCGGCCCGTCTCGTCGGTGTCAGCCCATGAGAATTCGACCTCTCGGCGGCGCTCCCTCGCGGCCCTCTGCAACGGCTCCGGATCGACCCCGACGACTTCCGACGCCGTGGCGGCAAGGAGTTGCCGCAGCTCTCCGGCCGTCTGCGCGGGCGTCTCCTTTGCGAGCAGGTCCACAGCGCGCACGTCGTCGAGGACGCGCGCGTTCGGCACGCAGGCCAGCGCCAGCGGCTCGCTTCCGGCGGAAGCGAGCCGCTGCGCCAGCGAGTCCGGCGTCCAGCCGCCCTCGCGCCAGTCGCCCCACTCGCGGGAGGCCGGAAGCGAGTTGTTGCCGCCGACCCGCAGCACCGCGTCGTAGCGAAACTTCGTGAACTCGTTTGAGAGGCTGCCACCTTTCGGGATGAGTCGGACGGCGCTGATGCGAGGCAACTCTTCCCTCAACGCGTGGAAGAACGCGGGCGCGACCGCCAGCTCCTTCTCCTTCGCAAGCTGCGCCCGCACGCGCCGCCCTAATTCGGAGACGGGCAGCGAGTCCGGAGCCTGGAAGAGCTGCACCGAAGTATGGAAGGCGTCGAGCAGCAGGAAGTTTCGCAGGCCCCCCGCGAAGACGTAACCGCCCTCGCGCACGATGCCGACAGCGCCCTTGAGCACTTCCAGCAGGTACTCGACATCCGGGAAGTATTGGACGACTTCGTTCAGCACGAGCACGTCGAAGTCGCCGCCCGGCAGGTCGTCGAACTCGTGCGCGGCGCGGCGCAGCAGCGTCACTTTACCGGCGAGCCGTTCGTCGGCCTCAACCCGCTGCCCGAGCGAGCGCAACGCTTCTTCCGAGATGTCCGTGCCGCAATAGAACTCGCACTGCGGGGCGATGCGCGACAGCAGCAGCCCCGAGCCGCAGCCAATCTCCAGCACCCTCTTCGGCCGCAGGGCGAGGATGCGCGCCACGGAGTCCTCGACCGACTCGAAGACCTCTGCCTCCGAGAAGGGCTGGTTGGTGTAGCTGTTGACCCACACGCGGAAGTGCAGCGAGGAGTCTTTCTCGGAGACGGTGTTCTGCCGGTACGCGTCGTCGAAGATCAGCTCCCAGTCGGCGACGCGTTCGGCACCTCCGCGCGCCTCGCCGGGCTCGCCCTCAAACTGCAACTCCGGTGTGACGTAACCGAGCAGGCGGCTGTCACCCGCTTCGCGCCCCTGCGCGAGGACGACGGCCTCGCGGACGCCGGGGTGGCGTCGCAACAGAGCCTCGATCTCGCCCAGCTCAATCCTGAAGCCGCGGATTTTAACCTGATGATCCACGCGGCCGAGAAATTCGAGCGCGCCGCCGGGCAGATGGCGCGCAAGGTCGCCCGTCTTGTAGAGCCTTTCGCCGGGTGTCTGCGCGAAGGGGTTCGGGACGAAGGCTTCGGCCGTGCGCGCGGGGTCGTGCAGGTAGCCGCGCCCGACGCCGTCACCCGCGACGTACAACTCGCCTGCCACGAGCGCGCCCGTCGGCTCCAGCCAGCGGTCGAGGGTGTAGAGCCGCGTGTTGATGAGCGGGCGGCCGATGGGGACGCGCGGTGCCCCTTCGCGTGGCGGGCGCGCGATAAACTCGTGCGTCACGTCGTCCGAGCATTCCGTCGGGCCGTAGGCGTTGACGAGCGGGATGCCTGGATACTGACCGAGCCAGCCGCGGCAGAGGTCGGGCGGCAACTCTTCGCCGGTGACGAGGAGGTGAGAGAGCCCCGACAGCCTCGGCCGCGCCGCGCCGCGCGAGGCCGCCTCCTCAAGCATCGCACGCAACATCGAGGGCACGATTTCAAGAATCGTGAAGGCAGACTTCTCCGTCTCGTTGAGCAGGAGACGCGGGTCGTGCGTGACCTCTTCGCCGAGGATGTGGACGCGCCCGCCGCGGAGCAGCGCGGTCAGGAATTGCCAGACGGAGATGTCGAAGCTCTGCGAGGCGGTCTGCGCGATCACGTCGCGGGCCGTCACGCCGAGGTCGCGCAGCTTGGCCTGGAGGTGATTCATCATCCCGCGGTGCTCGATCATCGCCCCCTTGGGCTGCCCCGTCGAGCCCGAGGTGTAGATCACGTAGGCGAGGCCCGACGGCTCGCAACGCACGCCGGGGTTGCCGGACGGGGACGGCCGCCTGAGCACTTCTTCCAGCGTCAGCAGCCGCGGGCGGAGGTGCGTGGGCAGCGTCGCCGTCACCTGGCCGGCGCTCTCCGAGAACGCAGCGGCGACGACGAGCACGGCGGCCCCGCTCAATTCCACAATCTGTCGCAGGCGCTGCTCCGGGTAGCGAGGATCGAGAGGCAGGTAGGCGCAGCCTGCCTTGAAGATGCCGAGCAGGCCGGCGAGGAAGTCTATGTTCCGCTCGCCGTAGAGCGCGACGACCGACTCGGGCGGCAACGACTGCTCGGCGAGAGCGTGCGCGAGGCGGTTCGCGCGCCGGTTCAACTCGCCGTAGCTGACCCAGTCATCAACACACACGGCGGCGACGGCGTCCGGCGTCTGCGCGGCCTGTGCTTCGAACTGCTCGTGCGCCGTCGCGTACCGAGGGGCCGGCGCCCGCGTGTCGTTCCATTCCACCAACGCCTCGCGCCGCTCGCGCGCGGTGAGGAAAGGGATTTCGCGCAGCGGCCGTTCGACCGTCGTCTCGGCGACGGCTTCGAGCACGGTCGTCAGATGACCGAGGATGCGACGGACGATGGCGGCGGCGAACCTTCGCGCGTCATAGAAAACACGCAGGGCGAGGCGGTCGGCCGGGATGCACATCAGCGTGAGCGGGAAGTTATTCCTGGGGTCGTGGCGCAGCACGCTGACGGAGAGCCCCGTCTCAGCCTGCCGCCCCAGTGACTCGTCCACGGGCAAGTTCTGGAAAATGACGATGCTCTCGAAGAGCGGTGTGCCGGCCGGCACGCCGCTCCACTCCTGCACCTTCGCCAGCGGACTCCACTCGTAACGGCGCAACTCGAACTGCTTGCGCTGGAGTTGCCGCAGCCAGTCGAGCAACCCCTGCCCCGGCGCGACCTCGACGCGCAGCGGCAGCGTGTTGGTGAAGAGGCCGACCATCGCCTCGACGCCCGCGAGTTCGTGCGGGCGGCCCGAGACGACGACGCCGAACAGCACGTCCGTCGAGTTCGAATATCTGCTAAGGAGCAGCCCCCACGCGCCCTGTACAATCGTATTCAGCGTGAGGCCGTGCCGCCTGGCAAACGACTGTAGCGCAGCCGTCGTCGTCGACGAGAGCGAGACCTGCGCGCTGCCGTCGCCCTCATCCTCTGCCGTCGCCGACGGCGTCGCGTCGCCAACGAGCGGCGTCGGCGACACGAAACCTGCCAGCTCCCGGCGCCAGAACGCCTCGGCCTCGTCGAGCCCCCTCTGCCAGAACCAGTCCACGTAAGAGCGAAACGGCCGGGGCGGAGCAAGCGTCAGGCTCCGGTCGCGCGCGAAGCTTTCGTAGAAGGCCGCCAACTCCTGAAAGACGGTGGAGGTTGACCACCCGTCCATGATGATGTGGTGGTAGCTGAGGACGAACTGGTAAGCCTCCTCGGCGACGCGAATCATGGCGAGACGCATGAGGGGCGGACGCGACAGGTCGTAGCCGCGGGCCCTGTCCTCGTTCAGGAATTCGTCGAGCCGCCGCCCCTGCTCGTCGGCCGGTGCGCCGCGCCAGTCTAACTGCTGGAGAGGCACTTCGAGCCGGCGGAGCACGACCTGATGCGGCCGCTTGTCCAGCTTCCAGACGAAGGCGGTACGCAGCGATTGATGACGCCTGACGACCTCCTGGAAGGCGCGGTGGAAAGCCGACACGTCGAGCCCGCCCCGCGCCCGCAGTTCACAGACGAGGTGGTCAAGGTAGTGTCGCTCGTCCGGCGCGTAGAGCGTATGGAAGAGCATCCCCTCCTGAAGAGAGGTCATCGGGAAGATGTCTTCGATGTTGCTGGTCTTACCGTTCTGAGATTTCACTCGGGCACCTCGAAGTCGTCGATCAACTGGTCGAGTTCCTCCTGTGTCAGGTCGGCGTCGGGGAAGTCCGCCACGTCGAGCCCGCCGCCGGCCGGCTCAAGGGTCGGGGATGGCGCGGCGTCGGCCGCCGTGGGGCCGGAGGGTTGCGCGGCCTCGGCGAGGCGAGCGATAGTCGGGTTCTCGAAGAAAGAAGTCAGGCTAATCTCAAGTCCGGCGTCACGCGCCCGCGCAAGGAAACGGATGGCGGTCACGGAGTCGCCGCCGAGCGCGAAGAAGGTGTCATGGACGCCGACCCGCTCGACGCCGAGCAGGTCACGCCAGAGGTCGGCGAGCTGCTGCTCGACGGGCGTGCGCGGCGCGACGGCGTTGGCCCCCGAGCCGGCCGCGCCCACGTCGAGCGCGGCGAGGGCGTTGCGATCCACTTTGCCGTTCGCGCTGAGGGGTAGCTCGTCGAGCAGGAAGATGACGCGCGGGATCATGTAGTCGGGCAGCTTGCGGCCGAGGAAGGCGCGCAGCTCTTCGGTCGTCGCCGCGTCCTGCCGCGGCGCGGCGGAGAGCTTGTGACGCCGCGCGCCCTCGGGGTGGGAGGCGTCGGCCGTCGGCCGCGCCGCGGCGTGGCCGGGCTTGTACCGCGGCTCGACGGCGCCGCCGAGGAAGCTGTGCAGCAACACCTGCCCGTCGCCGATGCGCAAGTGGCGGCGAAGCCGCTCGAAGTCAATCCAGCCCACGGGGCAGAGGCCGAGGCCGCGGACTGGCGCTTCGGTCAGCAGCGTCTGCCCGGCGTAACCGGCTTCGAGCAGGCAGAGATCGCGCGCCCATTCACCGAAGGCCGCGCCCGCTTTGCCGAGGTCTGCCACGAGCATGAGCATGAACGCCGACTGTTCGGCGATCTCGCGGTTGGGCTCGGCGTGTGCCGAAGAATCTATCTCGATGTCGGCCGTCAGAAGTGTGAGCGCGCCGGATTGCCGGTCGTGGTGGTAGAGGCCGCCCGCGAGCCCTTCGACCCGCTCGGCCTTGACGTAAAGGTAGGTCTGGACGGGATACTGCTCGGCCGGCAGGGACCGAAGCCCGCACAGCAGGCTCTCCGGCTCAGAGCGTGCGTGCGTGAGAACTTCGAGCAGTTCTCGGAGCGGCCCTGATGCGACCGCGCGGCCCAGAAACTCCCTGTCGCTGCGGCGGTACGTAAACTCTTCGACGAACGCGCCGTCCGCCTGCGACTTCCACAGCGCAAGGCGCTTTTCGCCGGCCGCCTCCTGCCGTAGCCCCACCTCTCTCAACTTGAATTCGAGCCGTTCGATCTTCGATAGGGTCTGTGCCTGCGCCACGGCCCGCTCCACGAGGTCTGCCATCTGGCCCCACGCCGTCGCGGCCCCCACGTCCACGCCTGCCTTCGGCGCACCCGCGAGCACGCGCGGCGTGAGCGCGGGCAGAGTGGCGGCGTGCTCGCCGAGATCGTCCGCAGCAGCGTCGAGCCGGCTCCCGGCAAGGGCGTGGACAAGCACATGGCTTTCGTCAACGTCGAAGCTCTCGCGGAGGTGTGAGAAGTCAACGCGCGTCAGCGAGCGAAGGCTGATGTCGGCGGCACGGGCTGAAGCCGTGAGAAGTCGGCCCATGTAGCCCGCCTCCAGCGCGCAAAAGTCCGGCGACATCTCGCCATACATCGGCACGATGGCCTCCATGCGCGCGACCATGAACAGTGCGAACGCCGACTGCTCAAAGACAATTCGGTCTGCGGGCTCGAAGGCCGCCGCCCGCAACGCCTCCCGGTCGCCGACGAGCCGGAGCTGATGCGCGCGCGGGTCGTAGTAGTAGAGACCCGCCTCGACTCCTTCGACGCCGCCCGGCTTGACGAGCACGTAGGTCTGCACCGGGTAGAGGTTGCCGGCCGACGGGTATTGATATTTGGGCAGCGGCTGTTCGTCGAGTCTGAGCTGCGAGAGCCGGGCGAGCAGGCTCCCAAACTCTTCCGAAGTCGTGGCGGAATGCGCGCGTGCGCGTCGGCCCGCGGCCATAGGTTGAGAGATAGACGTGCTGTCCCCCGCGCGCTCGGCAGGCCGCGCCGCGCCGTTCGCGTCGTGCCCGTTGCCGTGGGCGTGCGCAGGGCCGCCGTTACCGCTGTGCGCAGCGGCGTCGGGCTCGTTCGACGTTTCGCGGAGTGCGAAACTCGGCATCGTCAACGGCGACTCGACACCGCCGACAGGGCCTTCCACATCCTCTCCATGCGCCTCCTTGAGCACGACGTAGGCGACGAGGTGTCGCTTCGTGCGCGCGGGGCCGACGGCGAGGGCAACGGCACCACGCACTCGCTCGTGCCCCTCCAGCGCCGCCTCCACCTCCCCCAGCTCGATTCGATGCCCCTCCACCTTGACCTGCGTGTCCTCTCGCCCCAGGAACTCGATCTCTCCATCCGGCAGGTACCGCCCCATGTCTCCCGTCCGATACAAACGCTCCCCACTCACCGGATGCCTGATGAAGCTGCGCCCACTCTTCTCCTCGTCCTTCCAGTATCCCTTCGCCAGTCCCACCCCACCGATGTGCAACTGCCCCGTCACCCAGACGGGGCACGGCTCCAACGCCTCATTCAGCACGTGGAACTGCTGGTTGACCATCGGTCGCCCGTACGGGATGCTCCGCCACCCGGCTTCGACCTCCTCAATCTCGTAGAGGATCGACCAGATGGAAGCCTCCGTCGCTCCGCCCAGACTGACCACCCGCGCCTGCGGACTCAGCGCCCGCACCCGCTCCGGCAAAGTCACAGGTATCCAGTCGCCCGAGAG
>JBEVJD010000290.1:0-7645 GCA_040510435.1 Pyrinomonadaceae bacterium | reverse complement strand
CGTCGCCATCCAGCGCGTCCCGCGCGACGGCGCCCTCCCGCTGTCGTTCTCGCAGCAGCGCATGTGGTTCTTCGAGCAGTTGACCGGCGGCAAGACCTCCTTCTACATCCCGCTCGGCGTGAGGCTCAAGGGGCCGCTCAACGAGCCGGCGCTCGAACAGACGTTCGGCGAGATCATCCGGCGGCACGAGTCGCTGCGCACGACCTTCCCGGCCGTGGACAACCTCCCCGCGCAGGTCATCCACCCGCCGCACGTCTTCGGGCTCCCCGTCGTAGACCTCTCGCATCTGCCCGCAGACGTGCGCGAGCAGCAGGCCACGCGGCTGACACAGGAGGAGACGCTGCGCAGGATAGACATCGCCAGCGGGCCGCTGCTGCGCCTCACGCTGCTGCGGATGGGCACGCAGGATCACATCGTCGTCTGCACGATGCACCATCTCGCCGGCGACGGCCAGTCCTTCGAAGTGATGGTCGCGGAGATGAGCCGCCTCTACACCTCCTTCAAGCTCGGCGAGCCGTCGTCGCTCGCGGAGCTGGAGGTGCAATACGTTGACTACGCGGCGTGGCAGCGCGAATGGCTTCAGGGCGCCGTGCTCGAAGAGAGGCTCGGCTACTGGCGCCGCCAGTTGGAGGACGCTCCGGCGCGCATGAATCTGCCGCAGCAGAGGTCGCGCCCGCAGGTGCAGGAGTTCAGGGGCGCGCGCCGCGAGCTGAAACTGTCGAAGGAGCTGACCGAGGCGCTGCGCGAGCTAAGCCGCGGCGAGGGCGTGACGCTGCTGATGACGATGCTCTCCGGCTTCACACTCCTCCTCAACCAGTACACCGGCGACGAGGACATCGTCGTCGGCTCCGTCTCCGCCAACCGCGAGCGCGCCGAGGCCGAACGCCTCATCGGCATCCTCGCCACCCCGCTCGTGCTCAGGGTTGACCTCTCCGGCGCCGAGACCTTCCGCGACGTGATGCACAGGGTCAGGGACGTGTGCCTCGACGCCTACACCTTCCAACTCCCGCCGGAGCTGATTCGGGAGGACATGACGAAGCGCGGCGAGGAGCGCGAGCGCCTGTTCGACGTGTGGTTCCAGCTCGAACGGCAGGAGCGCGAGCAGCTTGAGATGGAGGGGCTCGCCTACGAGTGGTACATGGGGCGCGAGGAGACGAAGTTCGAGATGTCGATGATGTTCGGCGAGCACAAGGAAGAGATCAGGGGGCTGTTCGAGTACGACGTGGAACTGTTCGAAGAGGAGACCATGTCGGAGATGCTCGGCAACTACGTGGCGCTGTTGGAGCAGATGGTGGGCGACCCGGGGCGGGGACTGTAGCCGGCGCGCCGCGTCAATCGAAGGAGAGTCTTGATGAGTTACGAGAGCGTACAAGAGATGTTCAGCCGCGCCGCGGCCAACTTCGGCCCGATGGCCGCCATCGACCGCGGCGGCGCGAGCGTCACCTACGCCGAGCTAGAGGCACGCTCGAACCGCCTCGCCAACTTCCTGCTCGCGGCGGGCGTCGAGCGCAGCACGATGGTCGGGCTGCTGACGAGCGACCCCGTCCACGTCATCACCGGCATCCTGGCGGCGCTCAAGGCCGGGGCGGTCTTCGTCCCCCTCGACCCGACCTTCCCAGACCAGCGGCTCGCCGGGATGGCCGGGCAGGTCAACGCGCGCTTCTACGTTACAGAGGCCGCGCACCTCGGCAAGCTGCGGCGGATGCGCGGCGCAGATGATGCGCCCGCGCGCGCCGTCTGCCTCGGCGAGACGCCGGCCGCCGCTGAACCGGGCGACGGCGGCGGGGTCGAGGTGTTGGAAGGCTTCGACGCCTACGACCACACGCACGCGCCCGACGTGGCGGCCGACCCCGACGCGCCGTGCTCGGTCTACTTCACCTCCGGCTCGACGGGTAAGCCGAAGGCCATCCTCGGCCGGCTCCGCGGCATCGACCGCTTCATCAGGTGGGAGATAGAGGCCGTGGGCGCGGGCGCGGGCACGCGCGTCAGCCAGCTCGCGTCGCCATCGTTCGACGGATTTTTAAAGGACGCCTTCGTCCCGCTCTGCGTCGGCGGGACGGTCTGCGCGCCCGAGTCGCGCGACATCGTGCTCCAGCCCGACCGCCTCATCGACTGGCTCGACATCGAGGGCGTGGAGGTGCTGCACTGCGTCCCCTCGGTCTTCCGCTCCATCGTCAACGAAGGGCTCGACGCCAAGTACTTCGCGGCGATGCGCTGCATCGTGATGACGGGCGAGCCGCTCTACCCTGCGGACGTGAAGCGCTGGGTGGATGTCTTCGGCGACCGCGTCACCCTCTGGAACATCTACGGGACGACGGAGACGAGCCTCTCGACGTTCGTCTACGAGGTCAAGCCCGAGGACGTGCAGCGCCCCTCCATCCCGGTGGGCAAGCCCATCGACGGCTCGACGCTGCTGCTGCTCAACCCGCGCGGCGGACTGTGCGGGCTCGGGGCAGTGGGCGAGGTGCACATCCAGTCGCCCTCCATCGCCTTCGGCTACTACGGCGAGCCCGAGCTGACGAGCGAGGTCTTCATCCCCAACCCGCTCGGCGACGACCCCGCCGACATCGTCCACAAGACGGGCGACTACGGGCGGCTGCTCAAGGGCGGCGACCTCGAACACCTCGGCCGCCGCGACCAGCAGGTGAAGGTCAGAGGCGTGCGCGTCGAGTTGGGCGAGATAGAAAATCTCCTGCGCGCCAGCGACGCCGTCGCCGACGTGGCGGTCGTTGACCGCGAGGATGCAAACGGCAACAAGTTCCTCGCCGCCTACGTCACCATGTCGAACGGCACCCGCGCCGACGAGTTGAGAGATTACCTCGCGGAGCGCCTACCCGAAGCGATGGTGCCCTCGGCCTTCGTCGAACTCGACCAGTTGCCGCGCACGCTTAACGGCAAGATCGACCGCAAGGCGCTGCCCGCGCTCGAACTCGTACAGGCCAAGTCCGGTGAGAAGGAGTCGCCGCGCACGCCGGTCGAAGAGATCGTGGCGGGCATCTGGTGCGAAGTGCTGAAGCTCCCCACGGTCGGCCGAACGGACAACTTCTTCAACCTCGGCGGGCACTCGCTGCTCGTCACGCAGGTCATCGCACGCGTGCGCGATTCGCTGCGGGTGGAGCTGCCCGTGCGCAGCCTGTTCGAGTCGCCGACCGTCGAGCAGTTCTCCCGCCTCGTCGAAGAGCAGATCAACGCCGGCCGCCAGATAGAGAAGACCTCCATCAGTCCGGTGCCGCGCGACGGCGTCCTCCCGCTCTCGTTCTCGCAGCAGCGGATGTGGTTCCTCGAACAGCTCGCCTCCGGGACGAGCGCCTTCCACATCCCGCTCGGCGTCAGGCTGAAGGGGCCGCTCAACGAGCCCTCACTGGAACAGACCTTCGGCGAGATCATCCGCCGCCACGAGAATTTGCGTACGACCTTCCCGGCCGTCAACACGCAGCCGACGCAGGTCATCCACCCGCCGCGCCTCTTCTCGCTGCCGGTCGTAGACCTCACACGTCTGCCCGAGGAGGAGCGCGAGCGGCAGGCCGCGCGGCTCGCGCAGGAGGAGACGGTGCGCCGCTTCGACTTGGAGCGCGGCCCGCTCGTCAGGCCGACGCTGCTGCGGATGTCCGAGCGCGACCGCATCGTCGTCTGCACGATGCACCACATCGTCGGCGACGGCCAGTCCTTCGAGGTCGTCATCACGGAGATGAGCACGCTCTACGAGTCGTTCCGGCAGGGTCAGCCGTCGCCGCACGCCGAGCTGGCCGTGCAGTACGTTGACTACGCGGCGTGGCAGCGCGAGTGGCTACAGGGCGAGGCGCTCGACGTGAGGCTCGACTACTGGCGGCGCCACCTTGAGGACGCGCCCGTGCGCCTGAACCTGCCGCAGCGCAAGGTGCGCTCGCGCGTGCAGACGTTCAAGGGCGCCAAGCACGAGATTCACATGACGACGGAGAAGCTGGAGGCGCTGCGCGAGCTGAGCCGCCGCGAGGGCGTGACGCTCTTCATGACGCTGCTCTCCGGCTTCGTCCTGCTGATGAACCAGTACACGGGTGACGAGGACATCGTCGTCGGCTCCGTCTCGGCCAACCGCGAGCGCGCCGAGTCCGAACGCCTCATCGGCATCCTCGCCAACACGCTTGTCCTGCGCGTGGATGTCTCGGGCGAGGAGATCACCTTCCGCGACGTGATGCGGCGCGTGCGCGAAGTCTGCCTCGACGCCTACGCCTACCAACTCCCGCCCGAGCTTATCCGCGAAGACATGATCCGCCGCGGCGAGGAGCGCGAACGCCTCTTCGACGTGTGGTTCCAGCTCGAACGCGAGAAGCACCAGAAGCTCGACATGGAGGGTATCACGGTCGAGTGGTACCTGGAGGGTCGCGAGGACACGCGCTTCGAGCTTTCGATGGGTCTCGGCGAGCGTGACGAAGAGATCGTCGGGCTGCTCGAATACGACCACGAAATCTTCACGGCCAAGACGACGGCGCAGATGCTCGAAGACTACTTCAACCTGCTTGAGATGATGGTCGCCGAGCCCGACAAATCGCTATCGGCCGTCTCGCTGACGAGCGACGCCGAGACCGAACACCTCAGCTACGGCTTCGTCGCCGACCTCGAAGTCTGACGCCCGAGCCCCCCTCGCACCGAGCGGCCCCCGGCCGCCCTTCTCCTGAAGTTGAGGATTCAAACATGACCCAGTCAAACGTCATCGCCTCCGCCGTCAGCACCAGAGTGCTCGACCCCGAGCGCGGCCTCCCCTTCGTGGTCGAGCACGAAGATCAGGGCGACCCCGCGCTGCTCGTCGCGTGGCACAGGGAGAACCGGCCGTTCGTCGAGCAGAAACTCCTCGAGCACGGCGCAGTCCTCTTCCGCGGATTCCGCGTCAACACACCGGCCGCCTTCGCGCGCTTAACGCGCGCCATCGCGCCGGGACTGCTCGACTGCCTCGACGATAACGGCCCGCGCACGAAGCTGACGACCGGCATCTACACCTCGACCGAGTACCCGGCCGAGTACCAGCTCTCGATGCACAGCGAGTATGCCTACTCGCACAAGTACCCGGCGCACCTTTACTTCTGCTGCGTGGTCGAGCCGCAGGTCGGCGGCGCGACGCCGCTCGGCGACAACCGGCGCATCCTGAAGCGGCTCGCGCCCGAGGTGGTCGAAGAGTTCAGGCGCAAGCGGGTCAGGTACCTGCGGAACCTGCACGGCGGGAGCGGCTTCGGCCTCTCCTGGCAGGCGGCCTTCCAGACCACCGACCGCGCCGCCGTCGAGGACTACTGCCGCACGATGTCGGTGGACATCGAGTGGAAGGCGGACGGCGGGCTGCGGCTGACGCACACCTTCGACGCCGTGGTCACGCACCCGCGGACGGGCGAGGAGGTCTGGTTCAACCAGGCGCCGCAGTTCCACCCCTCGGACTACCCCGCGGAAATCTATGATTCGCTGATGAGCTCGTACCGCGGCAAGGAGGACGAGCTGCCGCAGACCTCCTCCTTCGGCGACGGGACGCCCATCGACGACGCGGCGCTCAAACACATCCGCGAGACGATGTTCGCGCAGTCCGTCGTCAACCCCTGGCGGGAGGGCGACGTGGTGATCATCGACAACGTGCTGACCTGTCACGGCCGGATGCCCTTCACCGGCCCCCGCAAAATCCTGCTCGCCATGTCGGACAAGTAAGATGAGCTACGAGAGCGTGCAAGAGATGTTCAGCCGCGCCGCCGCCCGCTTCGGCCCCGACCCGGCCGTCGAGCGCGCGGGGCGCGCACTGTCCTACGCCCAACTGGAGGCCGACTCCAACCGCCTCGCCAACTTCCTGCTCGCGGCGGGTGTGAAGCGCGGCACGATGGTCGGCCTCTTCGCCCTCGACCCCGCGCGCCTCATCACCGGCATCCTGGCGGCGCTCAAGGCCGGGGCGGTCTTCGTCCCCTTAGACCCGACCTTCCCAGACCAGCGGCTCGCCGCTATGGCCGGGCAGGTCGGCGCACGCTTCTACGTGACGGAGTCGGCGCAACTGGGCCGGGTCGGGCAGCTCGCGGCCGGCGGGCGCGTCAGCGCCGTCTGCCTCGACGCGCCCACGGCCGAGTCCGGCGACCCGAACGTCGAGGTGCTGACGGAGTACGCCGACTACCGCGAAGAGGGCTGGCCCGGCATCGAGGCCGACCCCGAGGCGCCTTGCTCGGTCTACTTCACCTCCGGCTCCACGGGCAAGCCGAAGGCGATACTGGGTCGCCTCAAAGGCATCGACCACTTCGTCCGCTGGGAGATCGACGCGCTCGGCGTCGAGCCCGGCACCCGCGTCACGCAACTCGGCTCGCCCTGCTTCGACGGCTTCCTCAAGGACGCCTTCGTCCCACTCTGCTCCGGCGGCACCGTCTGCGCCCCCGAGTCGCGCGACCTCGTGCTCGAGCCCCACAAGCTCATCGACTGGCTCGACATCGAGGGCATAGAAATCCTCCACTGCTTCCCCTCCCTCTTCCGCGCCATCGTCAACGAGGGGCTCGACCCCAAGTACTTCGCCGCCATGCGCTACGTGGTGATGGCCGGCGAGCCGCTGCTGCCCTCGGACGTGAGGCGGTGGATGGAAGCCTTCGGCGACCGCATCAAGCTCGTCAATCTCTACGGCACGACCGAGACCAGCCTCGCCAAGTTCTGCCACTTCGTGACGGCGGAAGACGTGGAGCGCCCGTCCATTCCCGTCGGCAAGCCCATCCGCGGCGCGGCCGTCATGGTCATCAATTCGAGGGGGCGGCTCTGCCGCGAAGAGGCCGTCGGCGAAATCTACATCCGCACGCCCTACTGCTCGCACGGCTACTACGGCGAGCCGGAGTTGACGAGCGAGGTCTTCGTCGTCAACCCCTTCAACGACGACCCGAACGACATCGTCCACAAAACCGGCGACTTCGGTCGTCTCCTGGAGGATGGCAGCCTCGAATACCTCGGGCGGCGCGACCAGCAGGTGAAGGTCAGGGGCGTGCGCGTCGAGTTGGGCGAGATCGAGAACCTGCTGCGCTCGCACCACGCGGTCGACGACGTGGCCGTCATCGACCGCGACGACGCCGAGGGCAACAAGTTCCTCGCCGCTTACGTCACCATGTCGAACGGCACCCGCGCCGACGAGTTGCGGGACTATCTCGCGGAGCGCCTGCCCGAAGCGATGGTGCCTTCGGCCTTCGTCGAACTCGACCAACTGCCGCGGACGCTCAACGGCAAGATCGACCGCAAGGCGCTGCCCGCGCTCGAACTGGCGCAGGCGCGGCGCGAAGACTCAGACTCGGTTCCGCGCACGCCGGTCGAGGAGATCGTGGCGGGCATCTGGCGCGACGTGCTGAAGCTGCCCACGGTCGGCCGGACGGAAAATTTCTTCAACCTTGGCGGGCACTCGCTGCTCGTCACACAGGTGCTTTCCAAGGTTAGGGAGTCGCTCAAGGTCGAGCTCTCCATCCGCAGCCTGTTCGAGTCGCCGACGGTCGAACAGTTCTCGCGCCTCGTCGAAGAGCACATCGGCACCGGCAAGCAGACGGAGGCCGTCGCCATCCAGCGCGTCCCGCGCGACGGCGCCCTCCCGCTGTCGTTCTCGCAGCAGCGCATGTGGTTCTTCGAGCAGTTGACCGGCGGCAAGACCTCCTTCTACATCCCGCTCGGCGTGAGGCTCAAGGGG
>JBEVJD010000289.1:0-4728 GCA_040510435.1 Pyrinomonadaceae bacterium | reverse complement strand
GAGCGCGGGGCGCGCGAGGCACAGCAGCATGACGGGGTCGTGCACGCAGTGGAGCGCGAGGTAGTCGATGAAGTCGAGCGAGCCGTCGTCGGCCCAGTGTATGTCGTCGAGGTAGAGGACGGTGGGCAGCTCGCGCGCGATGTCGGAGAAGAAGCGCGCGGCGTAGCGGAAGGCGCGGTCGCGCACCTGGCGCGCGTCGTCGCGGATGCCCGAGACGTGCGGGCTCGCGGAGTAGTCGAAGCCGATGAGCTGCCCGATGAAGTGCGCGCGCATCAGCACCTCCGGCTCGGGCACGCCCTTGCACATCGAGAGCATGCCGCGCTCAAGCTTCCTGCGCGCGACCGCGGGCGTATCGCTGTCCTGTATCTCGAAGCGGAACGAGAAGAGGTCGCGCACGAGCGAATAGGGGAGCCCCTGCGCCGACTCGCCCGCGCGCGCGTTGAAGACGTACCACACGTCGGGCAGCAGCTCGACCCAGTTGCTGAACTCGTACAGCAGGCGCGACTTGCCGAGCCCGGCATCGGCGAGCACGGTGACGACCTGAAGCTCGCCCTCCTCGAAGACAGATTCGAGCGTGTCGGTCAGGCGGCGCAGCTCGCCTTTGCGGCCGATCATGCGCGTCTCGATGCCCTCGACGCCGCGCGTCTGCACGCGGAAGGCGCGGCGCTTGGCCCGCTGCACACGGTAGAACTGGACGGGCTCGGGGCGCCCGCCGGTCTGGAAGGATTCGGGCGGCGACACGTCGAAGATGCCGCGGACGTGCCGGTAGGTGTCGTGCGAGATGAGGACGCCGCCGACGAGCGCCTCCTGCTGCAAGCGCGAGGCGAGCCGCACGGGGTCGCCCGTCACGGTCAGCTCGCCCGTCGTCCCGACCTCGCCCAGGAGCACGAGCCCCGTGCTCACGCCCGCGCGCATGAGCCGCGCCTCCTCGCCCTCCTCTTCGCCCACCGCGTCGCGCGGCTTCCCCTTCGCGACGAAGGCGAAGAGCGCCGACTGCATCTCCAACGCGGCGCGCACCGCGCGCTCCGGGTCGTCCTCGCGCGCGCCGCGCCCGCCCCAGAGCGCCACGAACGATTCGCCGACGCGCTTCGTCACCTCGCCGCCGTGCGCCTCGACGACCGAATCCACGAGCGGCCACAGCGCCGACATCAGCTCGCCCATGTCCTCCGCGTCCTGCCCCTCGGTGAGCGACGCCAAACCCTCCGTGAGGTCTGCGAAGAGGACGGTCAACTGCTTGCGCTGCTCGGTCGTCTGGTGCCTGCGCGCGGCGGGCGGGGTCGTGCGCGCGGGCGCACTCTCGCCCCACTTACTCTGCGGCGCGGTCGCGCTGAGCGCGCGCTCTTCGTGCGCGGTGTCGGCGCGCAGGTCGAGCAGGCGCGCGACCCGCTTTAGCTCTTCGCGGAACTCCTTCGCCGACTGGAAGCGGTCTTCCCTCTTCTTCGCCAGCGCGCGCGCGACGAGGAGTCCCGCGTCCGCGGGCACTTCCGAAGCGAGGTCTGAGAGCGGCGGTGGGTCGCCGTGCAGGATGGCGACGACGAGGTCGCCGAAGTTCCGCTCCTCGAACGGCGCGCGCCCCGCGAGCAGCTCGTAGAGCACACAGCCCAGGCTCCACACGTCCGAGCGGCCGTCGAGGTCATGCCCGCGCACCTGCTCGGGCGACATGTAGGCGGTCGTCCCCAGCACGACGCCCGAGGCCGTGTCCACGCGCGCGTTCGTCGGCGCCTCCGTGTCCACGGAAGGGACGGAGGCGAGCCGCTTGGCGATGCCGAAGTCGAGGACTTTGACGTGCCCTTCCTCGTCGAGCATGACGTTCTCGGGCTTCACGTCGCGGTGGATGACGCCCGCGGCGTGCGCCTTCTGGAGCGCGCCGGCCACCTGCGCGCACACGTCGAGCGCCTCGACCACAGGGACGCGCCCGTCCCACATGCGCTCGCGGAGCGTCTTCCCCTCGACGTACTCCGTGACGATGAAGAGGCGTCCGCGCTCCTCGCCGATCTCGTGGACGGTGATGATGTTCGGGTGGTTGAGCGCCGAGGCGGCGCGCGCCTCCTGCTCGAAGCGACGCACCAGCTCCTCGTCGCGCGCGAAGTGCGCGGGCAGAAGTTTCAGCGCGACGCGGCGGCCGAGCCGCGCGTCCTTCGCCAGATAGACCGTGCCCATCCCGCCCGCGCCGATCTTCTC
Source organism: Pyrinomonadaceae bacterium (assembly GCA_040510435.1). Lineage (GTDB taxonomy): Bacteria > Acidobacteriota > Blastocatellia > Pyrinomonadales > Pyrinomonadaceae > QHXN01. Next base: position 2,547 of record JBEVJD010000289.1, on the reverse strand, counting down.
AAGGATGCGGTACGCGCCGAGCGTGGTGCGGCCGGGCACGACTTCGAGCGGCGTCTGCTCGCCGCCCTTCGGGCGCGCACGCTTGCGCGAAGAGGACTTTGTCGAAGAGGACTTCGACGGGGAGGACTTCGCCGCGGCGGACTTGCGCGGGCGCGTCCGGGCCGGCGCGTCGGGCGCGTCGGGCACCGCGGCGGGTTGCTTGCCGGTCGCGACGAGCGAGTCCACCTCGCGCCGCAGCTCGTCATCGCCCGCGCAGGCGTCGGCGAGGTACGCGGCCCGGCGCGCCGGCGCGAGCCCCATCACGCGTTCGTAGATGATTCTGATCTGCTGAAGTCGGTCGGGCGTCATTACCTGCGCCTCACCCGGAGGGACTGTCGAGAGCTTCCGGCCGCGTGCCGTTACTGCGGAGTTCTTTGGCGAGCGCGCATTGTAGCACCTCAACGCTGCGCCCGACTGTCCAATCTAAATCTGTAAATTTATTTGCACGCTGAAACGTTTTGGGCTCGCGCGTCATTACTGTTTGAGAGCGCGGACGAGTCCCGGCGTGGCGGGTGGAGAAGGCCCCACACGCCCGCGACGCCCGGGCGCCAAAGCTCCGCGCGCTTCACGCGACTCACCCCGCAAAGAAGGGGCGGGTTCCTTATACAGAACCCGCCCCTTCCCCCACCTCTACGCTTCTCCTCAGCCGCGCTGATTCGTCTGAGCGCGCCGCCGGAGTACGGCCGCGCGCGACACAGGGACGAGCGCGCCCGCCTCGGGCTGCGACGGCTCGGTCAGGTGCGAAAACTCCTCGGCGTGCGATTGCAGGTACGAGAAGAAGCGCTCGAACTCGCGCTGCATGGCGTCCATCTTCGCACGCATGTTGAGGATGATCTCGACGCCCGCGAGGTTGACGCCGAGGTCGCGCGTCAAAGACAGAATGACTTCGAGCCGCGCCAGGTCTTCATCCGTGTAGAGCCGCGTGTTGCCCTCCGAACGCGAAGGCTTCAAAAGGCCCTCGCGCTCGTAGAGCCGCAGCGTCTGAGGGTGAATCTCATACTGCGTCGCCACCGCGCTGATCGTGTATGTCCCGCCCTTTCGCCTTTTCATAAAACAGAAGTCAGGAGTCAGAAGTCAGGAGCCGGAATCAGGAGCCGGAAGCGGAATCAGCTTTTATGCTGACTCCTGACTTCCGACTCCTGACTCCCTATTCCAGTCCCATCGCCACGCGCGGGTTCTCGGGGTTGAGCTGCGCGTAGCGGCGGAGGAGTTCCTTGGTCTCTTCGGAGATCACCTTGGGGAAGGTGACGAAGACTTCGACGAACTGGTCGCCGCGCGCCTGCGGGTTACGCAGGGAGGGGATGCCGCGCTCGCGCATGCGGAACTGCGCGCCCGACTGCGTCGCCGGGGGAATCTTGAGCTGCGCCTTGCCCTCAATGGTCGGCACCTCGATCTTCGCGCCGAGCGCCGCCTCGGCAATCGTCAGAGGCACCTTCACGTAGATGTTGTCGCCCTTGCGCGTGAAGTGCTTGTGCTTGCCGACGTTCGTGATGATGAAGAGATCGCCCGCGGGCGCGCCCATCCGCCCGCCCTCGCCCTTGCCCGGAATCCTCACGCGCGAGCCCGTGTCCACGCCCGCCGGAATCCTGACCTTCACCGTCTCGGCCTTCGGCACCGTCCCCTTGCCGTTACAGAGCGCGCACGGCGGGCGGCGCTTGCCCGCCCCGCCGCAGTCGGGGCACTCCTGCGCAAACCTGAGACGCCCGCCCGCCTTCTGCACCTGACCCGAACCTTGACAGGTCGTGCAGGTGACGGGGTTGCCGCCCGTGTCGCCCGCGCCGTTGCAGCGCGGACATTGCTCGGAGCGGTTGACCGTGATGTTCGTCGTCAGGCCCGTGACGGCCTCCTCGAACGAGAGCGCGAGCGGCATCTCGATGTCGGCGCCCTTCTGCGGCATCGGCCGCGGCAGCTCCTTCTCGGACTTCCCGCCGCCGAACAGATCCGAGAAGATGTCGCGGAACGAAGAGCCGCCGCCCGTGGACGAAGAGGTCGTCGTGTTGCCCCAGTCGAAGCCCGCGAAGTCGAACGGCACGCCACCGCCGCGAGCGCCCGCGCCGCCGCCCGGGGCCCCGGCGCCGCGCGCGGCGGCGTCGGCGAGCTGGTCGGAGTAGGAGCCGAAGCGGTCGTAGACCTTGCGCTTCTTCTCGTCGGAGAGCACCTCGTGCGCCTCCGTGATCTTCTTGAAGCGCTCCTCGGCGGCCTTGTCGCCCGGATTCACGTCCGGGTGGTACTTGCGCGCGAGGCGGCGGTAAGCCTTCTTAATCTCCTCCGGCTTCGCATCCCGCTTGACGCCCAGAACCTGGTAGAAATCTTCTTTAGCCATTTGCGCTGAGACGGGGAGACGCGGGGACGGGGAGACGGGGAGACGGCTTTGCCGCTCACCTTGCGGAAAGGCTTTGCCTTTCCGACCATTGCCCAGTAAGACTTGAGGCTGCGCCTCCCCCGAGGCATAGCCTCGGAGGTTATTTATGGCGCGTCCGGAAAGCCATAGGCATTCCGCAAGGTTTG
>JBEVJD010000288.1:0-8346 GCA_040510435.1 Pyrinomonadaceae bacterium | reverse complement strand
CGCGCGGCACGCGCTCACGCGGGCCAACAGCGATGCCTCTTTGCTCTCCAGCGCCCCCGCTAAACTCAGCGCCCGCTCCAGGTCTGCGCCGCCTAACAGTACGAAGCCGGCGACCAGCTTGGCCGTCACACTTTCCGAAGCGCCGGGCGCACGTTCGTCTACGCCGGACTTACCGCGAATCACCAGAGAGCCGTCGGGCGTCGTGCCGGTGCCGCCGCGGTTAATCGCGTCGACGGCGTCCTTCATCACCTGGAATCCGCCTTCGACGTCGACGCGGGCCGCCGCCTCCGCGAGCGTCAGCAGCGCGACCGTCTTCTCCGACGTGTCGTCCGTTGTAACGAACGACTCTCTCGCTTTGGCGATGACCCCCTTTCCCTCCTCGACCTTCCCGACTTTGAAAAGCGCGCCCGCCACCTCGGCAAACATCGAGGCCCTCTGTTGCAACCAGGGAATCTCGCCGGCGTAGACGCAGGCGGCGTCGTAGTCCCCCTTCCGGAGCGCGGAGGTCACCAACTGCGAGCCGAGTCCCGACTCGACCATCAGCCTCATCTGCCCGTCGCCGATCTTCTCCGCCGCCGCGAAAGCCTGCTCGGTCTTGCCCTCCCGCATCAGCGCCGCCGCGGCCCTCTGGTACCACACGTCCTTGAACGGCAGACCGGACTTTTCCGCCCTGCCTAACATCTGTTCGGCAGTCAGGGGGGCGTCTGTGTCCGACTCCAACACTTCCAGCGCCGGGCCGCCCACCGAGCCGGCCAGGCGGTTCACCATGAGGCGGAAAGGCGTGGACAGGTTCGGGCGGTATCGGTCGAAATACGGGACGAACATCCTGACCGTGGAATACGTCAGGGATGGGTACGCGGACCGTCCGCCCTGCCGGGCGTTCAACTGAGCCATGACCTCGTTGTAAACGAAGTCGAGGAAAAGTTCTCTGAGTCGAGCGTCGGGGCCGGCGCCGGACGCATCGCCGTTGGCAGCTGGCGCCGCCGCCGCCCCGGGGCGGAAGTCAGGAAAGACATAAGGCGCGAGGAACCGGAGGGAGAGGGCGGGGTTTCTGATACCCGCCAGGGATTTTGTCAGGGCGTACCTGAACGTCTCGTCGGCCAGCGCGGCGTCTCTCCGCCTCAAGGCGGAGAGAACTCTTACCAGTTCCAGGCTGTTGATCTCGGCGTCGATACTCGCTCTGGCCAGGTTGGCGGAGAGGCGCGGGTCACTTTCGGCCACGCCGCCGGCCGCGCCGAGGTAAAGCGAAGCCCGCTCGCCATGTCTCCCCGTCGTCAGGCCGCCCGCTTCGTTCTCTTCCTGCGCGAAAGTCGTTGACTCGATCAGCGTGCGCGCCAGTCGGAGGTCGTGCCGCGCGATCAGGCCGACGACCTCGCGGCGCAGGCGTGCCTTGGCCGAAATGTTCGTGAGGGAGTTGACGCGCTCCTGTCTGCCTTCGGAGATCGTGAAGGTCCGGCGGAAACATTCTTCGAACAGGGCGCGCGCGGCCTCCTCGTCTAAATCCCACAGGGCGTCCGCGACGTTGGCCGAAGCCACGACGGAGAAGCCCGCCCGCTCCATGTTCCTGGCCTCATACGCGGCCTGATGAAGCAGAGACAGCACTCGCTGCTCCTGCTCCGACGGGCCCGCCGACGGGAGGCCGCCCGGCGCGCGGGGCGTTTTTCCGGCAGTCCGGGTCGTGGCTTCGGTGCGTCGGGTGGTGCTCTGCGCGTGTACGGCCGAGTGGGGTAGCGGGGACAGGGATGCGAGTATCAGCAGTACCAACCTGATTCTCATGTTAGACACCTCCATCGGAGCGCCGCCGCTGAACTTCCCGCCGCGGGCCATTAGCCTACGCCTGCCGGCGGTCGTGGACAACTGTAATTTCGCCCGCAGGGTCTGGCGAGAGACCTGACATACCGTGCGAAAAGTTCATAACGGCCGCCCCCCGGGCCGAGGCCGTTCCGCCTCCTGCCGAAACAACTTGACGGGTCGAAGTTTACGGACGGCCCCGTCGCTCACTGAAGATTCATGCACTCCCAGGCGTACCTTTCGGGGCCGCCGCATGACGAGCATTTGACGCTGACCCCGCAGACGTAATCGTAGGTCTCGATTATCTCTACGAAGTCGCACTCGATATAGGTGCAGGTGACGGCATCTGCCTGCGCGCGCCGGGTGGTCAACCCGAGCGTGACGAGCATGGCGCAGAGCAGGAGGGGTCGAGTCAGGAGGGTGCTTGGAATTCTTCTCACGTCCGATTCTCCTTTGCTAGGGCGGCCGACCTTGCAGGGAGGAGCGGCCGACCGGTCGGGTGTTGGCGAGGTGATGGTGCGCCCCCCAGGGTACGAGGAAGCCCGTAAGGCGTTGCCCGAGACGCGGGGACCCGGCCAGACGTTGTTTGCGGCCCGCAGGCTACGTCTCAAGGGAGTGTCGATTATCTCTACACGCGCGGCGCACGGCGGCCTTCATGTAGCCGTGCGCCGGCGCCTTCTGAAGCGTTGTCTATCGCTTACTGACCGGGGACGAGGAACACGTCCCAGGCCCAGCGCCCGAGGTGCGCGCCCCGCGCGTCTTTGACCTTCGCGCGGTAACGGAACTGGTTGCCGTACTGGTCGGTGCGCTTCGACTGCTTGTAATCCAGCTCTATCGTCCGCAGCCCCAGTTCGCGCAGCGTATGCAACTCCGCAGGCTCCGAGACGCCGTTGTGATTCGTGTCCTGCCACAGCCGCAGCGAGTCGTAGACTGAGTCCTGCCTGTTTATCACGCCGTCGCCGTTGCCGCCCTGCTCCGTCTTGTCGAACTCCGCCAGCGCGAGGAACCCGTTCTTCTCTTCGCCGGATGGAGGCTCGGGCTGAGGCGTGAAGTTGCCGAACACCTCCCGCCCGCTGTCAATCGAGCCGGTGCCGTCGCGATCCAGCGCGAGCCATGCGTCGTCAGTGCCGGCCGCAGTCCACGAGAGCCGGTCGCGTGTGCCGTTGCCGTTCAGGTCGAACGTGACGCCGCCCTCGACGCCGGTCATCAGGAAGCCGTCTCCGGCCACGTCCACGAGGATGGGCGAGCCGCCGCAGGTGTCGCACCCGAAGCAGGTGCATGACCAGAAGTCGAAATCTCCGCCGTACATTAAGCACTTGCTGAGGAAGGTGGTGCTGCACGAGCCGGTCGTGGGGCAGCACATCCCGGTATCGTCCGGTTGAAGCCCCGGCGGGCACCCGCCGTTAAAGCCCGGCGTGGTGCAGGCGTCGGCGACCTGGCATCTGGTGCTGTCCCACCTGCAACGCGCCGCATCCCACACGGCCCTGCGGCAAGGCCGGCCGCTGGTGGGATTGGGGCACGGGCAGGAGACCGGGCAGGTTATTCTTCTAATGTCGGCGGCCTCGGTCTCCCCCCCGTCACAGGTGTAGCCCAGAGTTACGGCCGGACTCGACGTGGAGAGGTCGGCGCACGCCGGGCCGCTCGTTCTGGTGCATCCCGACGGGACCTGCGACCTGCACAACTGAGTCCTTTGCATGACCGGCTCGGGAGTGCAACCTGAGGGGAAGGAGCCTGAACAGAATACGAAAGCGCAACTGCCGTCCGCGTCTACGTTACACACCGGAGTCCCGAGGGATTGCTGCCGGGCGAGGGCGACGCCTGTTACGAGCAGCAGCCCGAGGGCTACCAACAGGTATGTTTGATGGCGGCGCATTATTCCGGCCTCCCTTCTGACGTGTCGTACGATCCTTGTAGCTCCAGCTCGACCTTTTTCAGCCCCCCTTCCTTCTTAGCCCGGTTGAGTCGGATGCGGACGAGACCGAACCCCCTCCTGAAGCCGTCCCGCCACTCCGGCGAATTTTGCTGCGGCGGGGCGACCTCTTCCCCTTCCGACGCGACCGCCTCTGCCAGGGACGGAAACCCTTTCTGCGTCAGCAACCGGCGGAAATGCTCGTAGGCCGCGCGCCCTCCGGCCCGTTGACCCGCCAGGCGGTCGGCCGAGTTGTACGTGTCATTACCCCAGGTCTCCCCGTTGACGAATTCGACGAAATCGACCGACAAGGTGATGGTCTGAATGGGGTCGGACGAAGAGGGCTCGTTCACGACGGCCGACGTTGACTGTCGCGGCTGTAGAATTTTTCTCCGGGTCGTCAGAGTCGTGAGGGTCGCGGCCGTTTGGCTCCCCCCGTCCGTCACCAACTCACGGCTGACCGTGTACGCACGTATGCCTTTGCCCCCCGTGTTAGTCACCTTGAACTCGATCTGAGGGCCGAACGGGTCGGAAGAGAGAACTTTTGTCGCTGTGATCTGGAGCGGCGATTCCGGCTGTGGCTTGACCTGCACCGTTAGCAGCTGCGCGGTCGCCGCGCCCCGGCGGGTGGAAGACGCACGGTTCGTAAAATAGACGAGGCAGGTGACGAGTAAACATAGGGCGGCAAGCTTGAGAACAAGCCTGCTCGAACTAAGGTGAGACATATCTTCCTCCTCGCTTCTTGGTCACGAAATTTGGTGCCTGAACCAGTAAGGTGGGGAGACGGTCAAGCGCAGCACGAGACGCCTCCTTGTCATGGCTTCGTCTCCGTCTGATCGAACGGCCGCGCCAGTTCGCGTTCCACGTCGGCCGGGTCACTCGACTGTAGGTTCCGCCGCAGGCGGTTCCGCATCGACGCCACGCCGTTGCGGTAACCTTCGATCCATTCCCCGGTGCGCTTCTTGGAGGCGTTGACTTCCAACCCGTCGGGCACATCCTCCCGCACCGCGCTGAAGACGGCGGAGGGGCCGCCAGACTTTAAGAGTGCCTTCAGCCGCTGCCGTTCCGCCTTCGCCCCCTCGCGCTGCCCGGCCAGCCGGTCGCGGGAGTTGTGTGCGTCGCCCCCCCAGACGCTGCCGTCTTCAAATTCAACGAAGTCCACTGACAGGGTCACGCTCCGGGGCGCGTCGTCCTCGCCGTAGGAGAAGCCGAACGTCTCTATCTGAGTAGGCCGCAGGAGCCTCGCAGCTGTCGTCAGGTTGGCGAAATCAACCATGGAGACTCCCCCGCCGTCGGCGACGAGGGCGTAGGCGCGAATCCGCTTCCCGCTCTGATTCTGCGCCATCACCTTGAGCGTGACGCCCTCCGGTCCGGATTCGACGAACGTATTGACGATGCGGAGGGGCGCGTCGTCCTGCGGCGCGATGGAGGCGACGGGTAGCGGCGTTCGCCCCTGAGTCGGTGATAATGACGCCCTCGCCGAGTCTTTCGTCAGAAGGAACAGTCCCGGGACGAGAAGCATCAGGGCGAAACACCTCAGGGCCGGTTGTTGGTTCCCAGCCTTTAACATGACGATCCCTTCCGCGCTCAGCTGCCCGCGCGCTCAGTGCTCAAGCGGCTGACTACCTCATTCTCCCTGTTAGGGCTCGGCGCGCCCACCCAGAAGACGTCGGCCGCGACCCCTTTACCGTCCACGAGGACGAGCGTGGGCGTGCCGCTTACGCCGAGGTCCCCGAGCGAAGCCTGTCTTACGTCGTCAACCTCCACGCCCAGCCCTTTCAGGTAGGACTGCCCTTCATCCGCCGACTGCGGGACTAACGCGACCAGCTTCGCGTCGCCGTGCTCCTTCACCAGCCGCCGGTAGAACGGGCCGCTCTGCGTGCAGAAGTGACAGGTAGTGGAGAGCACCATCAGAAGCGTCTTCCCATTCTTCTCCCAATCCACTCCCGAGAGGGCGACCGCTTCACCACTTTTGATTATTCCTCGCGTGCCGGCAGGCTCGCCCGCGGCTTGCCGCGCCGGCGCGGGGATGACGTAGGACTTCACCAGGACGACGCAGAGCAGTAGCCCGACCACAATGATGGAGAGGTTGGCCGCGACTTCGATCTTGCCCTTGATATTTTCCACGGCGGGACACCTCATGTGAGTAGAAGGTTCTGGTGCGGCCCGCCCTGCGGGTGACGCCGGAGGGGCGGGGTTACACTTCGACGCAGTTTAAGGAGCTATGAGGTTGACGGAATCTGCTGAGGATTTCGCCAACAGGGCTTGTGACTACCGGCCTGTCTACGTCCGATGAGGCGGAACATATAACTAACCCGGCCCTCCGTCAACAATTATTTTAGCCCCCCGTACACCTAAGCATCAGACTTATGCCCCTGTGCAACATTTGAAGCGCTGTTGGACGAGGCTATTTAGAGCCGCAACACTTCGCACCTTTATTTCGTGGGCTTCGCACCACTCCTAAGAAGTGGGACTGCCGCGTCCCCGACAGAACGCGGCAGTCCCCCAACTGATCTGCCACTTCACCGGCAGACCGAGCCCGCAGGATGAGCGCAGATTCGCGCCAGGAACCTAAACCCCACCCCGAACATAAGTTGACAAAGAAGCGGGGGCCGCCGCGCCCCTTCCTTTCCCCAACACGCGGCGGCCACGCGGCACAGCCCGCCACCCTCGGCGGACGTGCCGGCGTGAGACGTGCGCCCCCCGCGCCCGCCTCATTTCGAATTCCGCGAGGCCGCCGCGCCTCACCCTGACGTACGCGGCGGCCTCGCTCCACGGCACGGCCAGTACCCGCCTGGGCGAGCGTGCCAACCGGACGGGCGCGGAGAGATTAACGCCCGACCCCGACCCCTCTAACTCCTTCCTTTCGTTCGCGCGAGCAGGCGCGCTACCGTCTCGGCAATCGAAGCCGCGGCCCCCGACTTCCGCAGGAACGTCGTGGCACCGGCGCGCAAGGCGTCCTCCTCTACGTCGTAGTCCGTGAGCATGATGAGCGGTGTTCGCTGTCGATGCGCCAGCGCCCGCGTCTGCCTGATCAACTCGATGCCGGTCGTGTCGGGCAGTCTGTACCCGAAGATCAGCACGTCAAACCGCTCACCGCCTCGAAGCCGCTCCAACGCCTGCGCGCCAATCGAACATGCCTCGACCGACCAGCCCTCCTCTTCCAGCTTCGCCAGCGCCGGGTCGGGCGCGTCCTGCCGCCGCTCGACGTAGAGGACGACGACGGCGCGCGTCTCCGCGCAATCCACCTCATCACGAAACATCAGACTCTTGAGGCGGGGCTTTATCGGCGCCCGCAGCCGGCCGAGCGCCTTGTGACGCCCCACTTTGAGCATCGAGTCCAGAGCCTGCCGCTTGAGGCCGAGCAGCTCGGCCGCGCGGGATACGGCTCCCCCTGTTTCTGCGAGCGCCCGCGAGATTATCCGGGCCTCGAAACGCTGAACCGCGTCGTAAAAGTTAAAGCCCTTCCACGTCGGTGGCGTGGGGTGTTCGCCGACGAGGAACAGCACGTTGCGGGAGGCCGTGAGCAGCCGGTCTTTTAGCTCCTGGTTGCCGGAGCGCGAGAGCAGATCGGCGGCGCGGTCGTAGGTGGGGGTCAACTCATCAGTCGGTAGATATTTGCCTAACTCCTCGATGATGGTGAGCGCGGCCAGCCCCGCGCTCTCAACGTCGCCCGCGTTATCGGCGACCTCGACGGCGCGTCGGAGCGTCGGGAGGGCGACCTTCATATTCCCGCCGCGGGCGAGTGCGATGCCGTGCGTGGTCAGGGCTTCGGCCAGTAGCGATTGCTCGCCGCCACGTTCGAGAATCCGGACGGCCGTGCGGGCGAGCCTCTCGGCCTCGTTAATGCGGCCTTCGGCCAGCAGCACCTTGGCGCGCGTCTCGTCCACTCCCGCCGTACGGGACATATCCTTCATGCCGGTAAAGAGCGCCTGCGCCCGGTCAAGGTGTTCGTGGGCCTCGCGGAACTTGCCGATGGTGCTATACAAATATCCGAGGTTGTTCTCGACACAGCCTTGATAGCGTGGGGCTGCGCCGGCCTGCTCGAAGTGGTAGCTGGCGGCGGTGTACTCGATGAGGGCGCGGTCTATGTAGTCGGGACGTTTCTCTGTCGCCCCAAGATTCCGTAGAAGGAAGGCGAAGTCGTGATGGCGCTTCCCTTTGAGCGCGTCGCTCCCGATGCTCTCGAATAAAGGCGCGAAGTCTACATGAATCCGCAGGGCGTCGTGAAACCTCTTCGCCGACATCTCGACGATGGCAAGCCGGTGCAACGCTACGGCTCTCACCTCGTTGTGCGTGCCAGGAGGTAGGCGGCCGAAAGCTTCCTGTAACCACACCCGCGCGTCGTCATACGAGCCCTGCCGCCAGTAGCAGAAGGCGACCTCAGTTTGCGCCTCCGCCGCCTTTCCCGCGTCCCCTAACGCCTCGAATCTCGTGATTCTTTCGGTGATGAGGTTCTTGGCCTCCTCCTGCGACCCCTCGATCTGCTTCGCGCTGCCGAGCCAGCCCGTGAGTGCCCCAACCCGCAGGATCACTTCCGCCGCCGTCGCCTCGCCCAGCTCGTCCAGGACGGGGCGAGTGCCGACGCCCGCCCACAGCTCGCCCATCGCCTCGCGCGCCGTCTCGTAGCTCCCCACATCCTCAAG
>JBEVJD010000287.1:0-27686 GCA_040510435.1 Pyrinomonadaceae bacterium | reverse complement strand
TGGGTGAGCCGTCTCAAGGATGCAGTCGAGCGGCCCGCAGATTCAGCTTACAAAGACGTGAGGAGGTTTGAGGGTTCGGGAGGCTTTACGCACGCGCCGGGCGCGGCCGGCGCCGCCCGCGGTAAGGGGCGGCGCCGGCCGGCATCATTGGTAGAAGTAGGACGTGTTCTTCTGCTGATCCCACTCGACGCTGTCGATGTTGCGCGGGTCGGCGGCGAGCAGTTCTTCGCTGAGGCGGTCGGTGCCGGCCTGCGGGCCGATGTCCACGAAGTAGATGATGGTGCCGGTCTCGCCCTCGCCGTCGGGGCGGTCGATGGTGCGCATCTCGGCGGCGAAGTCGTACCTGCGGAAGAGTTGCAGCAGCGCGTCCTGCGTCGTCCCGATGTTGCGCGTCTTGACGGTCAACTCCATCGAGCGCGTGACCAGATCGCGCTCGCGGTACTCCAGCCCCCACAGCAGCAGCAGCACGAAGAACGTCAGGATGAGCCCCAGCTCCCAGCGGCCGACGCCCGTCGCCAGCCCGATGGCGAGGCTCACGAGCAGCACCGTGATCTCCTTCGGGTCTTTGATGTTCGTGCGGAAGCGCACGAGCGAGGCCGCGGCGAAGATGCCGAAGGCGCGCGCCGCGCTGTCGCCGACGACCATCATCAGCGCCGAGGCGACGACGGCCATCAGTATCTGCGTCTGCGCGACGAAGGGGTTGCGCTTGACCGAGTGCGAAAAGCGACGCGGGCGGAAGGCGAGCATCGCCGAGAGCAGCGCGGCCAGAGTCAGGCGCACCGTGACGTTGGCAAACGTCATCAGCCAGTCGCCCCTCTGACCCTGCCGCGGCTGCGGCGGGTCTTCGATGCCGAACACTTTCGAGAGCGGCGACTCTTCGGCCGACGTGGCCGGCGTGGCGCGCGCCGCGGGCGCAGACTCGCGCGCGGGCTGTGTTGCCTGCGGCTCGGCGCTCACCGGGTCGGCCGCGCCGCCCACGTTCGAGTTGCCCGAGCCGTAGCCGCGCATCAGCGCCGCAACCAGCAGGAACCCTAACGCCAGCGCGATAACCGCGACCGCGACCGTAAAGGCTTTTCCCTTTTGCTTACTGTTCACCATTCGTTGCTTTCTAAGGTGCCGCGGCGATCAGGAGAAGGATAAGCGCGAGGCGGGTGGGGGGTCTGTCGGGCACGGAACATTCCGAAAATTAACCGACGCCGCTGTTATGTCTGTAGGGGCGGGACTCTGTCCCCGCCCCTACAACGTCTTCAACGGCGCGCCCTGTGGTCGCTTCCGCGCGTTTACGGTGCGGGCGCGCTGGCCGTGGCCGGCGCGGGCAGCGTCTTGAGCGCGTTGATGCGGCCCATCACCTCCTGCGCGAGCGCCTCGACCTCCGCCGGCTTGTAGTTGGCCGCGCGGAAGGCGTCCTTAATCTGCTCCTCGCGCAGGCGCGAGAGCACGTCGCCGATCCAGCGCGCCTGCTCGACGGTGACGGCGTCGAAGAGCCCGCCGTTCTTCCCGTTATAGTCGAAGCGGACGAAGCTGCCCTCGACCTTATCGACGAAGCCGGACTTGACGTACTTCTCGGGCTCGTTGCGGCTGTGCGTGATGAAGTTGCCGGTCTTGCCGAAGGTCGCGCCGAGGTCGCTGATGATGTAGCGCAGCTCGTCCTGCCCGCCCTCGGCCGGCACGTGGATGACCTTGTTGTTCGTGTCCTTCAAGTCCCAGTTGTTAAGGAGCCCCATCATCACGACGAGCCCGGCGAACTCGTTCGTGCCTTTGAACGGGTTCTCGTTCCAGCTCCACATGTCGAGCCGCTTGACGTTCTCGGGCCGCGCCTCGAAGCGGACGTTGGCGTAGCCCTTGCCCTCGCACTGCTCGACCTTCTTCCTCGGCTTCGGCGCGTTGACGACCTTGACGCAGGGGACGAGGTATGTGACTTCGACGGGGTAGCCCGCGGCCCAGAGGAGGCGCGTCGAGGCCGTCTCGGGCTGTGCCTCGTTGCCGACCTTGACCACCCACTTCTTGCCCCTGGCGTCGCGCACGCGCCACTTCACCGAGTAGCCGCCATCTTCGGTCTCCTCCCAGATGACCTGGCTGAGGTCGGGCTTCATCTCCTCGCCGCCGGGCCCGAGCAGGAGGTTGCGCGAGGCGATGTCCGAGGGCTCCTGCCAGATGACCGGCTTCCCTTCGGGCATCGCCTCTTTCTTCTCTTCCTTCTTCTCCTCTTTAGTCTCGCTCTGCGCCGCGTCGTTCTGCCCCACGGCCGGCGCGCACGCCGAGAGCGTCGTGGCGGCCGCCACCAGCGCCAGGATAAATGTGCGGAATCCCTTGTTCGACATTTTCGACACTCCTCAAAAAAATCGTTTCACGTCTTATTCGGGTGCGGGGGCGTCTATGAAAAAGAGTTGACTGTTGAAGCGCTCGGCGCCTTCTTCGACGGGGACGGGGCGGTAGCGGCCGTCGGCGCCGAGTACGCGCGCCTTGACGTTGTCGCGCAGGTACGCGTCGAGCAGCACATCCTTCAGGTATCTCTTCAAACGCTCGTCGCTGACGGGGGCGATGGTCTCGACGCGGCGGTCGAAGTTACGCGGCATCCAGTCGGCGCTGCCCGTGTAGACTTCCTCCTCGCCGCCGTTCTGGAAGTAGTAGGCGCGGCTGTGTTCGAGGAAGCGGCCGACGATGCTGCGCACGCGAATCGTCTCGGAGAGTCCCTCCACGCCCGGCTTGAGCATGCAGATGCCGCGGACGATGAGGTCGATGGGGACGCCGGCCTGCGAAGCCTCGTAGAGCGCCGCGATGACGCGCGTGTCGGCCAGGCGGTTGATCTTGACGATGATGCGCGCGGGGCGGCCGGCGCGCGCGTGCTCGGCCTCGCGGCGGATGAGCCCGAGCGTCTTGTCCCTGAGCGCGACCGGCGAGACGAGGAGCTTCTTGTACTCCTTCTGGCGCGAGAAGCCCGTGAGGAAGTTGAAGAGGTCGGTGGAGTCGGCGCCGATCTCCTCGTCGGCCGTCAGCAGCCCGAGGTCGGTGTAGAAGTTCGAGGTGACGGGGTTGTAGTTCCCCGTCGCGAGGTGGACGTAGCGCCGCAGCGTCTCGCCCTCCCGCCGGACGACGAGCGCGACCTTGCAATGAGTTTTGAGCCCGATGATGCCGTAGACGACGTGGACGCCCGACTCCTCCAAACGCTTCGCCCACTCGATGTTGTTCTCCTCGTCGAAGCGCGCCTTGAGTTCGACGAGCGCCGTGGCCTGCTTGCCGCGCTGGACGGCCTCGATGAGCGACTGCGGGATGGGCGAGTTCTGCCCCGTGCGGTAGAGGCAGATTTTGATGGAGGCCACGTCGGGGTCTTTGGCGGCGCGGTCGATGAACTCGGTGACGGCCTCGAACGACTCGCAGGGGTGGTGGAGCAGCACGTCGCGCTCGCGTATGCGCGCGAAGTAGTCGTCGGCCCCGGCCAGCGTCGCGGGGAATCGCTGCTTGAAGGGCGCGTCCTTCAGCTCGGGCCGGTCGAGCTTGTAGAGCTGCATCAGGTCGCGCACGTTGAGCGGGCCTTCGATCTCGTACACGTCGTCCGCGTCCAGCTCAACCTCCCGCGCGATGTGGTCGCGCAGCTCGGCGGGCATCCCCGCGTCCACTTCGAGGCGGACGGCAGTGCCGAAGCGGCGCTTGCGCAGCGTCTTCTCCATCATGGAGAGGAGGTCGTTGGCTTCCTCCTCGCGCACGTCCACGTCGGCGTCGCGCGTCACACGGAAGGCGTGGCAATCCTTGACGCGCATGCGCGGGAAGAGCGATTCGAGGTTGGCCGCGATCAGGTCTTCGAGGAAGACGAACTTCGTGTTCGCCTCGTCCGCCGGCACGAGGCGCGGGACGAGCGGCGGCAGCTTGATGCGCGCGAAGCGCGGCTCGACCTTGCCCGTCAGCGAGCGCGTGATGCCATGCTCGGGCAGCGGCTCGACCGTCAGCGCGAGGTTCAGGCTGAGGCTGGAGATGTACGGGAACGGGTGCCCCTGATCCACGGCCTGCGGCGTCAGCACGGGGTGCACCTGCCGCTTGTAGAAGTCGCGGAGCTGCTGCCGCTCGGGCAGCGAGAGCGTGTTGTACTGGACGACGCGGATGCCGTGCTCGGCGAGGCCGGGCAGCACCTCTTCGCGCAGGCAGCGCGCTTGCTCCCCGAAGAGCGGGAGCAGCCGCGCGCGTATCTGCTTCAACTGTTCGAGCTGCCTCATCCCGTCCGGCGACGCCACCTCGCTCGCCAGTGTCTCCTGCAAGCCGGAGACGCGGATCATGAAGAACTCGTCAAGGTTCTCGGAGAAGATGGAGAGAAACTTCAGCCGTTCGAGGAGCGGCGCCGTCGGGTCGAGCGCCTCTTCGAGCACGCGCCGGTAGAACTCGATCTGGCTGAACTCGCGGTTGAAGAGGGGCAGCGACTCGGCCTGCGCCTTCCACGCCCGCGTCTCGGGCCCGTCGGGGCGCTCGTCGCCTGAGGGATGTGTGTTAGTTAATCTCGTCATTCATCTCGGCGCGTCGGACTCAACTCTAAACACCTACGCCGCGCCCGGCTGCAATCAATTTTTAAATCCTAAACTTCCCTTTAGGATGCCTGCCGGCGCGCCTGCGTTAGCCGAATGAGCGCCGAAAAAAAGTTCTTCAAAACACCGACTCCTGCGCGACCCGCCCGGTCTCCTCAAACTCTATGGGAGGACACACGAATGGGGGGACGGGATGCAGTCGGCGTTAAAGCAAGCGCCGTTCCTTCTGGCCGGATGTTCGGGGATGATGCCACTGAAGTTATTCTACTGCAATATTTAACTTGTGCAAACCTTCGCCGCCGGCCGGAGCCGCCTGTACGGTTTCAAACCTTCAACCGCCTGACTCTGCCTGCATTTGGGCAGAGACGGCGGCGGCCTATTTCAGCGTCAGCGCCCCGGCCGCCACCCCCGCGTCGAGCAGACGCACCACGTCTTCGAGCGTCACCGTCCCGTAATACCAACTGCCCGCGGCCGCCGACTCGGCGTAGACGGCCTTGTAGATGTCGTAGTAGGAGCGGCGGCCATCCACGAAGTTGTAGACCTCCGTGCGCATCAGGCCGTGCAGCGCCCCGCCGGCCGCGCCGGGAACCTTGTTGCGGTTGGTGAGATAGGTGTCGAGCGAGGCGACGTTCGCGGGCACCTTCCTGCTCGCCGCGCGCTCGGCGTCGTCGAGCGGCGCGGGCTGCGGCGGGTTCGTCCCGTTCAGTTGATTGTAGAAACGCGCCAGCTCGCCCTTCGGGGCGTTGTTGGCGATCATCAGATTCTTCATGTCGTCGATGGGGCCCTCGGTGGTGTTGCCGGCCCCGAAGACGCGGATGGATTCGAGAGCGCGCGCCTCGCGCAAAACGCCCTGCTCGACGATGGTGCTCGCGCGCTTCCAGCCGCCGTCCCCCTTGCCCCTCTCCGCGACGAGCAACTGCATCGCGACGTGCATGTCGTTGGCGAGCCGCTTCGACCCCTGCGCGTAAGTTTCGGCGACGAGGAGCGGGACATCTCCGTTGCCCGCGTTGGAGAGGAAGTACGCGAGCGCGCCGATGAGGAAGTTGTTGCGGCGGAGCTGCGTCTGGTCTATCTGGAAGAGGTCGTCGTCGGTGGAGTGTATGTAGGGGTCGTCCCAGTTGATGAGCGCAACGGCCGGGATGCCGACCGCGCCCTCGACGAAGACGAGGTGGTCGGACGAGCCGAAGTGCGGGACGAAGCGCGCGTTGTAGCCCTGCCGCGTCCCGCGCGTCGAGTAGAGCGGGCGCGTGTGCGGGCGCGGCAGTCCGCCCTGCCGGCTCGCGGCGAGGTAGCCGTTGTTCGTGTGGATGAGGTAGGTGCCGACGCTCTCGAAGACGGCATCCAGATAAGAGGTGCGCGAGTGCGGCGCGAAGATGAGGTGCTGCACGCGGCTGCCCATCGCGAGGTTCGCGCCCGTCATGTCCTGGTGGACGTTCGCCAGAATCTTCTTCATCTCCTCGGGGTGCTCGCGGAAGAGTTGGTACTCCGAGTAGATTTCGTCAGTCCACCAGAAGCGCAGGTCGCGCAGCGGCCTCTTCATCTTCCCTTCCTTGATGAGCTTGCTGTAGACGCGCGCCAGTTCCAGAAGGTTGGCACAGCCGCTCCCGTCGTCGTTGGCCGAGCCCTGCTCCTCCTGCAAGTGCGCGGTGAGCACGACCTGCTGCACGCCGGGGCGCGTGCCGCGGATGACGGCCTCGACGAAGCCCGTGCGGCCGGGCGCCTCGCCCATGTCGGTGTCCACCTTCGCCCGGAGTTTAATGCGGCCGCCGCGCGCGGGCTTGCCCGTGGCGAAGAAGTCCTGCACGGCGTTCGTCTGGAGGATGCGGCGCAGCGTGTCGCCCTTGCGCGGCGGGAGGACGAAGGCGAACGTGCCTTTGGTGCCGGCGGGCGGCTGCCAGTTGATACGCTGCCACGCGACCTGGTCGGGGTAATCGAACGGGCTCCTGCCCTCCGAGGTCTGGTAGGTGACGACGCCGACGGCGCCGCGCTTGCCGACGGCGTTGTCCACGGCGCGTTGCGGCGGCCCGTCCGTCAGGACGAGCTTGCCCTTCACGTCCAGGCCCTTCAGCGCCTCCTCCGTGCCGTCGCCGATGTCTATGAGTTCGGCCGTCACGTCCGCGTCGCGGCTCATGTCGGCGAGGTAGACGGCGTGCTCGGCGATGTCCGCGAGCTTCAGCTCAACGGGCTCGACCATCCACAGCTCGGCCGCGCGCGCCGTGTAGTTCGGGCCTTCCAGCTTCTGCTCGACGAAGCGCACCTCGTCCACGCCCGCCTCGCGCGCGGCCTGCATCACGTAGTCGCGCGCCTTGAAGTAGCCCTCCATGCCCGAGTCGCGGTGCCAGTGCGTGAGCCAGCGGATGTGCTCGAAGGCGCGGTCGCCCGAGATTTCGTTCGAGAGCATCCGAATCTCTTCGTCGGACACGAACGGCGTCGTCTGCGCCGCGCAGAGATTCAGCGCGGGCGCCAGCACCAGATTGATGACCAGAAAGGCGGAGAGCGCGAGAGTCCTTTTCATCTAAGTCTCCTGCGGCGTGTGTCGTTACGAGTTGAAGGGCAGAGCGCGATGAGTTTATCAGGAAGTAAAACAGAACCGCGAGCGGGAGCGAGCGGGTGCGTGTCACTCCGCGTAACTCTTAATTGCAGGGCGCAACCCGTTCGCTACCGCTCGCGGTTCTGTATGAGCACCTGGAAGTGTGAGGCCATGCCGCCGGGCAGGATCATCTCGCGCGCGTCGAGCCGCAGGCGTGCGAGTTCGGCCTCGGACGTGACGCGCGCGCTCTCAAGCTCCAACTGCTCGACGAGCCCCGCGCGGAGGAGGAAGCCGTCGAGCCGTTCGAGCGAGAG
Source organism: Pyrinomonadaceae bacterium (assembly GCA_040510435.1). Lineage (GTDB taxonomy): Bacteria > Acidobacteriota > Blastocatellia > Pyrinomonadales > Pyrinomonadaceae > QHXN01. The sequence goes on along the minus strand of JBEVJD010000287.1, from coordinate 20,331 downwards.
CGTCCGCAGCCCAGCGCGCTCGCCTTCGGCCATGACCTGCGTCCAGTTGACGGTGGTCGTCAAGTCCTGCCCGCCGGGGTCGCCGAGAACGTCTTCGACCAGTTCGTGGCGGCGGAAGGCTCGGAGCGTGCCGCCGCGCCTGTGCGGCGCGCCGTAGAGCGCCGAGGCTTCGTCGCCGTAATCGACCGTGATGATGAAGGCGTTGCTGACGGTCGTCGCTACGTTAGCGAGCCAGTCGGCCACTTCGAGGTTGACTTCGGCGACCTGCCCTTCTTCGAGGCTCACCCCAAGTCGCTCGAAGTGCTCGGCGAGCCGCGGCGTCGAGGGCTCGTCTTCGACGAAGACGAAGCCGCCGCCGTCCTGCACGCCGACGTAAGATTCGAGGAGGCGGCCGTCGCGCACGGTCACGCGATGCACCGGGAAGGCGTCGAGCAGTTCGTTGGAGAAGAGGACGGCGTGGTCGAGCCTGTCATCCGTCTCTGAAAGACGACGGAACTCGATTCGTTCGGCGAAGGGCGCGAGCAGTTCGGCGGCGCGGCGGCGCGAGTCCGCGCTCGTTTCGTCGAAGACGTAGCGGACGGATTCGTAGACATGCGGCGCGTCGCGGCGCAGGGTTCGCAGGACGCCGTGCGCGAAGCGACCCGCGCCGCCGCCCGCTTCGAACAGGTGGAAGACGCGCGGCCGGTTCAGCTCCTCGTAGAGTTTGGTGAAGTGTCGCGCGAAGGTCGCGGCGAAGAGTTCGCTGCGCTCGGGCGCCGTGCGGTAGTCGCCCGCGCGCCCCCAGCGCTCCGCATCCGGACGCTGGTAATAACCCTCGCGCTCGTCGTAGAGCGCCGCGCTCATCCAGTCTCGGAACGTCAAAGGGCCGGCTTCGACTATGCGTGAGCGCAGGCGCGCGGCGAGAGACGTTGCGTAACCAGCGTCGCCTTCGGACGGGTCGTTACTGGCGCGAGGGGTCATCGGGCTGCCTGTCGAGCATACGCGTAGGCTCTTCGGGCTGCTTGTCGAGCAGGCGCGTGGTGTGGTCGGTGACGCTGGCGCGCGGGGGCTCGACCAGCTCGCCCGTGTTGTAGCGCTGCGGGCGCGCGGGCGCCGGGATGGGCGCGGCCTGGCGCGGCGGCAGCGCGTGTGACTGCTGCGGCGGCGAGCCGAGATAGTTGGGAATCGCGGGCGGCGGCACGTAGGAGGGCTGCGGGGCCGCGGGAAAGGCCGGCGCGTTACTCTCGTAGAGGAGCGCGTAGATGATGCGCAGGAAGCCCCCGACGGGCAGACCCACCGCGGCGAGCGCGACCAATTCGCCGGGGAACCCGAGCATCGCCACGCCGAAGATGGCGAGGAGCGGCACGACGAGCAGCGTGGTCAGCATCACCATCGCGCCCTGCCTGATGCCCTTCTGCCGCGGCGAGAGTTCGACGGGCCCGGCCGGCTGCGGCGGGCGCCAGCTCAGGCGGCCGCCGTTGGCCAACAGTTCGCCGACGGTTTCGAGCGGGAAGCCGCAGGCGGGGCAGAAGCGCGACTCATTCGAAACCTGTCGCTGGCCGCAGTTGGGGCAGAACATCTTCGGCTCCTGTGAACTTGAGAAGATTCAGCGGGTCTGCTCGTCGCGGTCGCGTTCGAGCAGGCGCGTCGTGCCCTCGGTCACGCTCGGCCGGTAGGCCATCTCGGCCGTGTCGGGGCGCGGCGGGACGTATGCGTGCGCGGGCTGCTGCTGAGGCGGCGGCAGCGCCGAGATGCCGCGCGGGTGCGCGAGCTGCGCGGGCTGCGTGGAGACCGGCTGACGCTGCAAGCGCTTGCGGTACGGACCTTCCTCGAAGATGAAGGCGTAGAGAAGTCTGAAGAAGCCCGCCATGAAGACGAGCATGCCGAGCAGCGCCACATCCTCGTCGAAGCCGATCAACTCGCCCAACATCGCCAGCGCGATTGAGATGAAGATGCCCGACAGCATTAGCTTGCCGCCGAAGCGCGCGCCGATTCTGCGCGGCGACTCGGGCACGGGCACGGCCTCGAAGGCCAGCTCGGGCGCGGCGCCGTTCGTGGCCAGCAGCCCCGACACGGCCCCCAACTGGAAGCCGCAGCGCGAGCAGAAGCGCGCGGCGTCCGACGCCTGCTGCTGGCCGCATTGTGGACAGAACATCTCTCGACCTTCCTTCCGCGGGATGACCTCGGCTTCCCTTACGACTATCCCACGGGGGAAGTTCACGCGCAACCGCCGCGCGCGGGCGCCTCAGACGCCTCTCAGAGGCTTCTCAGACTCGGGGCAGGCGCGCGTCGGAGAAGAGTCGCAGCGTCGCGTGGGCGCGCCCCTGGTGGTGCGCGGCGCGCGCCAGCGTCTCGACGGCGAGCGAAAAGAGCGTCCGCATCTCGCCGGAAGGCACCGCTATCTCTTTACTGAGGTCTTCGTCCGAGCGCAGGAACTCGAAGGCGCGTCGGCGCGTCGCCTCGGCCTCTTCGAGGTAGCGCGCCACCGTATCGGGCGTGGGCATTGACTCGGGCAGAGTCCACTCGAAGGGGTCGTCCCAGAGGTTGACGGTGATGCCGCCGAAGGTCTGCTCGACGGCGGCGGCCGAGCGCAGGAGGTGCTCGCCGCAGGAGTAGACGGGGAAGGTGCGCGCCGCTGGTTCCCGCGGGGGCTGCCAGTAGAGGCGCTCGGCCGGCACGACCCGCACGAGCGCCAGAGAGCGCCCGTGCAGACGCGCGAACTGTTCGTCGAGGCCGCGGACGATCATCATCCCTCACCCAGTGACCGCGCGCCCCGAACTCCCTTTAGTTGTCCTTGACGCGTCGGTCTTCCTCCCTGACGGCCATGCCGACGTTGCGGCCGCGGATGGTCGGCCCCGAGTAGACGCGCCCCTTGACGCCGACGCGCGCGCCCTTCGAGGGCGTGTTGCCGCGCTCGGTGACGACCCAGATGCGCCCCGTCCCGTCGTCCAGCTCGTAGGCGCCGCCCACGAACGGGATGCCGTAGCTGTCCGTGACGCGGCCGATGATGCCGACCTCCTTGTCCATGTAGCGGTCGGGGTCGGACTTCAGCTTACTGATGCTCGTCTGGCTCGGGCAGGCCGAAAGACCCAGCACGGCCGCGAACAACACCGGCAACAGGAACAGCTTGCGACGTGTCAGCATGTGCGTCTCCTTAAACTTTCATCAACGATTGTCGGGAGAGCGTTCCGATGATAGCACGGCGAAATGCCCGCCCGAAAAGTGACGCCGCGCGCGACGGTTGTGTTAACGTACCCCGGCACGCACTTCGACCTTCTTCCGAACGCTCCGAACCCGACCTGTGTATACGGAGAGAGTTTTAACGCCACCTTTGATAGCCCTCGCCGCGCTGGCGGTTGCTTTCTTTTTGCCGGCGCGCGCGCGGGCGCAGGAGCGACGGATGGCAGACGCGCGCCAACCCAGGCGGACGGTCGAGTCGATTCTCCGCCTCGAAAAAGAGATCATGCGCCACATCCGCGCGAAGGACACGCGGGCGCTCGAACGCCTCCTGACCGAAGACTTCGTCTACCGGATGCCCGGCGCCGAGCTGAGCCGCGAAGACTTTCTCAAGGGCATCGCCTCGGTGCCCGGCCGCATAACTTCTGTCGAGGGCGAGGGGCTGCGCGTGAGCGTCTACGGCGAGACGGCCATCCTCACCGGCGTCCAGCGCGCGCGCGTCCGCGCCGACGACGGCTCGGAGCAGGAGGGCGTGAGCGCCTTCACGGACGTTTTCGTCAAGCAGAACGGGCGCTGGCGACTCGCCCTCGCCTTCGGCGTCGAGCTGCCCCAGCCCGCGCCCGAACCGCCGAAGCCTTAACAGCACCACCTTCATCAACACGACTTTCACACGTCAGGCATGCGACCAAACCTGCACAGGACTCGGACGAATGGAACCCTCCGGCAGCTCGGCGTGCTGCCGCTGCTCCTCTGCCTCTTCGCGCACGCGCAGGCGCGCGACGACTACCCGCGGCAGAAGGCGCTCGACGCGCAACAGTACCGCGTCCGCCTGACCATCCCCGACGCGGGCGACGAGATAAGGGGCGAGACCGAGATCGTCTTCGCGGTCAGGGCCGAGAACGTCCGCGAGGTCGCGCTCGACTTCCCCGGCCTCAACGTCGAGGGCGTCAACGAGCAGGGTCGCCCCGCGAAGTTCACCAGAGACAGCGGCCGACTCCGCATCGTGCTGGGCGAGACGTACAAACCCGGCGACCTCTTCAACGTCGCCGTCAGGTACCGCGGCGCGCCTTCGGACGGCCTCTACTTCAAGCGGAACAAGTTCGGCGACCGCACCGTCTTCGCAGACAACTGGCCCGACCGCGCGCGCCACTGGTTCCCTTCCGTCGATCACCCTTACGACAAGGCCAAAGTTGATTTCTACATCACCGCGCCCGCGCGCTACGACGTGGTCGCCAACGGCGAACTGGTCGAGACGACGAGCCGGCAGGACGGCACGCGGCTCACGCACTGGCGCGAGTCTGTGCCCGTCCCCGTCTACTGCATGGTCTTCGGCGCGACCGAGTTCTCCATCGTCAACGCCGGCTCATCAGACGGAATAAACGTCTGGCACTACCTCTTCCCGAAAGACCGCGACCGCGGACTCAAAGACCACGGCCGCGCGCTCCGCATGCTTGAGTTCTACGCAGACCTCGTCGGCCCCTACCCTTACGAGAAACTCGCGCTCGTCCAGTCCTCGACGCGCTTCGGCGGGATGGAGAACTCTTCGACCATCTTCTTCGACGAGAAATCCTACGACGGCACGGGCGGGCTGGAAGGCACCGTCGCGCACGAGATCGCGCACCAGTGGTTCGGCGACTCCGTAACCGAGTCGGACTGGCATCACCTCTGGCTGAGCGAGGGCTTCGCCACATACTTCGGCGCACTCTTCTACGAGCGCGCCGACGGCCGCGACAAGTTCGTGCGGCTGATGCTCTCGAACAAAGAGCGCTACGTGCAGGACGCCGACTCGGTCGCGCGCCCCGTCTACGACCCCGAGGTCAAAGACCTCTTCAAGCTGCTCAATCGAAACAACTACCAGAAGGGCGCGTGGGTGCTGCACATGCTCCGCCGCGTCGTCGGCGACGAGAAGTTCTTCGAGGGCGTGCGCGACTACTACCGCACCTACCGCGACGGCAACGCTTTGACCGAAGACTTCCGCCGCGTGATGGAACTGCACTCGGGCCGCCCGCTCGACTGGTTTTTCCGCCAGTGGATTTTCGAGCCCGGCTTCCCCGCCTACGACGCCGCTTGGAGTTGGGACGAGCCGTCGAAGCGCCTGCGCCTCAGAGTCCGGCAGACGCAGCCCGGGAGCCTCTTCCGCATGCCGCTCGACGTGGAGTTAAGAACTGGCGACGACGCGCGCCGCGAGGTCGTCGAAGTCACCGGGCGCGAGCAGACCTTCGACTTCAAGCTCGAACGCAGACCGCAGTCGGTCGCCTTAGACCCCGACGAGTGGGTGCTCAAGACCTTGAAGCTCCGCGAAGAGTAGCGCGCAAGCTCGGGGACGGGAGACGCACAGATGAAACGTCACCTCTTCGCCCTCCTCCTTCTCCTCGCCGCTTCGTGTGCGCAGGCCACGGGGCAGACGACCGTCATCCGCGCCGGAAGGCTCGTCGCCCCGGAGGCCGGCACCGCCGCGCAGAATCGTCGAGCGCGAGCGCGGCCGCATCAGGCCGGGCATGGCCGCCGACATCATCGCCGCCCCGGCCGACCCGCTCGCAGACATACAGGCGCTCAAGCGCGTCAACTTCGTGATGAAGGATGGCGCGGTCTTCAGGAACGAGGCGGAAGCCCGCCCTTGAAGGCGGGGCGCAGGAGAAACAGATGAACATGACGAGAGGGTTTGACTTCATGAAGCTCAACAGGGCGAGCCTGATGCTGCTCCTCCTCGCGCTCTGCTGCGCGCGCGCGGCGGCGCAGCAACTCCCGGAGCCGAAGCTCACGCCCGCGCCGACGACGGGCGCGCAGACCGCCGCCATCCGCGAGGGCGTGGCCCTCCACGAGCGCGGCGACTTCGACGGCGCGATCCGCAAATACGAGTCCGTGCTCGCCGAGAACCCTTCGAACGTCACCGCGCTCTACGAGCTGGGCTATTCCTACTACGCGAAGAAGGACTACAGGAAGGCGCTCGAAATCGCGTACCGTGGCGCGGGGTATCAGTCGAGCCAGCTCGCGGGCTTCTACCTCCTCATCGGCAACAACCTCGACCTCGCGGGCGAACCCGACAAAGCCATCGAGGTTTACAAGAAGGCCATCAAGGTCTTCCCCAACGACGGCCTGCTGTACTACAACCTGGCCCTCACGTACCGCAACAAGGGCAAGCTCGACGAGGCCAAGAAGAGCCTGAAGGCCGGGCTCGCCGCCGCCCCCGAGCACGCGTCGAGCCACCTCATGCTGGCGCTTCTCTTCCACAACACGGGTTACAAGGCGCCCGCGCTCCTCGCCGCCGCGCGCTTCCTCGTGCTCGAACACTCCTCGCAACGCTCGACCGCCGCAGTGAAGCTCGTGCGCGCCGTGCTCGAAGGCGGCGCGGCGCCCGGCAGCAAACCGAACGAGATCAGCATCACGCTCGACGCGAACTCGAAGAAGGACGAGGGCGACTTCACCGCGGTCGAGACAGTCCTCGGGCTCTCGGCCGCGCTCGCGCTGACGGAGGAGGAGAAGGGCAAGACCGAGGCGCAGAAGCTCGTCAGCCAGTTGGAGACGGTGCTGGCCGTGCTCGCCGAGCAGGGCGGGAAGAAGCAGTCAACCTTCGTCCAACAGTTCTACGTCCCCTACTTCGTCGAGATGAAGCAGAAGGGGCACGTCGAGGCGTTCGTCTACCACGCGCTCAAGTCGAGCGGCCTGCCCGACGTGCGCGAGTGGACGGAGGCGAACAGCGGTCGCGTCATGCAGTTCCTGATCTGGTCGAAGCGGTACCAGTGGCCGGCGGACGCCAAACCTTGAGGGGGAAAACGATGGGCAGCAAGATGAGAAGGCGTGATTTTCTTCGCGCGGGCGCGGCGGCCGGCGTGGCCGCGGCCTCCGCCAAAACTCTGAGCGCGGGCGCGCCCGCCGTCGTCGTGCAGGGCGTGCGGCCGGCGGTCGTCGCCTCTTCGAACGGCAACCAGTTCAAGAACGGCGGCGACGAGACGTGCGTCCAGCGCGCCTTCCGCCTGATGACCTCGGGCGGCTCGGACGTGTTAGACGCGTGCCTCGCGGGCGTCAACATCGTCGAGTTAGACCCGCTCGACGACAGCGTCGGCTACGGCGGGCTGCCGAACGCCGACGGCGTCGTCCAGCTCGACTCGTCCGTCATGCACGGGCCGAAGAAACGCGCCGGGGCGGTGGCCTCGCTCGAAGGCGTGCGCACGCCTTCGCTCGTGGCGAAAGCCGTGATGGAGACGACCGACCACCACCTGCTCGTCGGCCACGGCGCGCAGGACTTTGCGCGCAACATGGGGTTCAAGATCGAGGGCGACTTGAACACCGAGAACTCGCGCAGGCTGTGGCTCGAATGGAAGCGGCGCACAGACCCCGGCCACTACCTCGACCCGGCGAAGCGCGCGGAGCTGTGGCGGCGCGAGGGTCTGAAGATGGTGCGCGAGGGGCTCATCCGCGAGGAGCACTTCTACGGCACGATCAACTGCGACGCGGTCAACGCGAAGGGCGAGGTCTGCGGCGTGACGACGACCTCGGGGCTCGCGTGGAAGATACCGGGGCGCGTCGGCGACTCGCCCATCCTCGGCGCGGGGCTCTACGTGGACGGCGCGGTCGGCGCGGCCGGCTCCACGGGGCGGGGCGAAGCGAACCTCTACAACCTCTGCTCCTTCCTCATCGTCGAGGAGATGCGAAGGGGCAAGCACCCGAAGGACGCGGGGCTCGAAGCGCTCCGCCGAATCAAAGCCAACACAATCGAGAAGCGTCTGCTCAACCAGGACGGCAACCCCTCGTTCGGCATCAACTTCTACGTCCTCAACGCGCGCGGCGAGCACGCGGGCGTCACCATGTACGAGGGCGCGAAGTACGCCGTCTGCACCGACGCCGGCCCGCAGACGCTCAACTGCGAGCCGCTGCTGCCGAAGCCGAAGGGGTAGAAACGCGACCCGGATGGGCGTATGATGCGTCAGCCTTTACACACAGACGCAGGTCGGACATCGAACGAGGGGCGGAGTCGAAGCGCCGCGGGCGAACGCGCCCATGCGAAAGGAGCCGTCTATGTTCGTCGGAAGCAGAAGGTTGACGTTCAGCCTCGTCCTGGTTGTGTCGTTGTTGCTCGCGCCCGTCGCGTCGGCACAGACCGCGGCCGCGGGGGGCGGCGACTGGTCGGCGCTCAAGGCCGTCGAGACGGGCAGCAAACTGTCCGTGAAGCTCAAGACGGGGAAGACCGTCGAGGGCAGGTTGACGGGCGTGTCGGACGACGGGCTGTCCCTGACAATCGGCGGCAAACCGACCGAGCTGAAGGCCGGGGAGGTCTTGAGGGTTCACAGGGTCGGCGGCAGTTCGGCGAAGAAGGGCGCGCTGATCGGGCTGGCGGTGGGCGGGGGCGCGGGACTGGCGGTCGGCGTGGCGGGGAGCAGCGCGGATGACAGCTTCGACGACCTCGACGCGCCCATAACCGCGGGACTGACTGTGCTCGGCGCGGGGGCCGGGGCGCTCATCGGATACGCCGTCGGCAGGAGCCGGCGCAAGCGCGTGCTCGTCTACGAAGCCGCGCGGCCGTAAGAAGAGACGATAGATGAAGCAGGAGGGGGATGAGAGTCGGCGTGACTCTCATCCCCCTCCTGCCGTTGCGAAGACGTGAGCCCTCCCTCACGGTCGGGCTGCTGCCGGGGCCTTATTTCCCGAACCAGCCGATGGGCTTGCCGGAGAGGTCGACCCAGACGCTCTTGACCTGCGTGTACATCTCAAGCGCGTGCTTGCCCATCTCGCGGCCGTAGCCCGACTGCTTGTAGCCGCCGAAGGGCGAGGCCGCATTGAACATGTTGTAGGTGTTGATCCAGACCGTGCCCGCCTTGACCGCCTTGGCGAAGCGGTGCGCGCGCGTAATGTCCTTCGTCCAGATGCCGGCCGAGAGGCCGTAGACGATCTCGTTGGCCTGCTTGATGAGGTCGTCCTCGTCCTCGAAGGTGATGACGGAGACGACGGGGCCGAAGATTTCTTCCTGCGCCACGCGCATCGAGTTCGTCACGTCGCCGAAGATGGTCGGCTGGAAGAAGTAGCCCTTCTGGAAGTCGCCTTCGAGCTGCGGCGGGCAGCCGCCCGCGAGCACCTGCGCGCCCTCCCCCTTCGCGATGTCCACGTAGCCCTTGATGCGGTTCAACTGCTCCTCGGACACCTGCGGCCCCATCTGCGTGTTCTTGTCCATCGGGTCGCCGACGCGGACGCGGCTCGACTTCTCCTTGAAGCTTTCGAGGAACTCGTCCTTGACGCGCGCGTCGAGGAAGAGGCGCGAGCCGGCGCAGCAGACCTGGCCCTGGTTGAAGTAGATGCCCATCATCGCGCCGTTGACGGCCTGCTCGATGTCGGCGTCGGCGAAGACGATGTTCGGGGCCTTGCCGCCGAGTTCTAACGAGACCTTCGTCAGGTTGTCGGCCGCGGCCCGGGCGATGATCTTGCCGACCTCGGTCGAGCCGGTGAAGGCCACCTTGTCGATGTCGGGGTGCGCGGCGAGCGCGGCGCCGGCCGTCTCGCCGTAGCCGGGCACGACGTTGACGACGCCGTCGGGGAAGCCCGCCTCCTGGATGAGCGAGGCCAGTTCCATCGCGCCGACGGGCGTCTGCTCGGCGGGCTTCAAGACCACGGTGTTGCCGGCGGCGAGCGCGGGCGCGAGCTTCCACGCGGCCATCAGCAGCGGGAAGTTCCAGGGGATGATCTGGCCGCAGACGCCGACGGGCTCGCGCAGGGTGTAGTTGAACATCTGGCCGGGGACGGGGATGGTCTCGCCCTCGATCTTCGTGGCCCAGCCGGCGAAGTACTCGAAGTTCTCGACGACCTGGGGCAGGTCTATGTAGCTGGTCTCGTTGATGGGCTTGCCGTTGTCGGAAGTCTCCAGCGCCGCCAACTCGGGGGTCTTCGCCTCGATGAGTTGCGAGAGTTTGTAGAGCATGCGGCCGCGGTCGCGCGCGGAGACCTTCGACCACTTGCCCTCCAGGGCGCGGCGGGCGGCGGCGACGGCCTTGTCGATATCGGCCTTGTCGCCCTCGGCGACCTCGGCGAGCGTGGCGCCGGTCGCGGGGTTCGGCGTGGTGAAGGTCTTGCCCGACTCGGCGTCAACCCACTGGCCGTCGATGAAGAGCTGGTATTTGCGGGGCGTCTCGGATGCCGATTTTGCTGATGACATGGTGTTTCTCTCCCCTTCCGGATGAAAGTCTCGGTGTGTGTCCGTCTGTTGGAATGTGTTCCGGCTTGAGCGTGCACCTACTTTACACCCGCCGCGCCGCGGAGGCAAAAGGGCGAGTGATGAGTGATAAGTGATGCGTGATGAGATAAGAACTGCCTTCTACTTATCACTCATCACTTATCACTCATCACTCGCCCGGGGCTCCGCCTTCCCCTCGTCGGAGGCGTATTCGAGGTCGCGGTCGCCGGTGACTTCCTCCCAGTCGTAGCCGAGATGGATGGCGAGGCGGCGCAGCTTCGACTCCCACTCCTCGCGCTGCGCGCGGTACTCCTCCCAGCCCTGCTCCGTGTCGCGGCGTATCCCTATCCTCGACTCGCGGAGGCGCGCGAGCGTCTGGTCGAAGCGGCGGCGCCAGCGCCGCTCCGTCTCCTCGGCCTCCTGCGCGGTCGGGCGGCGCGGGCGCACGCGGCGTTCGAGGTCGAGCGAATCGACGAGCTGTATGAGGACGTGGCGCACGCCCGCGTCGAGCGTGCGCACCTCGGGGTAGTTGCGCAGGTCTGCGTTCTCCTCGCGGTCGAGCGCGGCGCGGATGACGGCGCAGGTCTCAAGCAGCAGGAAGAGGACGCGCGGCGTGCCCTTGTAGACCTCGACGGGATGGAAGTAGTGGATGACGGGGTGGTCGATGTGCGACTCGTGCAGCCCTTGCAGGTCGCGCGTGACGGTGCGCAGGGCGTCGCGCAGGCCGTAGAAGCGCCCCTCGACGAAGTGGTGCGCGATGAACCCCCCCACGTCCGCGCCCTCGCCCGCCTGGTGGTAGAGCGAGACGGCGACGGCGCGCTTGCGCTCGAGCGCTGCGTAGACGGTGAGGATGTAGGTGATCGCGAGCGTGATGACGATGAGGCCCGACGCGGCCTCGAAGAGCGCGAGGAAGCGCAGAGGGGCCGTGCGCGGCATCAGGTCGCCGTAGCCGACGGTGGTGAGCGTCACCCCGCTGAAGTAGACGGCATCCACCCAGCCCGGCTCGGGGTGCTCGACGCCGTAGGTGAAGCCGCCGGGGATTTGCGGGTAGTAGACGAGCGCGAAGGCAAGCGTGAGCAGGACGACGTAGACGACGATGAGCAGCGGGAGCAGGAGCGGGCCGACCATGTTGAGGAGCCGGTGCCGGTTCGCGCGAGAGAGCCTGAAGCCGACCGCGCGCGTCATGCGCCAGACTACGCGGTTCAGAGACTCGCCCACCGGCCCGTAGCGCGCGCTCGAATGAAGCACCGTCGCGTAGATGTCGAAAATGATGAGCGCCAGCAGGACGAAGCCCGCCGCTGTGTAAATGAATGTCCCCACCCTCGCTTTATATACCGCGGCGGCTCCGCCTGCCAAGGAACAAGAGAAGTAGACAGTAGTCAGTAGTCAGTAGATAAGAACAGCGCGGCTCTCATCCGTTGATGACGAGAGCCGCGCGCCCATTGCCCTACTGTCTACTGTTCCCCCCCCTCACGCCGACTGCGAGATCAACTGCCGGAGGACGAAGGGGAGAATGCCGCCGTGGCGGTAGTATTCGATCTCGATGGGCGTGTCGATGCGGAGCGTGACGGGCACTTCCCGCTCCGAGCCGTCGGGGCGGCGGATGCGGAGCGTCACGTCCTGACGCGGCGTGATCTCTCCGCCCTGGAGGCCGGTGATGTCGATGGTCTCCGTGCCGTCGAGCCCGAGGGTCTCGGCGTTGGTGTGGTTCTTGAACTGGAGCGGGAGCACGCCCATGCCGACGAGGTTCGAGCGGTGTATGCGCTCGAAGCTCTCGGCGATGACGGCCTTAACGCCTAAGAGCAGAGTCCCCTTCGCCGCCCAGTCGCGCGAAGAGCCCGTGCCGTACTCCTCGCCAGCGAAGACGACCAGCGGCACGCCCGCCGCCTGATAGTGCATCGACGCGTCGTAGATCGGCATCTGCTCGCCCGTCGGCTGGAGTATCGTGACGCCGCCCTCTGTGCCCGGCGCGAGCAGGTTCTTGATGCGGACGTTGGCGAACGTGCCGCGCACCATCACCTGGTGGTTGCCGCGCCGCGAGCCGTACGAGTTGAAGTCCTGCTGCTCGACGTGGCGCAGGAGCAAGTAGCGGCCGCCCGGCGTCTTCACCTTGATGGCGCCCGCGGGGCTGATGTGGTCGGTCGTCACCGAGTCGCCGAAGACGGCAAGCGGGCGCGCGCCGAGGATGTCGCAGAAGCTGCCCGGCTCCATGCTGAACTTCTCGAAGTAGGGCGGCTCCTGGATGTATGTGGACTGCGGATCCCACTGGTAGACCTCGCCCGTCACCGAGGGGATGTCGTTCCAGAGCGGGTTCGCCGCGGCGAAGTCGCTGTAGAGCCTGCGGTAGGTCTCGGGGTCGGTCGCCGCGCCCAGCACCTCGCCGACCTCTTCGAGCGTCGGCCAAATGTCGCGCAGGAAAACGTCCTCGCCCTTCTCGTCTTGACCCAGAGGCTCCTTCTCCATGTCGATGTTGACGCGGCCGGCGAGCGCGAAGGCGACAACGAGCGGCGGCGACATGAGGAAGTTGGCGCGCACCGACTGGTGCACGCGCGCCTCGAAGTTGCGGTTGCCGGAGAGCACCGAGGCGGTGACGAGGTCGTGCTCGTTGATGACGGCCTCGATGCGCGGGTCGAGCGGCCCCGAGTTGCCGATGCAGGTCGTGCAGCCGTAGCCGACCGTGTGGAAGCCGAGCCGGTCGAGGTAAGGTTGCAGCCCGGTCTTCTGGTAGTACTCCGTCACCACGCGCGAGCCGGGCGCGAGCGAGGGCTTGACGGTCGGCGGCACTTGCAGGCCGCGCTCGACCGCCTTCTTGGCGAGCAGGCCGGCGGCGAGCATCACGCCGGGGTTCGAGGTGTTCGTACACGAGGTGATGGCAGCGATGACCACGTCGCCGTGCCCGAGTTCGGCCCCGCCCTCCGGTTGGATGATGAACTCGGCGGTCTGCTCCTCGAAGTCCACGCGGTCGGGCGTCGGGCGGTTGTTCATCATCTCGAACTCGGTCGCCGCGCTCGTGTTCCTGTCGCTGCGCGAGCCGAGACTGCCGACCGTCTCGGTGGCGACCACGTTCGGCGCGGACTCCTGCTCCTGCCCGCCGCCGCCCGAGTGCAGCGCGCCGGGCAGCACCGGCAGGGAGCGCGCCACCTCGCGCACCTCGCGGCTCAGGTCAACGTGGAAGCGCTCGCCGACTTGTTCTTCGGGCCGGTTGTACCCGTTCTCGCTGACGGGCTTGCGCAGCAGGTCTTCGAACTTCTCCTTGAGCCCGGAGAGTTCGATGCGATCCTGCGGGCGCTTCGGCCCCGCCACGCTCGGCTCGATGGTCGAGAGGTCGAGGTCGAGGGTGGTGCTGTAATCAATCTCGCCCGCGCGCGGGATGCCGAAGAGACCCTGCGCCTGGTAGTAGGCGCGGAACGTCTCGACCTGCTCCTCTTCGCGCCCGGTGGCGAGCAGGTACTCGCAGCACTTCTCGTCCACGGGGAAGTAGCCCATCGTCGCGCCGTACTCGGGCGCCATGTTGCCGATGGTCGAGCGGTCGGCGACGGGGATGCTGGCCGCGCCCTCGCCGTGGAACTCGACGAACTTGCCGACGACCTTCGCCTTCCTCAACATCTCGGTCACGCGCAGCACGAGGTCGGTCGCCGTCACGCCTTCCCTCAAACTGCCGGTCAGGTTCACGCCGACCACGTCGGGCGTCAGGATGTAGACGGGCTGGCCCAGCATCGCGGCCTCGGCCTCGATGCCGCCGACGCCCCAGCCGACGATGCCGAGCCCGTTGATCATCGTCGTGTGCGAATCAGTCCCGACGAGCGTGTCAGGGTAATAGACGCCGTCCTTCTCCATCACGCCGCGCGCGAGGTATTCGAGGTTGACCTGGTGGACGATGCCGATGCCGGGCGGGACGACGTTGAAGCTCTCGAACGCCTGCATGCCCCACTTGAGGAACTGGTAGCGCGAGCGGTTGCGGCGGAACTCCGTCTCCATGTTGAGCCGCAGCGCTTCGGGGCTCGACCAGAAGTCCACCTGCACGGAGTGGTCGATGACTAAATCGACGGGGACGAGCGGCTCGATGATCTTCGGGTCGCGCCCCATGCGCTGCACGGCCGAGCGCATCGCCGCGAGGTCGACGAGCAGCGGCACGCCGGTGAAGTCCTGCAACAGCACGCGCGCCACGCCGAAGGGAATCTCGTCCGTGCGCTCGGCCACCGCCTGCCAGTTGGCGAGCGCGCGCACGTCGTCCTCCTCGACGACGTGCCCGTCGTAGTTGCGCAGCACCGATTCGAGCACCACGCGGATCGAGACGGGCAGCCGCGACACCGGCCCGACGCCCTCCTGCTCCAACTGCGGCAGCGAGTAGAACTGCCCCGACTTTCCCTTCTCGGTCGTGAATGTTTGCAGAGTATTGAAGAGGTTATGTGACATGTTTTTCTCTCAAAAGATGCTCGGTTCGGCGGACTTCACCCGCACCTTGCGCCCCGCGCCGGGTCGCCTCTGACGGGTGAATTTGTACAGCAAGAGATTACCCTTCATCTTAAGTTCGCCCCCCGCAATCGTCAAGCAAGCCCCTCCCGACGCGCCCGCTCGAAGGGTTGCGGGCGGACGGTTCCGCGATACAATGCCGGGTCGGGAGGGTTGAGGTTGGAGACGATACTTATTGAGGAGCACGACGCACGCGCAGTGCAGGCCGCGTGCCCGGAGTGCGGCGAGACGATACCGGAGCGCTTCTGCACACGATGCGGCGAGAAGCGTGTCGAGGAGAGAGACTATTCGCTCCGGCACTACGTGGCCGAAGCGCTCAACGTCTTCGCCAACCTTGAGTCGCCCATCCCCCGGAGCTTCTTCGCGCTCGTCTTCCGCCCGGGGCTCCTCACGGTCGAATACCTCGCGGGGCGGCGTAAGCGCTACCTGAAGCCACTCCAACTCTTCGTCTTCTGCAACCTCATCTTCTTCTTCGCGCAGCCGCTCACGGGCTTTAACACCCTGACCACGCCGCTCAACATCCATCTCACCGGGATGCCCTACCGGCAGCGCGCGCAGCGCATGGTGCGCGGGGAGTTGGAGCGGAGTCGTGTGCCGCCGGAGGAGTACCGCGCGCGCTTCGACGCCGTCATCCAGAATCAGGCCAAGTCGCTCGTCATCGTCATGGCGCTGATGTTCGCCTTCGTCCTGCTCCCGCTCTACTGGCGGCGGCGCCGCTACTTCGTCGAACACCTCGTCTTCTCGACACACTTCTACTCGTTCTTCCTGATTCTCCTGCTGGCCCAGCGCTTCGCCACCGTGCCCGTCTTCAGCGCGGCGCGCCGCTTCGGCATCATGACCGAGGGCTACAGCTTCGACTTCATCTTCACCCTCGTCTTCCTGACCTTCTGCGGCCTGTACCTCTACTTCGCGCTGCGCCGGGTCTACCAACAGGGTCGCGCCGTCACGCTCCTGAAGTGCGTCACACTCGCCTTCCTGGTCGCCGTCATCATTCAGACCTACCGCTTCGTCCTCTTCTTCACGGCCTTCTATTCGGTGTGAAGTTTGCCGGCGCCTCCGGCGATTTGTTATATTTGGCGCACTTTAGCGAAGCGGGCGAAATGAGTGTGGGTGTAATCTCGGGGTCGAGATTTAGAGAGTCGTATTCCGTTTGGAGGTTGAAGTAATGCCGAAGAAGAGGCCGGAGGATTTCCAGTATTTGAGCAACAACCCGGACGTGGCGCCAGACCCCGAGATCGAGCAGTTCATGGAGGAGGAGATCGCGCGCGCGCCGAAAGACCCCGGGCAGTTGGCGCAGCGCCTGCGTAACAACACGGCCGCCTCGCCGCAGGACTCGGGCGGCGACCTCGACGCCACGTGGGAGGATGTCAACGACAGCGGCGAGGAGTCGGCCTCCGGCGACAACCCCACCCCCGACCAGTCCGACGTGGAGGAGAACGCACACGCCATCGGCGTCAACTTCGAGGACAATCAGGAACTCGACTTCACCGACCAGCTTGAGCGCCGCGACAGCCGCCGCTTCGAGCTCGACCCCCGCTCGAAGACCGAAGACGACACGATCTAAAGGCCGTGAACTGTAAACTGTGAACCGTGACAAGAGGTCAGCCTCTTGTCACGGTTCACAGTTTACAGTTCACGCCTATTTGAAGTTCGCGCGGGGTTGGAGGGTGGCGCGTTTGATGACGATCTTTTCGGCGGGGTTGTCGCTGTAGGGGGCGGGGCGCGTGGGGGCTCCGGCGATGGCGTCGGCGTTGCCCATGCCCTCGATGACTTTGCCGAAGACGGTGTACTGCGCGTCCCACTGCGGCACGCGGCGGAGCGTGATGTAGAACTGGCTGTTGGCGCTGTTGACGGCCTGCTTCTCCGTCAGAGCGGGCTGGCCCCCGGCGGCGGGGCGCGCGCCCTCCCTGGCCGCGCCGATGATGCCGCGGTCGAAGGGCACGTCGCTGAACTCCGCCGGCAAGTCATCGTAAGGGGAGTCGCCGAGCCCGTCGTCCGCAGGGTCATCGTTCTTCGAGTTCGGGTCGCCGCCCTGGACGACGCCCGCGCGCGCGTTGACGCGGTGGAAGGCCGTGCCGTCGTAGAAGCCTTCGCCGACGAGCCGCTTGAAGCGCTCGACCATCTTCGGCGCGACGTTCGGGTACAGCTCGATCACGATGCGCCCGTAAGAGAAGCCGCCCGACTCGACTTCGAGCACGACGGCCTCCGCGTCCGGCTCGGGCTTCACGCCGCGCTTCACCTGCGCGCCGCCCGCCGCCTCTGCCTCGTCGTAGACCTTCTCCTGCGTCCCCCCGCCGCACGCGCCGAGCGACAGGACGACCGCCGCCAACACTGAGGCCCACATGATTCCCCGCGTCGCTGACTTGAGCACTCGAAACTCTCCGTCTGCCTTTGGTTAAAAAGGCTCGAATTAAAAAAGCTTCCTGCTGTCTAAAAGTATCGTCACGGGGCCGTCGTTGACCAGCTCGACCTCCATCATGGCCTGAAAGCTGCCGGTCTCGACGCGCGCGCCGCGGGCCCGCGTCTCTGCGACGAAGAACTCGTAGAGCGGCCGGGCCAGCTCGGGCGGCGCGGCGTCGAACCAGGACGGCCGGCGCCCCTTGCGCGTGTCGCCGTAGAGCGTGAACTGCGAGACGGCGAGCAGCGCGCCGCCCGCCTCCGCCAGCGAGAGGTTCATGCGCCCCTCTGCGTCTTCGAAGACGCGCAGGCTCAGAACCTTCTCGACGAGGTAGAGCGCGTCCGCCTCTTTGTCGTCGCGCGCGACCCCGAGCAGCACGACGAGGCCGGGTCCGATCTCGCCGACCGTCCGGCCTTCGACCCTCACCGACGCGCGCGTCACCCTTTGCAGTACGGCCCTCATCATTTATCAGAAGAGGTTCAGGAGCAGGAGAAGGTAGAACTTTCCGGACGGCTCTCACTTCTTCGGCGGCATGCTCGGCCTTATCTCGACGCGGCTCGGCAGGCTCCGCTCTTCGTGGCGGAGAAGGTCAACGACGACGCGCGCGATGTCCTCGGGTTGCAGTTGCCAGGCGTTCTCCTCGCTGACGGTGCCGCCGCCGAACTCGGTGTTGACCGAGCCGGGCATGACGTAGCTGACCTTGATGCGGTCGTGCCTGACCTCCTGCATGAGCGCCTCGCTAAAGCCGTTCAGGGCGAACTTCGAGGCGTTGTAGGCGGCCATCCGCGGGTGCGGGTTCGCGCCCGCCAGCGAAGAGACATTGATGATGTAGCCGCCGCCCCGCTTCTTCATCTCGGGGATGACGGCGCGGCAGCCGTAGAAGACGCCGAACAGGTTCGTCTCAAGCACCGCGCGGAACTCCTCGGGCGAAGTCTCCTCGACGAGCTTGTGGAGCCCTATGCCGGCGTTGTTGACGAGCACGTCCACGCCGCCGAACTCCTCGACGGCGTGCGCGACCAGCGCCTCGACCTCTTCGTAGACGCGCACGTCGCACGCCGCGCCCGTCGCCGAAGCGCCCGTGCCCTCAAGCTCGCGCACGGTCTGCTTCACCTCGTCGAGGCTGCGCGCGCCGACGCACACGTTCATGCCCTCCGCGGCCAGCGCCTCCGCGACGGCGCGCCCGATGCCCTTCGTCCCGCCCGTGACGATTGCGGTCTTCCCCTTGTAGTCCATCTTGAAACCTATTCTGCCTTTAGCTTCTCTTTCAAAAGCTCGTTGACGACCTTCGGGTTGGCCTTGCCCTTCGACGCCTTCATCACCTGCCCGACGAAGAAGCCGAAGAGCGCCTCCTTGCCCCCGCGGTAGGCTTCGAGCTGCTGCGGGTTGGCGGCGAGCACGTCCGAGACGATCTTCTCGATCTCGCCCGCGTCGCTGACCTGCGCGAGCCCCTGCTCCTCGATGACGGCCTCGGCGCCCTTGCCCGTCCTGAACATCTCGGCCAGCACGTCCTTGCCCTGCTTGCCGCTGATGCGCCCCTCCTCGACGGCGCGGACGAGCGCGCCCAACTCCTCGGGCGAGACCGGCGAGGCGTCGGCCTCGACGGCGGCCGCGTCAAGCTCTCGCAGCAACTCGCCCTTGAGCCAGTTGGCCGCGCCGCGCGGGTTCGACGCCGCTGAAGCGCGCTCGTAGAAGTCCGAGAGCGCGGCGTCGCGCACGAAGAGCGAGGCGTCGCTGAAGGAGAGCCCGTACTGCTCCATGAAGCGTTTGCGCTTCGCGTCCGGCAGCTCCGGCATCGCGGCGCGCACCTGTTCGACCCACTCGGCCGTGACCGTCAGCGGCTGCAAGTCGGGCTCGGGGAAGTAGCGGTAGTCGTGCGCCTCTTCCTTCGAGCGCATCACGCGCGTCTGGCTCGCGCGCTCGTCCCACAGGCGCGTCTCCTGCGTCACGCGCCCGCCCGACTCGATGAGCGCGATCTGGCGCTCTATCTCGAACTCGATGGCGCGCTGCATGAAGCGGACGGAGTTGAGGTTCTTCAGCTCGACCTTCGTCCCGAACTTCTCCTCGCCCACACGGCGCACCGAGACGTTGGCCTCGCAGCGCAGGTTGCCCTTCTCCATGTCGGCGTCCGACGCGCCCACCCACTGCAAGGCGCGGCGCACGTGGTTGACGTAGTCGTAAGCCTCCCAGGAGGTGCGAAAGTCGGGCTCGGTGACGATCTCGGCGAGCGGCGTGCCCGCGCGGTTGAGGTCGATGTAGGAGTAGCGGTCGGTTTCGGGCAGACCCTCGTGGACGTTCTTGCCCGCGTCCTCTTCGAGGTGCAGGCGCGTGATGCGAATCTGCATCGGCCGCCACTCGCGCGCGTGCCCGCCCTCGTCGCGCTCGGCGGTCACGATTTCGAGCAGCCCCTTCTCGGAGAACGGCCGGTCGTACTGCGAAATCTGGTACCCCTTCGGCAAGTCCGGGTAGAAGTAATTCTTCCGCGCGAAGATCGAGACCTCGTTGACGTGCAGGCCCAACGAGAGCGCAGCCCGCGCGCCCAACTCGACCGCGCGCCGGTTCAAGACGGGGAGCGCCCCCGGCAGCCCCAGACAGACCGGGCACGTGTTCGAGTTCGGCTCGTCCCCGAAGCGCGTCGAGCAGCCGCAAAAAATCTTCGACTCCGTGCTCAACTGCGCGTGAATCTCCATGCCGATGACGGCTTCCCAACCTTCTTTCATAATAGTCAGTAGACAGGAGTCAGAAGTCAGAAGGCTCCGCTCGGCGGAGATTGATGATGAGAGCCGCACGGTTCGAGCGACGAGGGCTTTCCTACTGGCTACTGACTCCTGACTCCTGTCTACTCCTTCCTTTCCAGTGGCAGTCCCCTGTCCCGCCAGGCGTTGAAGCCGCCGACGAGGATGTGTATGTCTGTGTAGTCGTACTCTTCGAGGATGAGCGCCGCACGGGTGCTCGAATGTTCGTAGTGTCAGGCGCAGTAGATGACGACGGGCCGGCCGCGCGGGACTTCGTCAATGCGCTCTTCAAGTTCCACCCGCCAGATGCGGAGGGAGCCCGGGATTTGTTGGTCGCTCTGCCCCCAGTGTTTGGGGTTGCGCGTGTCGAGGAAGACGGGGTCGCGCCCCGACTCGGCCAGCGCCCAAGCCTC
>JBEVJD010000286.1:0-5271 GCA_040510435.1 Pyrinomonadaceae bacterium | reverse complement strand
TACGTGTGGGTGAGGAGGCTGCCGCTGACGTTGAACGGGAAGGTCAACGAGGCGGCGCTGCCGGAGTGGCGGGTGGGAGCGGAGGCGGGGCGCGGGCACGTGGCGGCGCGGACGGAGGCGGAGCGGCGGCTGTGCGAGGTGTGGGGCGAGGTGCTGGGTGTGGAGCGGGTCGGGGTGGAGGACAACTTCTTCGAGCTGGGCGGCCACTCGCTGCTCGCCACCCAAGTCGTCTCGCGCGTCAGGGATGCGTTCCACGTGAACGTGACCCTCGGAGACCTCTTCGCGTCGCCGACCGTGGGGGCGTTCGCCGCGAAGATCGAGGAGGCCATTCTCGCTCAGTCCAAGCCGGACGACCTGGATGCGATGCTCGAAGCCCTCGAAAGGATCGACGACGAGGCGAAGGACTTGCTGGTCGAGAGCGGGGATGTGCTGTGAGGCTGTGAGGCGCCGGACAGGAGCGGCCCCGCCGCCGCGGCACATCACCGGAAGGAAGCAGACACGAGATGAAAATCATCTACTTTCTCATGCGCCACTCTAAGGGCGTTATCATCCTGGCCGCCCTGCTCGGCGTCGTCAGCGGCGGGAGCAGCGCGGTGCTGATGGCCCTGATTAACGAGAGGCTGGGCGAAGGCCCGTCCGCGCGCCCGACGACCGTCTGGCTCTTCGTGGGCGTCGTCCTCGCCGCGCTCGCCTCGAACTACGCTTCGAGGCTGCTGCTGAGCCGCATCTCGCAGCAGGCGATCTTCGACCTACGGATGCGTCTGTGCCGGCAGGTGCTGGCCGTGCCGCTGCGTCGCCTCGAAGAGATCGGCGGCCACAGGATATTGGCGACGCTGACGGAGGACATCCCGACCATCACACGCGCGTTCATGGACGTGCCCTTCTTCTGCATCAACCTGACCATCGTCCTGAGCTGTCTGGTCTATCTCGGCTGGCTGTCGCCGGCCGTCTTCGGGAGCCTGCTCGTCTTCCTCGTGCTCGGGATGGCCGGCCTGATGCTGCCCAAGCGGAAGGCCGACCGCATCTGGCGGCGCGCGCGCGACGAGGCCGACACGCTCTTCGACCACTTCCGCGCGCTCACCGGCGGGATGAAAGAACTCAGGCTCCACCGCGCGCGGCGCGAGGCGTTCCTGCGCGAGCGACTCGAAGCCTCGGCCGGCGCGTACCGCGACCACCAAGTGGCGGCCGGGCGGCTCTACGCCCTCTCGGGCGGATGGGGCTTTGCCCTCTACTTCGTCTTCATGGGATTCATGCTGTTCGCCATCCCCGGCCTGTTCGACCTCAGCGCGCAGGCGCTGACCGGCTACACCATCACGGCGCTCTACCTCCGCGCCCCGCTCGTCTCGGTGATGGAACTCGTGACGACTTTTAGTCAGGCAAATATGGCGCTCCAGAAGCTCAACGAGCTGGGGCTCTCGCTGGACGCCTCCGGGGCCAAAGAGCCGACCGGCGCGCCGGCCGAGGCGGCGCAGCCGGCCTCCTGGGAGAGCATCCATCTCTCGAATATGACGCACACATACTACCGCGAAGGGAGCGACGACAACTTTACCTTCGGCCCGATAGACCTGAAGCTCAGGCGGGGCGAGATGGTCTTCCTGATGGGCGGCAACGGCAGCGGCAAGACCACCCTCGCCAAGCTGCTTACGGGGCTTTACACGCCCGAGGGCGGCGCAATCCTCCTCGACGGCCGGCCGGTGGACGACGCGCGGCGCGAGGAGTACCGCCAGCTCTTCTCGGCCGTCTTCACGGATTTCTACCTCTTCGAGATGCTCGGGCTCGACCGCTCGCGTCTATCCGAGCGCGCGCAAGCCTACCTCGAAAAACTACAACTGGCGAACAAGGTCGAGGTGCGCGGCGACAGGCTCTCGACCACGGAACTCTCGCAGGGGCAGCGCAAGCGCCTCGCGCTGCTGACGGCCTACCTCGAAGACCGCCCCATCTATGTCTTCGACGAGTGGGCTGCCGACCAGGACCCGTACTTCAAGGACGTTTTCTACCTGCAACTCCTGCCCGAGCTCAGGGCGAAGGGCAAGACCGTAATCATCATTAGTCACGACGACCGCTACACGCACGTCGCCAGCCGCCTCGTCAAGCTTGAGAGCGGCGTGATCGTCGAAGACAGCCGCATCGACGACTCATGGGATCGGGAGCCGGCGCTGTCGGCCGTATGAGCGCCGGTCGAGGCGCCGGGGGTAGAACTCGATGAGCAGCATGAACACAGGGCTGAAGTCGGACGCGCCGTCGTGGCTCGCCTTCCACAAGCCAAACCCGCGGGCGAGCCTCCGCCTGTTCTGCTTCCACTACGCCGGCGGCAGCGCGCAGGTCTTCCGCGAGTGGCACGACCTGCTGCCGACGGTCGAGGTTTGCCCCGTCCAACTCCCCGGCCGCGGCACGCGGATCAGAGAGGGCAGCGTCAGACGCGTCGCCCCGCTCGTCGAGCAGCTCGCGCGCGAACTCGCCCCGAAGCTCGACGTGCCGTTCGCCTTCTTCGGCCACAGCATGGGCGCGCTCATCGGCTTTGAACTGGCGCGCCGGCTGCGGCGCGAGCGCGGCCTTGAGCCAGCACAGCTCTTCCTCTCCGGGCGTCGCGCTCCGCAACTGCGCGACGCCGGCCCGCCCCTCCACGACCTCCCCGACGACGAGTTCATCGAGCGCCTCCGCGACTACAAGGGCACGCCCGAGGAGGTCTTGCGCCACCCCGAGTTGATGGGACTGATGCTGCCCTTCCTGCGCGCCGATTTCGAGTTGTGCGACACCTACGCCCACCAGCCCGACGCGCCGTTCGACTGCCCGCTGACGGCCCTCGGCGGGCTGAGCGACAGCGGCGTCCGGCGCGAAGACCTCGAAGCGTGGCGCGAGCACACGACCGGCACCTTCTCGCTGCGGATGTTTCCCGGCGAACACTTCTTCATGAACGATAGCCAGCCCCTCCTGCTACAGGTGCTGGCGCGCGAGCTGTACCGACTCACGTAGCGGCGGGGCTGCGCGCCAGTTACCGGCTCACGCCGTCCGAAACCCCTCCGACAGGGCACTAACCGACATGCTGACATCCGACCGTCTAGAGCGACTGAAGAACCTTTCCCCGGCCAAGCGCGCGCTCCTGCTCAAGCAGCTACAGGAGAAGGCCGCCCCCGCCGAGGAGTTCAACCTCATCCCGCGCCGCGCGCAGCAGAACCCTTCGCCGCTCTCGTTCGCGCAGCAGCGGCTTTGGTTCCTCAACCGCCTTGAGCCTGACAGCTCCGCCTACAACGTTCCCGTGGCGCTGCGGCTGACGGGTCGCCTCGACGTGACGGCGTTGGAGCGGACGCTCAACGAGGTGTCGCGCCGCCACGAGGTCTTGCGTACGACCTTCGTCGAGACGGACGGACAGCCCGTGCAGGTCGTCGCGCCCTTCGAGCCGCAGCCGCTGCCGGTCACCGACCTGTCGGCGCTGCCGGAAGACCAACGGGAGGCTGAAGTCAGTCGGCTGGCGGCCGTGGAACGGCAGCGCCCGTTCGACCTCTCGCGGGACCCGCTGCTGCGCGTCACGCTCGTGCGGCTCGCCGAAGAGGAGCACGCGCTGCTCGTGACGATGCACCACATCGTCTCGGACGGGTGGTCGGCGGGCGTGCTCATACGTGAGCTGACGGGGCTCTACGGCGCCTTCTCGCGCGGCGAGGAGTCGCCGCTCTCGGAGCTGCCCGTCCAATACGCCGACTACGCCGTCTGGCAGCGCGAGCGACTCACCGGGGAGACCTTAGAGCAGCAACTCGGCTACTGGAAGGAACAGCTCGCGGGTGCGCCCGCGCTGCTGGCCTTGCCGACCGACCGGCCGCGCCCCGCCGTCCAGAGCTACCGCGGCGCGACGCACCACTTCTCGCTCACGGCCGAGTTGACGGAGCGTTTGCACGAGCTGAGTCGCCGCCACGACGCGACGCTCTTCATGACGCTGTTGGCCGGGTGGCAGGCGCTGCTCTGGCGCTATTCGGGGCAGGAAGATGTCGTCGTCGGCGCGGACATCGCCAACCGCACGCGGCGGGAGACGGAAGACCTCATCGGCTTCTTCGTCAACATGCTGGTGCTGCGCACGCGTGCGGGCGACGCGCTGACCTTCGAGGAGTTGCTCGGGCGCGCGCGCGAGGTCTGCCTCGGTGCATACGCGCATCAGGACGTTCCGTTCGAGCGTTTAGTCGAGGAGCTGTCGCCCGAGCGCAGCCTCTCGCACCAGCCGCTCTTCCAAGTCGTCTTCGCCTTGCAGAACGCGCCGCGCGGCGCGCTGCGGCTGCCCGGCCTGGGGCTGGAGTCACTGGGGCGCGAGGTGACGACGGCGAAGTTCGACCTCGTGCTCAACATGTGGGAGGCCGGCGGCGCGCTCTCGGGCGGCCTTGAGTACAGCACCGACCTCTTCGACGCCGAGACGGCCCGGAGGATGACCGCGCACCTCTCCCGTCTGCTTGAGGCGGCGGCGGCCGAGCCGTCGGCGAGGGTCGGCGACTTGCGGCTCCTGAGTGACGAGGAGGAGCGCGAGTTCTTCGCCGAGGCATCGCAGGCGTCGCAGGCGTCACAGGCATACGCCGCGGAGCCGACGACGCTGACGCAGCTCTTCGCGCGGCAGGCGCGACTGACGCCCGCGGCGGTGGCGGTCGAGGGCGGCGGTGAGCGGCTAACCTACGCGGAGATGGACGCGCGGGCCGAAGCCTTAGCGCGCCGGCTGCGCGCTCTCGGCGTCGGGCCGGAGACGCGCGTCGGGCTCTTCATGGAGCGGTCGGCCGAGCTGGTCGTCGCCGCGCTCGCCACCCTCAAGGCGGGCGGCGCGTACGTGCCGTTAGACCCGGAGTACCCGCGCTCGCGCCTCTCCTTCATCCTCGCGGACACGCAGGCGCCCGTGCTGCTGACGCAGACGGCGCTGCTCGGCTCTGTGCCGGAGTCCGCGGCTCACGTCCTCTGCGTGGACGAGGCGCGCGAGGCCGACGCCGACGAGGCGGAGGTCACGCGTGGTGCGACGGCGAGCGTCGCGCCGGCCGCGCCCGCGAACCTCTGCTATGTGATCTACACGTCGGGGTCGACGGGCCGACCCAAGGGCGTCGGGGTGACGCACGCCGCGGCGGCCGAGTACCTGTCGTGGGCGGCCGCCGCCTACAGCCCGGGTCGTCCGGCGCGGATGGCGCTCTACTCGTCGGTCGCATTCGACCTGACGGTGACCTCGCTGTGGCTGCCGCTGCTGACGGGTGGCGCGGTCGCGGCCTGCCCGGGTCAGAGCGCGGCGGCGCTCGAAGACGCCGTGGCGACGGG
>JBEVJD010000285.1:0-7551 GCA_040510435.1 Pyrinomonadaceae bacterium | reverse complement strand
GTTGGCCGCCGCGTTCAACTCCGCGAACGAGAGCCGCTCCTCGCCGCACTCGACCGCACTCGCGTCGGGCGTCCGCGCGGCCTGCGCCTCGAACAGCGCCGGCAGCAGCGGGGAGGTCGGGTAGGGATGTGAGTTGCGCCCGGACTGCGAGAGTAGGCTCTGCCGCTCGTTGCGGCCGAGGGCGTCGAGGTCGCGGACGGGGCGCGCCGGGTCTGCGCACACCGAGGCGAGTAGCGCGAGGAACTGGGAGGCGAGCAGCGAGACGGCGCGCGCGGAGAAGCGTGCGGGGTCGAAGAAGAAACGGGCGCGCAGCGAGGACAGCGAGCGGGAGAAGCGCAGGCGCAGGGAGAAAGGTTCAGCGGAGGCCGTGAGCAGGAGGAGGGAGAAGCGGAGGCCGGCGGCGGAGTGCGCGGCAGGCCATTGCTGGTACTCGTAGCCGAGGGCAAAATCCGAAGCATCTACATGGCCTTCATCATAGCCGTCGCTCTGTTCCTCTACGAAGTACTCCTGCCAGGGATATGCGGCCTTAAAAGACTTACTGGTTTTTTCCAAAATCTCGTCGAAACGATGGCTCTCGCCTAAATGAACACTGAGCGGGAGGTATCTGCTGAAGAGGCCGAAGCCTGCATTCAGGTCGGAGAATTTTCTACCGTCAAAGTGACTTTTAACTGTTATGGCATTTTTTCCGGTGAGACGCGCGAGGAGGGTTTGCCAGCACGTGAGCAGTAGCACCTCCTCGCTCACACCACGCTCGCTCGCCACCCTCGCCGCCGCCGCCGCCACCTCTTCGCAAACCTTTACTTCCAACTCCCCCGGCTCCGCACTCCCCTCCTCCGACTCTGCCTCCTCTACGCGCTCCAACGGCAGCCGCAACCTCTCCGCCCTGACTCCGAGCCCGGCCCAGTACTCCCGCCCCGCGCCTGCGCCTTCGCCATCCAGCAACTCGTTCTGCCACTCGGAGAACTGTACATACTGTACCTCCTCGTCGCCCTCTCTACTCTCCTCAGACTCGCCCGACTCGGCCGCGTAACAGTCGCCCAACTCTCTCACCATGTTCATCATCGAGCGGCTGTCGCCCGCCATTCCCGACACGCTCAAGACCACCACCCGCTCGTCATCGTCGAACGTCGCCACGCACGCTCGCGGGCCGGCACCCGCCCCACCAACTCCCGGCACGGTCGCACCCGCGTCGGCTCCTGCCGGCGCCTCGGCTTCGGCCAACAGCTTCCGCTCCTCCAGCATCAACTCCTCGATGCTTCGCCGACGTGCCTGCTCGTCGCCCTCGCCCGCTGCGCGCAGGTCTACCTCACGCCAACGCACTCGCGCGTCTTCGCCGACGACCTGGATGGGGAACTCCATGCCGGGCAGGCGATGGAACTCCGTACGCAACGCCTCGTGGCGGCTGACTAAGCGCTCGACGGCGCGGCGCAGCGCTCCGGCCGTGGCGCGCCCGGAGATCGAGACGGCGCACTGCGCGTGCGGGTGTGTTGACGGGGAGTGGCTGAGCAGTCCCCAGACCTGCCGTTGCTGCGGCGAGAGGCGATACCCTTCGATGGTTTGCTCGTTCATGAGTTCAATCCTTTTGAAATGACGTGTGAGAAGTTAGTTCTGCGTGAATGGTTCGAGGGCTGAGTAAGTACCGGCACAAAAGTCATATCAGCCGGCTCAGTTGTTGTGAGAGCAGATGACAAATAAGAGACTGCGAGGAGTTGATGAAAAAGTGGTCTCCGGGGAGCATGTGCAGAGAAAATGAAGAGGTGGTTTGTTCGGCCCACGCCCCTAGAACCTCGGAACCAACCTGTTCATCTTTCAAGCCCCCGAAGACCGTGATGGGACACCGCAGAGGCGGTTCAGGTGTGTACGTGTATGTCTGGCAGATGCCGAAATCCGCACGAAGCAGCGGAATCATCAACTGAAGCAGCTCGGGGTGCTCGAAGACCTCCTTCGGCGTGCCGTTCAGTTCACGCAGCGTATCCAGAAACTCGGGCTCCGGCAGGTCATAACTGGGGGGCTCGTCTGTCGCCAACTGCGCGGCACGACGGCCGGAGAGGAATAGGTGAACCGGCTCGCGCTTCGACTCTCTGCGCAGTTGGCGCGCCAGCTCGAAAGCGATGAGGGCTCCCATGCTGTGGCCGAAGAAGGCCGCGGGCTTGTCCAGATGCGGCTCGATGACGCGGGCCAGACTCGCAACCAGGGGCGACAGGTGTGTGAAGGGCGGCTCCGACATACGTATGCCGCGTCCCGGCAGTTGCACGGCGCACAGCTCGACCTTCTCCGGAAGGCGCCGCGGCCACGCGTGAAAAGTGCCCGCGGCCCCTCCGGCGTAAGGGAAGCAGACCAATCGCAAGCTCGCCTCCGGCGCCGGCTTCGCCGTCACCAGCCACGGGCCGGCTGCCGAAGGTTTCTCTGTCCTCGCCTTGGAGACGAACATGATGAAAGCATCCCCTTGTAGTGTGATGAGTACCAACCGCCCTCGTCACGAGCAGACACCGCTGCGCTCGCCCGCGAGCCGTCCGCGCACGTTTCGCGCGAGGGTTAAGGACGGCGAAGGGAGTTCTTCCCTTCACCAGGCGGGTGTTTGAAGTCCCTTCTGAGCCTCGTCCATCTGCTTGCGCAGACTGAGCGGGCGCATGTCCGTCCAGACTTCCTTGATGTAGTCGAGGCACTCCTCTTTCGTCCCCGACTTGCCGGCGTCGTTCCAGCCGAGCGCGTTCTCGCGGTCGGCCGGCCAAATCGAGTACTGCTCTTCGTGGTTCACGACGGCCTTGTAGATGGTTGTGTCTTCGTTCTCTTCCATGTTGCTATCCTCTCCTAATCTGTGGCGGGTTAAGGTGACAGTCGCGCGCGGCCTGATGATTCACAGGCCGGGCGCCGGATTTGTGCGTGTTGCTCCTCTTCGCACCTCTTACGAGGCGAGCGGGACGGGAATCGCGTAAGGGTCGGGGCGCGGGTATGCGTCGAGGCTGTCGTACTCCAGCTTGCCGTAGTTGAGCTTCAACACACGGTCGGCGACGTAATAGTATTTGTCGTCGTGGCTGATGACGAGCACGGTCTTCCCGCGCGCCTTTAACTCCGCGAGAAGGTTTGTGTAGAACAACTCCTTGAAGACCGGGTCCTGGTCGGCGGCCCACTCGTCGAAGATGTAGAACGGGCGGTCTTCGAGGTAGGCCGTCAGGAGCGCGAGACGCTTGCGCTGTCCCTGCGACAGGGCGATGGTCGAGAGTGTGCCGCCTTCGACTTTGACCTTGTGGTCGAGGTGCAGTTGTATCAGGTAGCGGCGCGCGTCCTCGTCGAGCACCGACGACTCCAGCCCGAGCATCTTCTCGAAGAGATGAAAGTCCGAGAAGACGGTCGAGAACAGTTGGCGGTATTGCTCGATGTTCTCGTCGTTGACGGGCTCGTCGTCGAGGCGGAGTTCGCCCGTCTCGGGGACGTAGAGCCCGGTCAGAAGCTTCACCAACGTGGTCTTCCCGCTGCCGTTGCCGCCGATCAGGAAGACTATCTCGCCGGGGCGGAAGGAGATGTCAATCGGGCCGAGGGTGAAATTATTATCCTCGCGCTCGCGGTAATACACGTGCGTCACGCCGGCCATTTCGAGCCGGCCCCAGGCGGGTTTCAGGCGCGGGCGGTCGGGCGAGTTCCGACCGTCGTACTGTTCCGCCAGCGAGAACCCGAGTTCTTCAATCTTCTTCAGCGCGACGCTGGCGCGTCCCACGACCGGGACTGCCGAGAGGATGACGTTCAGCGGCGACATGATGTAGAGGATGGTCAGGGAGTAGCCCGTCAGCGTGTTGGTGTCCATCTCCTTCAACGCGGGCAACGCGAACAGGATGAGTCCGATGACCAGAAACAGCAGCAGTTGGCCGCCGCAATTCGCCACCGTGTAGATGAACATGCCGCGAAAATTATGGAGCCTGTAGGACTCGGCCGTCGTCTGTAGCTCGTCGCTGAGGAAAGCCCCCCGTCGCTCGCGATGCAGTTTCAGTTCTTTGATGCCGTCCGTCATCGCACGAAAGTGCTTGTACAGCATGTCGCGTTGGTCGCGCGCCAGCTTCAAATACCGTCTGGCCTTCAGCACGGGCACCTGGTAGCAGGCCACGCCGACGATCATGAAGCCGAGCACCCCGAACAAAACCTCCCACGAAAACGAGCCCAGATAAATCAGACAGCCGCACAGGATGGCGAGGTTGATGCAAAGCACCGGCACGTAGACGAGCGTGTTCGTTATCACGATGACATCGTCGGTGAGCGTCGCCAGCAGCTTATGCGGGCCGATCTTTTCCAGTTGGCTGAGCGGCGTGGCGAGGATGCGCCGGCTCATGTCCAGCCGCAGGTTCAGGATGGCGCCCTGACCGAGGTGGATTAAAAGCAGCTCCGAAGTGACCCGCGTGAGCAGCACGACGAGGCAGACTCCGGCGAAGGCCCAGACGAGCTGCGGCGCCCTCTCTCCTCCGCTGAGCGCACGGTGGATCAGAATGACGAGGCCGCTGTTGGCCGCCCCGCTGATGATGCCGACGAGCACGGCCAGGATGACGACTTTCTTCGAGGCGCGTAGAAGAAAATAGAATAGCTTCATGTAGGAATCTCTTCTCTAAAAGTTTATAAGCAGTCGGCCGCGCCGCCGGGGTCGGGGGCCGAGTTCGCCGTGCGGTCTGAGAGCGATTCAAACTCCGTTTAGCGGGGGTGTGCGGTCGGGGCGCGCGGTGACGGGTCTTTAGTCCTGTACCGCTTCGAGTTGGGCGGCGAGGAGTCGGGCCAGTGTTTGCACGTGGGGCTCCGAAAGCATCGTGTGATGATCGCCCGGGACGGCGTGGATGCTGACGGGTTCGGCCGACAGCCGGCCCCAGCCCCAATCGTCCGGGGCAGAGTCTCGCGCGGCGCCTCGGCCCGCGCGGAAGAGGGTGATGCGCCCCGGGTAGATTGCAGGCTCATAGTCGAGAACCGCCGAGAGGCTGTTGCGGTGAAGCTCCAAGAGACGACGAAGCCACAGGGCCCCGACCTCGGGCGGGAGGAGATGGGCCTTTTTCGCCCGCTCCAAAACGCGTTCCACCTGCTCGTCGGAATCGAGCCAGCTCACGTCATCATCCGGCAGAGACATTTTGTAAGACCTCGCCAGATGCGCCAGAAGCTTCGCGTCGTCGGTCACGACCTCGCGCGGCTTGTTCTCCTCAAGCGGGGCCCAGCTATCCATCAAAGCGAGCAAGGCCGTGTGCTGGCCTTGCTCGTGTAGTTGCCGCGCGATCTCGAAGGCCAGCACCCCGCCGAGAGACCAGCCTCCGAGAAAGTACGGGCCGCGCGGCTGAACCTCGCGCATCGCTTCGATGTAAAGCGCCGCCGATGCTTCAAGGCTGAGCGATGTCGCCGACTCGTCGCTCATGTTCATGGACTGCAACCCGTAGAACGGTTGCTCCGCGCCGAGGTGCTGCGCCAGCGTGCTGTAACAGAGCACGTTGCCGCCAATTGGATGCACGCAGAAGAACGGAGGACGCGCGCCGGAAGTCTTGATTCCGACCACGGGTGATTCGGGCAACAGGCCGGGTTGCTGGCGTAACATGCTTGCCAGTTGTTCGACAGTCCCGTTCTGAAAGAGAATCGAAAGCGGCAGCTCACGCCCGAAAGCATTTCGCAGTTGTGCCATCAGGCGCACCGCCGCGAGCGAGTGCCCCCCGAGGTTAAAGAAGTTATGCCTCACCCCGATAGGGCGGACATCCAGCACCTTCTCCCAGATTTCCGTGACCTTGAATTCCAGCACGTCGCGCGGCGCCACGAATTCGCCCGTCAGGTCGAGGCCCGGCAAATCGCGTTTGCTCAGCGCGTCGCGGTCGATTTTGATGTTGGGCGTCAGCGGCATCTCGTCGAGCATGACGACCCACCCCGGCACCATGTACTCCGGCACGCACTCGCGCAGGTATTGTTGCAGCTCCGACGCTTCCACCCCGCGCTCGCAGACCACGTAAGCCACCAACTGCGTCGCCGAGCCGGCGCCGTCGCGCGCCACCACGACGGCCTGCCGCACGGCCGGATACTTCGCCAGAGCGGCCTCGACTTCACCCAACTCGACGCGGAAGCCACGGACTTTCACCTGGTGGTCGGAGCGGCCGAGGAACTCGATCTCGCCGTCGGCACAAAAGCGAGCCAGATCGCCCGTGCGGTAGAGTCGCGCCCCGCCCTCCGTCGAGAACGGGTTGGGGATGAACCGCTCCGCCGTCAACCTCGGCCTCCTCAGGTAGCCCCGCGCGAGGCCGTCGCCGCCGATGTACAACTCGCCCGAGACTCCAATCGGCACCGGCTCCATCAGCACGTCGAGCACGTAGACCTGTGTGTTCGCAATCGGCCTCCCGATTGGCACCGTCCAATCCACCTGCGTGTCGGAACTCATCACGTGGCAGCATGTAAAGGTCGTATTTTCCGTCGGGCCGTAGCCGTTAATGAGCTTGTTGTCTCCCAGATTACCGATGACCTTGCGCACCTGCTCGACGGGCAGGACATCGCCCCCCGCGACCAGCAGGCGAACCCCGCGCAGGGCATCCAGATGGAAATCCACCATCTGTTGGAACAGGGCCGCCGTCAGCCACAGCGTCGTCACACGGCATCGCTTGATGACCTCCGCGATGGCCGCAAGGCCCGGCGTGCCGGCCGGCATGACGACTAACTCTCCGCCGTTGAGCAAAGCCCCCCAGACCTCGAAGGTCGCCGCGTCGAAGGAGGCCGGGGCGAGTTGCAGGAAGACGCCGCCGAAGTCGGCGTAGTTCGTTTCTTTGACCAGCCGCACCACTCCGCGATGGATGATGCTCACGCCCTTCGGCCGCCCGGTCGAGCCCGAGGTGTAATTAACGTAGGCCAGATTCCCGCCCGCGAGACAGGTGTGTAAATCGTCCGCGGAAGCAGCGTCTATCTCCCCCGCATCCGCGTCGAGCCTGATGACGTGCCCCACCCCCTCGGGCAACATGTCCTGCAAACTCTGCTGCGTGAGGACGACGGCGACGCCCGCGTCTTCGAGCATGAAGGCCAGTCGCTCGCGCGGGCTCGACAGGTCGAGCGGCAGGTAAGCGGCGCCGGCCTTGAGGACGGCGAGCAGCGAGACGACCAACTCCACCGACCGCTCCATCAACACGGCCACGACCGACTCGGCGACGACGCCGCGACCGCGCAGCAGGTGTGCGAGGCGGTTCGAGCGCGCGTCCAGCTCGGCGTAGGTCAGGCGCTCTGCCTCATATCTCAGGGCAACGCTGTCGGGCGTCTTCAACGCCTGCGCGTGGAACAGTTCATGTATGCAGCTCTCCGACGGATAATTGCTGCGCGTGCCGCTCCACTCGACCAGCAGGTTTCTCCTCTCGGCCTCGCCGATGATAGGCAACGCCGAAACGCATTGCGTGGGATCAGACGCGATGGCTTCCAGCAGCCGCTTGTAATGCTCCGACATTCGGATGACGGTCGGCTCGTTGAAGAGGTCTGCGCTGTACTCGACTATCCCTTTAATCCTCCCGGCCACCTCACGCAGCGCCATGTGCAGGTCGAACTTCGCCGCCGCGGTGGGGGCCTTCGTCGTCC
>JBEVJD010000284.1:0-17273 GCA_040510435.1 Pyrinomonadaceae bacterium | reverse complement strand
CGTTAAACTCCCTCGCGCAGTGCGCCCGCCTCGTTCGGCCGCAGCCACTCGGTCGTGCTCAGGCCGAGCAGGCGCAGGGCGACGGGCGCCATGCCGAGCGTGAAGGCGATGCCGCTCGACATGACGGCCGCCTCGATGCCGCCGATGCGCCCGACGGGGAAGAGCAGCGCGCCGAGCCCGACGAGCAGCGCCGCCGCCGGAGACACGACGCGCGCGCGCAGGAGCGCGTAGGCGAGGACGAGGAAGCCCACGGGGAAGGCCAGCCCCGGCAGCGGGTAGAGGAACATATACATCTGCACGCCGTCTCTCGTCATCGACGCCGTGAACGCGCCCTCGGCCGCGTCGCCGAGCGCCGCGGCGTCGAACGACTGAAAGATCGCGTTCGCGGTCACTATCCCCGAGCCGGCCAGGCACCCCACCACGACCAGCGCTCCGCCCAGAAGCCCCGCGCCGTTCGCGCGCCCCCTCGTCAAGCCGACCACGCCGAGCGCCGCGCCCACGAAGAGCGCGAACGAGAGCTTCAACATGACGAGCCACGCGCGCTGCGCGCCCGCCCAGTACCTCAACGCGTCGCCCGCCAGCATCAGCGCGGGCGCGGCGAACAGGCACAGGGCCGCGCCCCTTCTTTTAATGTCGGCCGCCGTTTCTTCTTTCATCTTCCCATCTCCTTTCGGGCTGTCAGAGCCTTGTGAGCCGCGCGGCCTTCACAGGCCGTAGGGCGTGGTGACTGCGGTCGCTTGCCGCTTGAGGCCGGGCGCGGCGAGCGCGGCCAGCGAGTAACTGAGGGCGAAGACGCACGCGCACACCGTCAGGTAGCAGGCGAGCGTCGCGGCGAGTAGGGTTCTGGTCTCGGCTCTGTCCTTCGCGCAGACGGTCTGTCTCATCGTCCGTTTCCTCCTTCAACTGAGGAAGCGACGCGCGGGGCGGAAAGTGTCCACCCCGGCGAAATTTTTTTTCAGGCCGGAGAGATTCGCCGCGGGCGGCGACGCGGCGGGTGATACAATCCGCGCCGCAGTCCGGCGCCGCGAGACCGCAGGAGCCGAACCCCAACCCGATGGAGACCCTCTCGCCGCAGGAGATAACGAGGCTGCTCGCAGACTGGCGCGCGGGCGACGCCGAGGCGCTCGAACGTCTCGCGCCGCTCGTCTATGCGGAGCTGCGCCGCATCGCGCGCCGCCAGATGGGGCGCGAGCGCGAGGGGCACACGCTCCAGGCGACGGCGCTCGTCAACGAGGCTTACCTCCGGCTCGCGGGCGGCGAAGGGCTCGCGCTGCAAGACCGCGCGCACTTCTACGCCGTCTGCGCGCAGGTGATGCAACACGTCCTCGTTGACCACGCGCGCGCGCAGGGGCGGGACAAGCGCGGCGGCGGCGCGGCGCACGTCCCGCTGGACGAGGCGGCGTTCGCGGCCGCGGGCGGCTCGGACGAGCTGGTCGCGCTCGACGAGGCTTTGCGGGGGCTGGAGGAGGTTGACCCGCAGAAGGCGAGGGTCGTCGCGCTGCGCTACTTTGGGGGCTTGAGCATCGAGGAGACGGCGGAGGTTCTTGGCATCTCGCCGACGACCGTGAGGCGCGAGTGGAGGCGCGCGAAGGCTTGGCTGTACCGGGCGATTGCCGAGAGGGGCGAGGGCGATGAAGTCTGAGCGCTGGCGGCAGGTGGACGGGTTGTTCGAGCAGGCCCTTGAGCACGAGCCCGCGGAGCGCGCGGCCTTCCTAGACGCGGCCTGCGCCTCGGACGCGTCGCTGCGCCGCGAGGTCGAAGAGATGCTGCGCTTCGACGCGCGCGCCGAGGACTTCATCGAGACGCCCGTCTTCGGCGTCGCCGCCGCGCTCATCGGCGCCCGACAGCCTTCAGCGCGCTCATCCTCGGCGGGCGGCGGCGCGGGCGCGAAGAGGTCGGGCGGACTGTTCGACTACTCCTCCATTGACGAGTCGAGGTTCATCCCCGGCGACGTGCTCGCCGGTCGCTACCGCATCGCCGGGCTGCTGGGTCGGGGCGGGATGGGCGAGGTCTTCCGCGCTGACGACCTCAAGCTCAAGCAGCCCGTCGCGCTCAAGTTTCTCCCCGAAGCTCTCTCCTCGGACGGCGCGGCGCTCTCGCGCTTCTACCAGGAGGTGAGCGTCGCCCGGCAGGTCTCGCACCGCCACGTCTGCCGCGTCTACGACGTGGCCGAGGCCGAGGGCTCGCACTTCATCTCGATGGAGTATGTGAGCGGCGAGACGCTCTCGTCGCTCCTCAAGCGCATCGGGCGGCTGCCCGAAGACAAGGCCGTCGAGACGGCGCGGCAGCTCTGCGCGGGGCTCGCGGCCGTCCACGACGCGGGCGTGCTCCACCGCGACCTCAAGCCCGCCAACGTCATGCTCGACGAGCGCGGCGACGTGCGTATCACCGACTTCGGCATCGCGGCGCTCGCAGGCGACGTGCGCGGCGCGGAGGCGCTGGCCGGCACGCCCGCCTTCATGTCGCCCGAACAGTTTACGGGCGGAGAGCTGACGGCGCGCAGCGACCTCTACTCGCTCGGCCTCGTCCTCTACGAGCTGTTCACGGGCAAGCGCGCCTTCGAGGCTTCGTCTTTGCCGGAGCTGATGCGGCTGCGGCAGAGCGACACGCAGCCCTCCTCGCCTTCGAGCCACGTCAGAGACCTCGACCCCGCGGTCGAGCGCGTCATCTTCCGCTGCCTCGAACGCGACCCCGAGAAGCGGCCGGCGACGGCTTTGCAAGTGGCCGCGGCGCTTCCCGGCGGAGACCCGCTCGCGGCCGCGCTCGCCGCGGGCGAGACGCCGAGCCCCGAGATGGTCGCCGCCGCGCCGAAGCAGGGCGCGCTCCGTCCCGCCGTCGCCGTTTCGCTGCTGGCGACACTCTTCGTCTTAACCGCCATCATCTGCTTTCTCTCAAAGGACGTGGGACTGTATCGCATGGTTCCGCTCGACAAGTCGCCCGAGGTGTTGCGCGACCGCGCGGGCGAACTCGTCAAGAGGCTGGGTTACTCCGCCCCCGCCGACAGCGCCTACGGCATGGGCATCGACCGCGAGTATTTAAGTCACATCAACGACACGGACGCTTCGCCCGCCCGCTGGGAGAGGCTAAGGTCGAGTCAGCCCGCCGCCATCTATTTCTGGTACAGGCAGAGCCCCCACACCTTCGACGTGTGGCAGACGGGAGGCGAGGTGAGGGAGAACTCGCCTTACCAGACGACGCCGGGCATGGTGACCGTGACGCTCGACACGTTGGGGCGGCTGCGCTCCTTCCGCGCCGTGCCGCCGCGCGTGGACGGGGCGACGGGGGCGGCGGGCGCGACCGATTGGAACGCGCTGTTAGTAGACGCCGGCCTCGACCCAGCGCGGTTCCAGCCCTCCCCGTCCTCCTGGGTTCCCCCGAACCCTTACGACGCGCGGGCGGCCTGGGAGGGGACGTACCCGGCGCACCCGGAGATGAAGGTCAAGGTCGAAACGGCGTCCTACGCCGGCAGGCCCGTCTACTTCGAGATCATAGACTCCTGGGATCGCCCGCCGGCCGCCCCCAACGACCTCGGCAGCACGAGGGAGCGCGCCCTCGGCATCCTGCTGCTCTCGGTCTTCTTCATCGCCATCGTCGGCGGCGTGCTGCTGGCGTGGAGGAATCTGCGGCTCGGGCGCGGCGACCGCAAGGGGGCGTTCCGCCTGGCCGCGTTCGTCTTCTCCGTGTTCATCCTCGGCTGGGTCTTCTCGGCGCACCACGTGGCGACCGAGGAGGAGGCGTCCAACTTCATCTCCGAGGTGCGTGGGACGCTCTTCCTCTCGTGCTTCTTCTGGGTCGTCTACCTCGCGTTCGAGCCGTTCGTCAGGCGGCGCTGGCCGGGGCGCATCGTCTCCTGGAGCAGGCTTCTGGCCGGCGACTTCCGCGACCCGCTCGTCGGGCGCGACCTGCTCGTCGGCGCGGTCTTCGGCGTCGGCATCATCCTGTGCAACTTCTTCCTCGCCGACCTCGTCCCGCGCTGGCTGGGCTACCCGCCGCGCGAGCCCTGGTTCGACTTCCCCGCGACGCAACTGCTCGGGGTGCGCTCATTCGCGTACGGCATGACGCATCAGATTTACGCCAGCCTCCTTCAGCCTTTCATCCTGCTCTTCCTCCTGCTCCTGTTCTACATCATCCTGCGTAGCGAGCGCCTCGCCGCGCTCGGCCTCTGGGCGCTCGCGGCGCTGGCTCTCAGCCTGACGAGCGAACTGCCCGGCGCGCCGTTCGCCGCGGCGGCGGCCTTCATGGTCGTCTGGGTCTTGTACCGCTACGGGCTGCTGGCGCTCATCTCGGCGACGTTCTTCCTCCACCTGAACATCTTTTACCCGATCACGTCCGAGTTCTCGGCGTGGTATGCGGGGGACTTTCTGCCGGCCCTCGTCATCTCGCTCGCGCTCGCCGTCTACGGCTTCCGCGTTTCGCTCGGCGGCCGGTCGCTCTTCCGCGGGGGGCTTCTGGAGGATTAGGACTTATGAGGGACGGTGAGAAATTGAGTAAGAGGGTCTTCGACCCGGCCGTGGACGCTCCGGCCGCGGGCGCGCGCCGCCGTTCGGAGGGCGTCACGCTCGCCTGTGCGGTCTTGGTCGCGGTGACGCTCGGCGGCGTCTTCGGCGTGTGGATCAACGTGCGCATGACCCCGACCCCGTCGGCCGGCGCGCCCCGGCCGTCACTCCTGCTGCCCGACGCGCGCGCCTCCGCGCCCCCGGCGCCCCCCGCGACCACGGTGCTACCGTCACCCTGCGACGGCTGCGAAACCTCTCCGGTAGGCGAAGCGACTCCTGCGCGCGCGCCTGCCGACAAGTCGGGCGAGGCGGACGAGGTGAGGCCGGGAACAGATTCGCTCGCGCCGGCAGGCGCGGCGCACGCGGCGGTGCCGGACGCTGCCGCCGCCGTGCCGACCCGAACCGACGAAATCGCCAACGCGATTGCCGAACCACACGGCGCGACTGCCTCCGAGGTCGTCGCCGCGCCGACCCCTGACCCCTCGCGCCCCGTGGCGTGGGAAGTTAGTCCGCTGCCGAAGGCGGGCGGGCGCGCCGCCGCGCGTGTGAACGTCGAACGCGGCGCGGCGCAGGTCGGGGAGAGGCCGGCGGCCGGCGGGGCACAGCCTCCACCCGGCCCTTGCGTGCCGTACGCGAGCGCGTCCTCGCTCGGCGTCCGCGTGGGCGGCGCGGCGCCGCTCATCCTCGGCGGGCCGGGCGTGGGGGTACGCATCAACGTGAGCACGCCCGACCGGTCGGAGCTTGCGGTCATCTATGAAGGCCCGGCCAGCGGTGACAAAGGCTGGTTGAGATACTCCGTGAGGTCGGTCGGCCGCAGACCCGGTCTCTACACCGTGCGCTTCTCCACGCCCTGCGGCTCGCAGACCATCCCGGTGACGGTGAAGTGAAAGCAAGTAGACAGTAGACAGTAGACAGTAGTCCGTAGTCCGTAGTCAGGAGAAAAACAGGCGGCGCGCCGTCAGCCTGCGGGCCGGACGCGCCGCGTTGTCTTCCTACTGACTACTGACTACTGACTACTGTCTACTGCTCATACTCCTCTTCGCCCGACGCCCCGCGCGCGGGCGCGGCTTCGGGGGCGCGGCCGACCCCGAGCGAGTCGTAGTTGAGCGCGGCGTTGAAGAGGAGGAAGAAGGCGCCCTGCGTCTGGTGTCGCCACATCGGGTTGGTGGCGAAGAGCAGGACGTGGCCTCTGCCCAGGGGCACGTCCACGACGGCCGGCGCGTTCGCAAGCTCCGACCCGCCCGCGAGCATCCCGCTCACCAGCAGATTCTTCTCGTCCTGCGCGAAGCGCAGCACCACGCGCGGGCGCTGCGCGGGAGGCACAAAGAAGGGGCTCCGCTGCTGCTGCCGCTGCTCGTCCGTGAGCGGCTGCTCTTCGCCGGGGCGCGCGGGCGTACGGCGTGGCGCGGGCGCGGCCTGCGGCATCGCCTGAATCACGTCCGGGTCTGTCAGCGTCCCACGCCCCGAAGGCCGGACGCCCGCGCCGCCCCCGCCCGGTGCTCCTCCGCCGCCTCCTCCGTCGCCCGCGGCGACCTGGAAGATAGGCGCCTGGTTGAAGTAGATGGGAAGCGTCTGGTCGTAGCCGTAGGCGATGGGGCTGCGCCGGTCGGCGAAGGTCGCGTTGTAGATGGAGCCGCGCGCCTGCAACTGCGGCGTCTCGCGCACCGCGACGCCCGAGACCAGGCCGTAGTCGATGGGGATGCGCGCGTTGCTCGTCACCGCGACGAAGAGTCCGCCCTCCTCGACGAACCTTTGCAGGTTGCCCAGCCCCGCCAGCCCCATCCCGCCGCGCATATCGTCGGTCTGGTCGGGCGACGTGCCGAAGTTCGGCGTCAGCGCGGACTGCTTCCACGGAATCGGCTCGCCGCGCATCGGGAGGCCGCCCACGACCTGCTGCGCCGCGCCGCCCACCGGCGGGTAGATAATCACGTCGAAGCGCTCGCGCAGATTCGCCGTGTCGCGCAGGACGTGGTCGGAGATGTACGTGTAAGGAATCTTGTAACGGTCGAACTCGATGCGATACCAGCCCTCGTTCTGCGTGTTAATCCAACTGTGGACGATGGCGATGCGCGGCACAGACATCTCGTGCGTCTTCACGGCGGGCGGCTGCGCGAACGCGTGCGCCGTCAGCCCGAGTTCGGTGACGGCCGCCTCCAACCTCTGGCGTAAATCGGCAGGGTTGCCCTCGCTCCTGATGACGAAGGAGCCGGCGTTGAACTGGCGTTCGCCGACTTTAAAAGACTCTTCGGCGGCGCTCATCTTCACGTCGCTCAAACGGAAGCGGAGCGTGGCGAGCGTGTTGTCTGTGTTGTGGTTGATGACGAAGTTCGGGCCCGAACCCACGACGCGCCCGCGCACCGCGGCGTCCGACGTGAGCAGGGTCATCGGCACTTGCAGGACAGACCGGTCGGTCACGCGCACGGTCTTGACGTTGCGCATCGCGCCGAGCGTCCAGCCCGTGTCGTCGTAGGGGCGCGGGTCGCTGACGTTATAGAACTGCGTGTCGAGCAGCATGTCGGCCATGCGCGAGTAGGGCTGATCCATCCTCACGACGTAAGAGCCCGCCGTGAACTTCTGCTCGCCGATTGAGAAATCGTTCTTCGCCGCGTGCACCTCGACGCCCATCAGGCGCAGGAGGTTGACGGCGTCGGCGGCCTCGACGGGGCGCGGGTCGCTCGCGGGCAGCACGTACGCGGCCGGCCCCTCGTTGGTCGCCTTCGCCACCGAGCGCTTGCTCTTGAGATAAAAGTTCTGGAGGAAGCGCTCCTTGTTGTTCGAGACGAAGTGCATGGCGAAGAGGAGCGCCGACTGCTGCATGTTGACGTTGTTCCGGAGCGACCACTTCACGCGCGGTAGCGGCGGGTTCGGCCGGTACCAGTCGCGCTGCGCCTGCGCCGTCACCGTCCGGTCGAGCGTGTCGGCGCCCGCGTTGCCGAACGTCTCGTAGAAACGCCCCACCGCGTTGTGGCCGTTGGCGACGTAGAACATGTAGTTGGGCGCCCAGCCGTCGTAGAAGCCGTGCGTCCACACGCCGGGCACACCGCGCTTCGTCATCTCCTCGATCTCGTGGTAGGCGAGTATCTGCCACTCGTCGATGACTATCGGGTCGAGCCACGCGTTGTACGGGCCCGTCCCCGTCGAGGTGTAGAGGAACGGCACGGACTCGTGCAGGTCGTGGAGGATGGCCGGGTGCCATTCGAGGAAGGTCTTCATCATGTTGCGCGTGAGCGCGAGCGCCATGCCGAGCCCATCGCGGTTGTTGTCGTGCGCGACGTACTTGCCCCAGTAGACGAGCGGCGGCACGGCCTTGTCGGGGTTGGCCTTGCGGTAGTTGTAGAGGTCAACCATCTTGTCGCGGCCGTCAACTTCTAAGACCGGCGTGATGAGCACGACGACGTTCTTGCGTATGTCTTTGATGAACGGAGACTCGCCGACGGCGAGGCGGTAGGCCATCTCCATCAGCATCTCGGGCGAGCCGGTCTCGGGCGAGTGGATCGAGCCCGAAGCCCAGTAGAAGACCTTGCCCTCGCCGATGAGTTTTTGGGCTTCGGCATCGCCCAGCCCGCGCGGGTCTGCGAGGCGTGCGGTGATCTCCTTGTAACGATTGAGGCGCGCGATTGCCGCCTCGTCGCCGACGGCGACGAGGATTTGCTCGCGCCCCTCCTCGCTCTTCTCGGGCGCGTTGAAGACCTTGACGCGCGGGCTCGTGCGCTCAAGCTCGCGGAAGTAGCGGTGAATGTCCTTCGTGTGCGTGAGCTTGCCGGGCGTGCCGACGACGTAGCCGAGCACCTTGTCGGGCGCGGGCACGCGGTCGGAGGCGGGCAGGTGGTCTACCAGTTCGGTCAGGAAGTACTTCTCG
The DNA here is from genome assembly GCA_040510435.1 of Pyrinomonadaceae bacterium. GTDB lineage: Bacteria > Acidobacteriota > Blastocatellia > Pyrinomonadales > Pyrinomonadaceae > QHXN01. The sequence goes on along the minus strand of JBEVJD010000284.1, from coordinate 8,918 downwards.
GTCGTGTACTCCCTGATCTTGGCCGCATAGTCGCCGTCCGACTTTTGCTGGGCCGAGGCGCGGGGCGCGAACGTGTGCAGGGCGAACGCGCAGGCGAGCGCGAGCGCGCAGAAGAGTCGGCTACCGGCGACGAGGTGCATGGTCTCCTCCGTAAGCTGTCTGCGGTTTGAATGTTTCGGCGTGCGACAGGCATGTTACGTGGGCGCGTCGCGCGAGTAAAGCGCGGCCGGAGTCACACGCTCGCAGCGCCCCGAAGCGGGGTGTTACAATCCACCCCTTAACGATGAGCGCGCGCGACAGTGACAACAACAACAACGGCATCAACGACCTGATGGTCGCGGCCTCGCGCGGCGACCTCTCGCGCGTCGAGGCGCTGCTGCGCGGGGGCGCCGACGCGAACGCGCGCGACGCCTTCGGCCAGACGGCGCTGATGTACGCCGCGGGCGCCGGCCACCAGCACGTAGCCGAGGAACTGATAGACGCGGGGGCGCAGGTGGACGTGCGCAACCGCAACAACAAGTCGGCCGCCGACCTCGCGCAGGCGCGCGGGCACGCCGCGCTCGCCGCCCTCCTGCGCAACGCGCGGCTCTTCATCGCGTCGCGCGACGGCGACCTCGCCGGGCTCAACGAGCTTTTGGACTCGGGCGTTGACCCGAACGTGCTGCTGCGCGACGAGTGGACGGCGCTGATGATCGCCGCGCTCAACGACCGCCCGCAGGTCGTCGCCGCGCTGCTGCGCCGCGGCGCGTACGCGGACGCGCAGAACGCCACGGGGTGGACGGCGCTGATGATCGCCGAGCGCAAGGGGCACGCGGAGGTCGCGCGCCTGCTCAGGCAGGGGAGAATCGAGAAGCCGCTCCCGTCGTTCATCGCCTCCGCGAGCGCGGGCGGCGACGACATAGACCTCTCAGACTTCCCGGAACAGATTAAGGATTGACGGCACGGCCGGCCGAAAGATGAAGAGACGCCTCGTCAACATTCTCCTCCCCGCCGCGTTGCTGCTGTGCTGCCCCGCGGCCGCCGCGGCGCAGGGCGAGCCCTGCCGTCTGGAGCGCGCCCTCGCGCCCGACTACGGCGGCGTGATGCTCGGCGCGAAGCTCGCGGAGGTGGCGCGGATGTTCCCCGGCGCGGAAGACTTGCAGAAGGGTGTGCAGGGCGCGAATGATTCGTCGAAGCCCTTCGTCGCGTCGCTCGGTGGCTTGGAGTTGAGCATCAGGCGCGAGCAGTTCAAGGACGTGGCCGAACTCCTCCTCACCTTCATCGGCGGCACGCTCCACCGCATAGACGTGCGCTACCGCCAGCCCGTGCCCTGGCGCGAGGTGACGGAGTTCTCGGCGGAGGCTTCGAAGCGGCTTGCAGTCCCCTCTGACGCGTGGGGCGAGCCCGCGGCCGACGCGGAGAAGCACGCGCGCGTGCTCGACTGCCGCGGCTTCAGCGTGGTCGTGCGCATCGACCGGGGCGGCCCGAGCACGCTCAGCATCGTGGACACGGCCGCGGCCAAACAGGACGCGGGCGCTACGGCCGCCCCCGCGAAGGCGGAGCCGGCGCCCAGGCAGAGACGGCCGCGCAAGGGGCGCGGCGGGAAAGGAAAGACGGGTTGAAAGAGAAAGTAGTCAAGACGGAAGAGGAGTGGCGGCAGGCGCTCACGCCCGAGCAGTACCGCGTCGCGCGGCAGAAGGGCACGGAGCGGCCGTTCACGGGCGAGTACTACCGGAACAAGGACGCCGGCGTGTACCTCTGCGCGGCCTGCGGCGCGGAGCTGTTCACGTCGGACGCGAAGTTCGACTCGGGCTGCGGCTGGCCCAGTTTCTACGAGCCGAAGGAGGGCGACAATGTCCGCACCGAGGTTGACACGAGCCACGGCATGGTGCGCACCGAGGTGATGTGCGGCACCTGCGACGCGCACCTCGGCCACGTCTTCGACGACGGCCCGCGCCCGACGGGCCTGCGCTACTGCATCAACTCCGTCGTGCTCAAATTGAAGAAGCCGGGCGAAGGTTCTTTGGAAGATGCCTCGGAAGAGTCTGCGCCGGAATCCGCATGAGAGTGAGACTCCCGACCTTCCTGCTGGCGCTCGTGCTGGCGCACCTCTGTGCGTGCCGCGCGGCGGCGCAGGCGCCCGTCGAGGTGAAGCCGCTGGCCGCGCGGCTCGGGCACCCGGCGGACGCGAAACTTTTAATCGTCCACGCCGACGACCTCGGCGCGGCGCACTCCGTCAACGCCGCGACGTTCAAGGCGTTCGAGACCGGCCTCCTCAACTCCGCGAGCATCATGGTGCCGTGCCCGTGGCTGCCGGAGGCGGCGGCTTACGCGCGCCAGCACCCCGACGCAGACCTCGGCCTGCACCTGACGCTCACGAGCGAGTGGAAGACTTACCGCTGGGGCGGCGTCCTCTCGAAGGAGCGCGCGCCCTCGCTCTACGCGCCGGACGGTTACCTGTACATGACCGAGGACGTGGCCGCCTCGCACATCGACGTGCGCGAGGCCGAGGCTGAGGTGCGCGCGCAGATCGAGCGGGCGCGCGCCTTCGGCATCAGACCGACGCACCTCGACGCGCACATGCGCACGCTCCACCAGACGCGCCCGCTCTTCGAGATGTTCCTGCGCGTGGCGCGCGAGGAGCGACTGCCCGCGCTCGTCTCGCGCGAGTGGTTCGCGCGCTGGCCGTTCCTGCCCGAAGTGCTGGGCGCGGACGGCATCGTCGTGGATCGCGTCATCGACGTTGACCCATCGGTTCAGCCCGCGCGCTGGGCGGAGCACTACGCGGGGCTGATCGAGGACTTGAAGCCGGGCGTCACGCAGTTGATCGTCCACCTCGCCTACGACGACGAGGAGATGCGCGCCGTCGCGCTCGACCACCCCAACTGGGGCGCGGCCTGGCGGCAGCGCGACTTCGACTTCGTCACCGGGAGCGGGTTCCGCAAGTTGCTTAAAGAGCACAACGTCAAGCTCGTCACCTGGCGCGAGATCGCCCGGCTGCTCGCGAAGCCTTAAGCGAGAGAGGGTTAATCACAGAGACACAGAGGCACAGCTCAAAGCATTAAGCCGTGTCCAAGCTGTGTCTCTGTGGTTAATATCAGAGTCAATACCCGGATGGTAGAAGAGAAGAAGAAGAAAAAGATTTCGCTCTCGCAGGCGTGGCGCGACGCGAGGGAACTGGTGTGGGCGCACCGCTCGCGTCTGGCGTTGGGCATGGTGCTGATGCTCGTCAACCGTCTGGTCGGGCTGGTGCTGCCGGCCAGCTCGAAGTATCTGGTTGACGAGGTCATCATCAAGCAGCGGAGCGAACTGCTCATGACCATCGCGCTCGCGGCGGGCGCGGCGACAGTGGTGCAGGCCGTCACGTCGTTCGCCATCTCGCAGGTCTTGGGCGTCGCCGCGCAGCGCGCCATCACCGACATGCGCAAGAGCGTGCAGGCGCACGTCGCGCGCCTCCCCATCCGCTTCTTCGACTCGACGCAGACCGGCGTCCTCATCTCGCGCGTGATGAACGACGCGGAGGGCATCCGCAACCTCGTCGGCACGGGGCTCGTGCAGTTGATCGGCGGGGTCATCACCTCAATCATCGCGCTCTGCGTGCTCTTCTATCTCAACTGGCACCTGACCTTAATCACGCTCGTCGCGCTCGCGATCTTCGGGGCGGTGATGTCGCTGGCCTTCACGCGGCTGCGGCCCCTCTTCCGCGAGCGCGGGCAGATACACGCCGAGGTGACGGGGCGGCTCACCGAATCCCTCGGCGGCATACGCATCGTGAAGGCGTACTCGGCCGAGCGGCGCGAGACTTTGACGTTCGCGCGCGGCGCGCACCGTTTGTTCCGCAACGTGGCGCGCTCGATGACGGGCGTCTCGGGCGTGACGGCCTTCTCGACCGTCATCGTCGGCGGCATCGGCTGCATCCTGACGCTCGTCGGCGGGCGCGCCGTGCTCGCGGGCGAGATGACGCTCGGCGACTTCTTCATGTACATCTTCTTCACTGCGCTCGTCGCCGCGCCGCTCGTCGAGATCGCGGCCATCGGGACGCAGATCACGGAAGCCTTCGCCGGCCTCGACCGCATCCGCGAGATTAAGCGCATGGCGACCGAGGACGAGGGCGAGGAGGGGCGTGCGCCTTTGAGTGAAGTCAGGGGCGAGATCGCTTTCGAGGACGTGACCTTCGAGTACGAGGAGGGCGCGCCCGTTCTGCGCGGCGTCAGTTTCCGCGCACCCGCGGGGACGACGACCGCGCTCGTCGGCTCGTCGGGCTCGGGGAAGAGCACGCTCATCGGCCTCGTGATGGCCTTCAACCGCCCGCTCGCGGGGCGCGTGCTGGTTGACGGCCGCGACCTCGCGACCGTCCGACTCAGGGATTACAGAGAGCAACTGGGCGCCGTCCTACAGGACAACTTCCTCTTCGACGGCCCCGTCGCCGACAACATCGCCTTCTCGAACCCGCACGCGACGCGCGCAGAAGTAGAGGCCGCCGCGCGCGTCGCGCACTGCGACGAGTTCGTCCGCGGCTTCGCCGAAGGCTACGATACCGTCGTCGGCGAGCGCGGCGTCAAGCTCTCGGGCGGGCAGCGGCAGCGCGTCGCCATCGCGCGCGCGATTCTGGCCGAGCCGAAGATACTCATTCTTGATGAGGCCACGTCGAGCCTCGACAGCGAGAGCGAGGCGTTGATACAGGACGGGCTCCAGACTCTGCGGCGCGGGCGGACGACCTTCGTCATCGCGCACCGCCTCTCGACCATCCGCAGCGCCGACCAGATACTCGTCCTCGAAGAGGGGCAGATCGTCGAGCGCGGCACGCACGAGGAACTGCTCGCGGCCGGCGGGCGCTACCGGCAGCTCTACGACAAGCAGTACCGCTTCGAGCGCAACCAGTTCATCAACCCCGGCGAGGACTTCACGCCCGAGCCGCCGAAGGCCGTCTCCGCGCCCCCCGTGCCGACCAACCTCTAAGGAGAGACGAACGTGGACGAAAGCCCCCAGACTTACGAGAACCACACGCGCTGGCACGCGGCCTACCACTTCTTTTTGGCCCCCGTGCTGTTGACGAACGTCATCGTGGCCCTCGTCCAGTTGGTGCGCGACCCTAATCTGGATAGGGGTTGGTGGCTCGTCGTCTCGCTCGCGCTGGCGGTGCTGGGCGCGCTCGTCCGCACGTACCCTCTGAAGGCGCAGGACAGAATCATCCGGCTCGAAGAGAGCCTGCGTTACTACCAGCTCCTGCCGGAAGAGCTCGCCGCGCGCGCCGCGTCGCTCACGACCGCGCAGACCGTCGCGCTGCGCTTCGCGCCGGACGAGGAGCTGGAAGGGCTCGTCCGCGAAGTGCTCGCGGGCAGGCTCACGAAACCCGACGACATCAAGCGCGCCGTCAAGGGCTGGCGCGCAGACACTTTGAGGGTCTGAAGCATGTTCGTTGGAAGAGTCAAAGAGGTCTGGCGTTACCCTCTGAAGTCGATGGCGGGCGAGAGAATCGAGGCCGCGGGCGTCGGCGCGCGCGGGCTGTGGGGCGACCGCGGGTGGGCGCTGCGCGACGAGAAGGCGGGCGAGATTCGCGGCGCGAAGATAAACCCGAAGCTCATGCTCTGCGAGGCGCGCTACCGCGCCGAGCCCGAGGCCGAAGGCGCGCCGACCCACGCGGACATCACACTCCCCGGCGGCACCGAGACCGCGACCGACGCCGCGGACGTGAACGAGCTTTTATCTGAACTGGTCGGCCGCAGGGTCACGCTCTGGCCGCTGCGCCCCGCGAGCGACCGCGCGCACTACCGGCGCGCTATCCCTGCGGCGCGGGTCGTGGGTTTCTTCAGCCGCTCGCGCAACTTCCGGCGACTCGCGCTCGGCGCGATGCGGCTCACCGGGCGAGACAGGGAACTGCGCGAGGACTTCGGCCGCGAACCGGGCGAGCCCATGCCCGACCTCTCCGCGCTCCCCGCCGAAATCTTCGAGTTCACCTCGCCGCCCGGCACATACTTCGACGCCTTCTCCGTCCATCTGCTTACGACCGCCTCGCTCTCGGCGCTCGCGCGCCACGCGCCCGACACCGCTTGGGACGTGCGCCGCTTCCGCCCGAACTTTTTGATTGAGACCGCGGAGGGTGTCGAAGGCTTAGTCGAATCCGGCTGGGGCGGGCGCACTCTGAGCGTCGGCGGCCTCCGCCTCAAGTGCGAGATGCCCACGCCGCGTTGCAGCATGACCATCCAGGCGCAGGCCAGTCTCCCCAAAGACCCGCGCGTCCTGCGCACGATAGTCAAAGAGGCGGGTCAGAGCCTCGGCCTCTACGCCAGCGTCGAGTCCGAGGGGCGCGTCTCGGTTGGCGATGAGGTGGAATTGCTGTAAGTTCGCGCCGGGCGCACCGTTTAATACTTAATCGGGTCTAGAGCAAGAAAATATCACCGCAGAGACACAGAGACACAGCTTTCAGGTTTTAAGCTGTGTTTCTGTGTCTCTGTGTCGAAAAACTTTGGTAGGTGCAAGCGAAGATGAGTGACTTAAACCGCATACCTTTCTCCGTCCTCGACCTCGCGCCCGTGCCCGAGGGCTCGGGCGTGGCCGACTCCTTCCGCAACACTTTGGAGCTGGCGCGGCACGCGGAGTCGCTCGGCTACTTTCGCTTCTGGCTGGCCGAGCATCACAACATGGAGGGCATCGCCAGCTCCGCGACCGCCGTGCTCATCGGCCACGTCGCCGGGGGCACGAAGACGATCCGCGTCGGCTCGGGCGGCGTGATGCTGCCGAACCATTCGCCGCTCGTCGTCGCCGAGCAGTTCGGCACGCTCGCAGCGCTCCACCCCGGCCGCATCGACCTCGGGCTCGGCCGCGCGCCCGGCACCGACCAGCTCACGATGCGCGCGCTGCGCCGGAACTTCGCGGCCGCCGCCGAAGACTTCCCGCGCGACGTGGCCGAGCTGCGCGCCTACTTCGAGCCCGCGCGCCCCGGACAGTTGGTGCGCGCCGTCCCCGGCGAAGGACTGCGCGTGCCGCTGTGGCTTTTGGGGTCGAGCCTCTACAGCGCGCGGCTCGCGGCCGAGATGGGGCTGCCCTTCGCCTTCGCCTCGCACTTCGCCCCCGACTACCTGCTGCACGCGCTCGAAGTCTACCGCGAGAGCTTCCGCCCCTCCGACGACTTGAAAGAGCCTTACGCGCTGGCGTGTCTCAACGTCATCGCGGCCGAGACGGACGAGGAGGCGCGCCGACTCTTCACCTCGCTCCAACAGGCTTTCATCAATCTGCGCCGCGGCCGGCCCGGCAAGCTCCCGCCGCCCATCGAGACGCTCGAAGGCTTCGCGTCTGAAATGGAGATGGCCGGCATCCAACACGCGCTCCGCTACTCGGTCGTCGGCTCCCGCGAGACCGTGCGCGCCGGGCTCGAAGCGTTCGCCGGGCTGACGCGCGCCGACGAATTGATGCTGACCTCGCAAATCTACGACCACGCGGCGCGTTTGCGCTCCTTCGAGGTCGTCGCGTCCCTGCGCGCCGCGGCGGCCGCCAACGTGTCGTGAGGCGCGCGCCACACTCCCGCGAAGAACACGCGGGCGGAAGCGTGTAGAATACGAAGCACCGTCAACACTACATCCGTAGAAACTTACGGTCAGACACGCCCGCCGAGGAGCGGGCTGAACTTTTTGAGGGAACCAAACATGATTAAGACGAACGGATACGCCGCGCCGAACGCGGCCGCGACGCTTGAGCCCTTCTCGTTCGACCGCCGCGACGTGGGCGCGCGCGACGTGCTCATCGACATTCAATACTGCGGCGTCTGCCACTCCGACATTCACCAGGTGCGCGACGAGTGGGGCAACTCCATCTACCCGATGGTGCCCGGCCACGAGATCGTCGGCCGCGTCGCGCGCGTAGGCTCGGAGGTGTCGAAGTTCAAGGAGGGCGACCCCGCGGGCGTCGGCTGCTTCGTGGACTCGTGCCGCACGTGCCGCAACTGCCGCGACGGCGAGGAACAGTACTGCGAGAACCACCTCGCCTCGACCTACAACGGCACCGAGATGGACGAGAAGACGCCGACCTACGGCGGCTACTCGACGAGCATCGTCGTGGACGAGGACTACACGCTGCGCATCCCCGACGCGCTGCCGCTCGCCAACGCCGCGCCGCTGCTCTGCGCCGGGATTACGACCTACTCGCCGCTGCGCCGCTTCAAGGTCAGTGAAGGTCAGAGGGTGGGCGTCGTGGGCCTCGGCGGCCTCGGGCACATGGGCGTGAAGCTCGCGGCCTCGATGGGCGCGCGCGTGACGGTCTTCAGCACGTCCCCCGACAAGGAGCAGGACGCGCGCCGACTTGGCGCGGACGATTTCGTCGTCACGCGCGAGCCGGGTTGGTCGGACGCGCTCGCGGGCAAGTACGACTTCATCCTCGACTGCGTCTCGGCGAATCACGACATCAATCTGTACCTGAATCTTCTGCGGCGCGAGGGCGCGCTCGCGCTCGTCGGCGCGCCGGAGAAGCCCCTGGAGGCCGCCGCCTTCTCGCTCATCACCAACGGCCGCTCGCTCGCCGGCTCCATGATCGGCGGCATCCGCGAGACGCAGGAGATGCTCGACTACTGCGCCGAGAAGGGCCTCTCCTCCGACATCGAGCTCATCCCGATTCAGAAGATCGAAGAGGCTTACGAACGCACCGTCAAAGGTGATGTGCGCTACCGCTTCGTCATCGACATCGCCTCGCTCAACAAGTAAGTAGACAGTAGACAGTAGACAGTAGAAAAAGAGGCGGCGCGTCCTCAGCCTTCGGGCCGGGCGCGCCGCTTTGTCTTACTGCTGGCTACTGACTACTGTCTACTCTTACGACGTAACGTGAGTTCGACGTAAGAAATTGAAAAGAGAACCCCGAGCGGTAAGATGTGGTTGACCAAAACTACATCCCGTTCGCCGTAAGGAGTTCTCTCGTGGACATTCTACCCCTCTTCTGCGACATAGACGACT
>JBEVJD010000283.1:0-3099 GCA_040510435.1 Pyrinomonadaceae bacterium | reverse complement strand
TCCTGCGTGCCGTTGACGCGGCCGTAGATGTAGTCGTAGTAGCTCTGGTTCGAGTAGTCGCGCTGGATGAGCCGGCCCGAAGGCGTGTAGTACTTCGAGGTCGTCAGCGTCAACGCCGTGCCGTACTCCAGCGGCATGATGGACTGGACGAGCCCCTTGCCGAACGAAGTCTCGCCGACGATGATGGCGCGGTCGTGATCCTGCCACGCGCCCGCGACGATCTCGCTGGCCGAGGCAGTGCCGCGGTTGACGAGGACGACGAGCGCCGTCGCGTCGGGTCTGCGGTTGTCGGAGACCAGCTCGCGCTGCATGCCGCGCGTGCCGCGACCCTTCTGCGTCAGGATGGTCTGGCCCTGCGGGAGGAACTGCTCGGCCACCGTCTTGGCCTGGTCGAGGATGCCGCCGCCGTTGTTGCGCAGGTCAACCACCAGCCCCTGCATCCCGTGCTCGCGGAGGTACTTGAGCGCCAGGATGAACTCCTCGGCCGTCGTGTAGTTGAAGCCGCGGGTCATGTCGATGTAGCCGACGCCGGGCTTGATGAAGTAGGCGTCCGGCACGGTCGGCTGCGGGACGGCGTCGCGCGTAATCTCGACCGTATCCTTCTGGCCGTTCGAGGCGCGCTCGACCGTCACGCGCACGGCCGTCCCGCGCGGGCCGCGCAGCATGTCGCGCACCTCGCCCGATGCCTTGCCCTTGACCGGCTTGCCGTCGATCTCGGTGATCTTGTCGCCGAAGCGGAGGCCGGCGCGGAAGGCCGGCGTCGATTCGAAGGTGGCGAGGATGTATGTGTCAACGCTGCCCGCCAGTCTGCGGTCGCCGATGGTCGCGCCGATGCCGTAGTATTCTGAGCGCCAGTCGGCGCGCTGCTCCTCGAACTCCTTCGCGTCGTAGAAGTTCGAGTGCGGGTCGAGCGTGCGCAGCATGCCGATGATGGAGGACTTGAAGACCTCATCGTACTTCACCTTGCTGCCGTCGACGTGGTTGTCCTGGATGACGGTCAGCGCCTCGGCCACGTCGGCTTCGAGCCCCTCGGTGGCGTCCGATGGGCGCGGGCGGCGCGTGCGCGAGTTGGGCGATGCGGCCGTGCCGCCGTCGGCGGGCGCGGGCGTTCGGCGCGCGCCGGGCGCGGCCGGCGGCTGCGCGCCGCTCTGCTGCGCGATGACGAAGGCCGGGAGCGAGACGGCGAGCAAGAGGAGCGTCGCAAGCGCGGTAGAAATTCTCTTTTTCACGGAGACAGACCCTCAGTTAAAACCCAAGATTCGAAGGGACGCCGGGCGGCCATAGCACGGCGCATAAATCCAAGCTGTGACTCCGCCCGTTCCGAGGCAGGTCGGTGTAGTGTAATTGATGAGTCCGCGGCCGGCAAGGTTGCAACCCTCGGAGGGATGGGGAGGCGGGATGACGGGGAGACTGGGAGACTGGGAGAGAAATGACGGGCCGACCTCCGCTCATGTTACCCGTCACCCCTTCCCTCCGCCTCCCGTCTCCGCACCGCCTTGCGCCCGCGGACGCCCCCCCTTAGAATGCCCTCAAGCAGTTTGCCGACAGCAAAACAGCGAATGACGGCCCCCCGGGGGCCAGTCCGCGGGCGGACTCCGGCAGTGGTCACGACCGCCCCGCGAAGAGGAGGTGTTGAGCAGCATTATGAGCAGCCCGAACGACCCGAGAGAGCCCGAAATCTTAGACCCCATTGACGACCTGATGCTCCCCGAGCACGACGAGGATCATGGGCACGGCGAGCGCGCGCAGGTCTCGTCGTCGGTGCGCGACATCGCCTCGCGCATCCCCGAGTCGCTGGCCTCCATCGGCCGCGACATCAGTCGCACGGTCGAGCGCGCGCTCTCGGCCAAGGACGATTACGTCGTCGCCGTCAAAGTCTCGCACGAGGCGCAGGAGCGGCTGGAGCAGTTGGTGCAGGCCGGCGTCTTCCGCAGCCGCGCCGACGCCGCCGCCTTCCTCATCGACGAGGGCATCAAGGCGCAGTCCCCGCTCTTCGAGCGCGTCTCCTTGAAGCTCTCCGAGATCGAGCGCCTGCGCGCCGAGCTACGCGGGATGATTACTAAGCCGGAGTAAGGGTGTTGGGTTCCGGGTTTTGGGTGTTGGGGAAGACCCGACTTTTACCCAACACCTAACACCTAACACCCAGAACCCTTTTGGAGGTTTGCTTGTCCACTGTCACGCTGCCGCAGGCTCCCATCGAGCTGTACACTTTGGGGAATGGCCTGCGGGTCGTCTTGAGCGAAGACCATTCCGTGCCGGTCGTCTCGGTCGCCGTCTACTATGACGTGGGGTCGCGCAACGAGCGCGAGGGGCGGACGGGCTTCGCGCACCTCTTCGAGCACATGATGTTTCAGGGCTCGGAGAACGTGCCGAAGGCCGGCCACTTCCAGTACGTCTTCAACAACGGCGGCACGATGAACGGCACGACCTCCAGCGAGCGCACCAACTACTTCGAGACGCTGCCGTCGAGCCAACTCCCGCTCGCGCTCTGGCTCGAATCAGACCGCATGCGCTCGCTTAAGGTCACCCAGGAGAACCTCGACAACCAGCGCGACGCCGTCAAGGAGGAGAAGCGGCTCTCCTACGACAACCGCCCCTATTCGAGCGCCTTCCTGCGCCTGAACGAGCTTGTCTACCGCAACCCCCGCAACGCGCACTCGACCATCGGCTCGATGGAAGACCTCGACGCCGCCACCGTCGAGGACGTGCAGGAGTTCTTCCGCATCTACTACGCGCCGAACAACGCCGTCGTCACCATCGTCGGCGACTTCGACTCCGCGGAGGCGCGCGCGCTCGTCGAGAAGTATTTCGCCTCCATCCCTCCGCAGCCCGCCCCGCCGCCCGTGGACGTGAGCGAGCCCGCGGAGGTCACCGCCCGTTCCGAGCTTTACCGCGACCCGTTCGCGCAGCTCCCGGCCATCATGCTCGGCTGGAAGGTGCCCGCGCGCCGCACGCCCGACTTCTATGCGCTCTCGCTCGGCTCCGACCTCCTGCTCGACGGAGACAGCTCGCGCCTCTACCAGCGACTCGTCAAGGACGAGGAGTCGGTCGTCGGCATTCAGGGCGGCATGGGCGAGCGGCGCGGGCCTTCGACCCTCT
>JBEVJD010000282.1:0-15167 GCA_040510435.1 Pyrinomonadaceae bacterium | reverse complement strand
TTCTTTTCCCTTGCCCCTTCAGTGCGGTCTGCCTATAATTTGGCGCTCTCAAATTTGCCGACTCAAGCAGCGCGAGCGTAAGATACGGACAACATGCGCCGCCGAACATTTCCGCCGTCAACCCGATTCCTCGTCGCACCGGTCTGCACCGACTGACCCGCCCGCAAGCACAGAGGGACAATCACACAATGGTCTATCTCAAACAGCAGCGCCCCGAGAAGGTAACCGTGCCCGCCGTCCGCCAGAGCAAGGAGCGCGGCGAGAAGCTGGTCTGCCTGACGGCCTACGACTACCCGACCGCGCGCATCGTGGACGAGGCGGGCACCGACATCGTCCTCGTCGGCGACAGCCTGGGGAACGTCGTGCTCGGCTACGACTCGACGGTGCCCGTCACGCTCGAAGAGATGCTGCACCACACGCGCGCCGTCCGCCGCGGCGTCGAGCGCGCGCTCCTCGTCGCTGACATGCCCTACGGCACGTACCACACCGGCCCCGACGACGCCGTCCGCGCGGCGCTCCGTCTGGTGAAGGAGGGCGGCGCAGAGGCCGTCAAGCTCGAAGGCGGCCGCGCGCGCGTCGAGACGGTCCGCCGCCTCGCCGCCGAGGAGATTCCCGTGATGGGGCACCTCGGGCTGACGCCGCAATCCCTGAACAAGCTCGGCAGTTATCGTTTGCAGGCGAAGACGGCCGACGCGGCGCGCGCGCTCGTCGAGGACGCGCTCGCACTCGAAGAGGCGGGCGCCTTCGCCGTCGTCCTCGAAGTCGTCCCGCGCGAGATCGCGCGCGAGGTCACCGCGGCGCTCCACATCCCGACCATCGGCATCGGCGCGGGCGCCGACTGCGACGCGCAGATACTCGTCACGCACGACCTGCTCGGCCTCTCCTTCAGCAAGACGAGCCCGCGCTTCGTGCGCCAGTACGCCGACCTCCGCGCCGCGATGAACGAGGCTTTCCAGGCTTACGCCGACGACGTGCGCTCCGGCGCCTTCCCTTCCGACGAATACTCCTACCCACTCCCCGCCGACGCCGCCGCCGAACTCGGCCTCGGGCGCGACGCGGGCGACGAGGAAAAGAAAACGTCGTAAACCGTGAACCGTGAACCGTGACGAGTTAAAAGCGATTCCTTCTCGTCACGGTTGACGGTTGACGGTTCACGGCTCACGAAGACATGGAAATCATCAACCGCAGACAGCGGATGGCGAGCGTCGCGAGGAAACTGCGGCGCGAAGAGGACAAGACCATCGGGCTCGTGCCGACGATGGGCGCGCTCCACGAGGGGCACCTCTCTCTGGTGCGCGAGGCGCGGCGGATGTGCGACGTGGTCATCGTCTCGGTCTTCGTCAACCCGGCGCAGTTCGGCCCCTCGGAGGACTTCTCGCGCTACCCGCGCGACCTGACGGGCGACACGACCAAGCTCGCCGACTACAACGTCGATTACATCTTCGCGCCGCCCGTCGAGGAGGTCTACCCGAAGAACTTCTCGACCTACGTCACCGTCGAGGGGCTCTCCGAGTCGATGGAGGGCACGGCGCGCCCCGGCCACTTCCGTGGCGTCGCCACCGTCCTGACCGTCCTCTTCAACTCCGTCCGCCCCGACTTCGCCTTCTTCGGGCAGAAGGACGCGCAGCAGACGCTCGTCGTCAAGCGGCTCGTGCGCGACCTCGCCTTCGACATCGAGGTCGTCGTCCTGCCCACGGTGCGCGAGCAGACGGGGCTCGCCCTCTCCTCGCGCAACGCCTACCTCAGCGACGAGCAGCGCAGGGCCGCCGCCGTGCTCTACCGGGCACTCTCGCAGGCGCGCGAGGTCTACCTCGAAGGCGAGCGCTCGGCCCGGCGGATGGCCGAGGTCGTGCGCGCGCAGGTGGAGGCCGAGCCCCTGGCGCGGCTCGAATACGTCGGGGTCGTGGACGCCGAGACGATGGAGAAGTACGACCGGCTCCCCGAAGACCGCCCCGTCCTCATCGCGCTCGCCGCGCAGGTCGGGAAGACCCGCCTCATCGACAACCTCGTCATCCACCCCGCCCGCCAGAAGGCCAACCACACCGGGCGGCTGACGCCCCCGGCGCGTGAGCCGTAAATCGTGACAAGAAAAAACGCCCTTTTAGAACTATCCTTCTCTCGTCACGGTTTACGATTTACGATTCACGCTCTCGTCACGGTTTACGGTCGACGGTTCACGGCTTTACAGGGCTTGCGGACGCGCGGCTTTGCTGTATAATCTGCCGCCGTGACACAGGCAGGACGAGCGATCCCCGACGCCGCCCGCCGCCCTTCGCCGTTTGAAGGCGCGCGGGCTCACATTTGACTTTCAAGCATTCGCTTTACCCGCCCGCGGTAAAAATCTTGAAACAGCACGTGTAAGTCGCTCGCCACCGCCGCCTCGTGCGTCGCCCCGCGCGGGGCGCCCTTCAACCCTGAAAAGGTTTGAGCCCGTCCGCGCCCTTTTCACGCGTTATCAATCGACACAGGCAAGACCGCCGCCGCCGTACCTTTCGAGTGATTGAAGCCGCCAGCTAAGTTTAAGCGCAGCAAGCCGTCCGCGTACGGCGCCCCGGCGGCGCATGACCGTCCAGAGCTAGACCCTGAAGGAGACCACCAATGGAACGCATCGTTCTCAAGCACCTTAGCGGCTCGAAGGCCAATCAGGTGGAAGAGTTCCCGCTCAACCACGTCAAGGAGTTGATCCTCGGGCGTGATCCCTCGTCAACGGTGAAGTACGACCCCGACCGCGACGACCTCGTCGGGCGTCAGCACGCCAAGATCACACAAGACCCGAACGACCCCTCGCAGTTCATCGTCACCGACATGAACAGCCGCAACGGGACGTTTGTGAACAGGCAGCGCATCACGGGCACCGTCCGCGTCAACCCGGGCGACGTGGTGCAACTGGGCCCGGGCGGCCCCGAGTTCGTCTTCGAGATCGAGCCGCGCCCCGCGGGCTCGACCAAGGCCACGCGCGTCGCTTCCACGGGCCCGATGGCCCCGACCATGCCCGGCGCGCCGGCCACGCGCGTCCCCGGCGGCCCGCCGCAGCAGCAGCCGACCTTCCCGCCGACCGCGCCCGCGCAGACGGCGCCCCCGCCGCACGGCGTCGGCAAGGCCACGGTCGAGCGCATCGTCGCCCAGAACGTGCAGCAGGCCAAGAAGAGCCAGAGCCGCACCTACCTCGCCGTCATCGCCGTCGTCGTCGTCCTCTTCCTCATCGGGGGCAGCGTCGGCGGCTTCTTCCTTTTGCGCAGCATGTGGGGAGCGTCGGAGGCGGCCCAGCAGGCGGCTCAGTCCCGGGTCGATACGCTCAAGAAGGGGCTCGACGAGGCGAAGGCGACCGAGGCGGCCGCCGCGCCGATGCGCGCCTCCGAGGTCGTCACCAACTACGGCAAGGCCGTCGTCAAAATCGACGTGGCGTGGAAGCTCGTCACGCAGTTGGGCAACGGGCTCGTCTACCACCAGTACGACGTTTACAACGGCCGGAAGGTCGCGCTCTACGTCAAGGTCGGCGACGGCGACAGCGCCCGCATCGAGCCCTACCTGACCTATAACTCGAACAACATGAACGTCGGCATCGGCGGCCGCCACACCGGCTCGGGCTTCGCCGTCTCGTCCGACGGCTTCATCCTGACGAACCGCCACGTCGCCGCCGCGTGGGAGTCGGCCTACCAGTTCCCGCCCTCGGCCGACAACGGCATCCTCGTCGCGCCCGGCCCCGACGGCAAGCTGACGCCGGTGGCGGTCGTGCAGAACGCGCCGACCACGTGGATTCCGTCGCAGTCGAAGCAGGATCGCATCCAGTACGACGGCCGCAACGACCACCTCGACGTGCTCTTCGCGAAGTCGGAGCGCAAGCTCTCGGCCAAGCTCTCGGCCGTCAGCCCGCGCCACGACGTAGCGCTCATCAAGGTCGACAGCCCCGGCACCGTCCCGGCCGTCGAGATCAACGACAACTACGACTCCATCGCGGCCGGCGAGACGGCCATCGTGCTCGGCTACCCCGCCATCTCGGCGCCGGTCTACGGCATCGTCCGCTCGCAGGACGCCCTGAACCCGACGGATCATGGCGTCGAGATTCCCGACCCGACCGTCACGGTCGGCAACATCGGGCGCGTCTACCGCAGTTCCGAGGGGAGCGCCGGCGCCGACAAGTCAACGGTCAGCGTCATCGGCGACTCCTACCAGTTGCAGATCAACACGACCGGCGGCGGCAACTCGGGCGGCCCCGTCTTCGACGACAAGGGTCGCGTCATCGCCATCTTCTTCGCCGGCCTCTCCGACGGCCGCACGGCCGTCACCTTCGCCGTCCCCATCCGCTACGGCAAGGAGCTGATGGGCAAGTAAGACAGGTGGTCGGGGGTCAGGAGTCAGGAGACAGAAGTTAGAACCGATTTCGGCACCGAAGCTGTTATTCTGACTTCTGACTTCTGACTCCTGACTCCTCTTCTTCTATGGGCCGAATTTTCGACTCCAACCAGACGGTCGGCGAGTACCGCATCGTGGACTTCCTCGGCGCGGGCGGGATGGGCGAGGTCTACCGCGCGATGCACTCGAAGATCGGGCGCCTCGCGGCCGTCAAGGTGTTGACGCAGGCGACGCAGTCGAGCGGCTTCGTCGAGCGCTTCTTCAACGAGGCGCGCATCCAGGCCAGCCTCCAGCACCCGAACGTCGCCACGCTCTACGACTTCTGCGAGGTCGGCGGGCAGCCCTGCATCATCATGGAGTACGTCGACGGCCAGACGATCTCCGAGCGCATCAGCGCCTACAACGCGCCGCTGCCGCTCTCCGAGACCGTCTACGTCTTCGAGAAGGTCTGCGAGGCCATCGACTACATCCACCGCCACGGCGTCATCCACCGCGACATCAAGGCCAACAACATCAAGATCAGCTCGACGGGGCAGGTCAAGCTCCTCGACTTCGGCATCGCCAAGGGGCAGGACTCGCGGCAGCTCACGCAGGCCGGCTCCGTCATCGGCACGCTCCAGTACCTCGCCCCGGAACTGATCCGCGGCGGCACGGCCGACGCGAGCGGCGATGTCTGGGCCTTGGGCGTCCTGCTCTACGAGATGGTGACGGGGCGGATGCCGTTCGACGCCGCGACCGTGGGCGACCTCTGCGACCGCATCGGGCGGGTCGAGTACGCGCCGCCCGCGCAGGTCAACCCGGGCGTGCCGCGCGAGGTCGCGGCCGTCATCACGCGCTGTCTGCGTAAGAACCCTCTGGAGCGCTACCGCACGGCCGGCGAACTGCTCGCCGACGCACGCAAGCTCTCGACGGTGGTCTCGAAGCCCGGCGTCAGCTCCGACGTGAGCGAGGCCGCGACCGAGTACGTCGAGGAGAAGAAGCAGGGCCGCCCGTTCGGCCTGCCGCTCCTCGTCGGCGGGGCGGCGGCCGTCGCCGTGCTCGCCGTCATCAGCGTCGTCGCATTCATGCTCCTCGGGTCTTCGGGGGAGGCCGGCGGCGGCGGAGGCGGAGGCGTCGTCGTCGCCGCCAACACTTCGAACACGGCGCGCGGACTCAAGGCGGCGCCCAGCCCCGCGGCGAGCCGCGACACCGGCGAACGCGACGTTGTCATCACGGTCAACGACGGCAAGGCCGACGTGTACCGCGGCGCGGAGAAGATAGGCACGACGCCCTACGCCGTGCGCGGGCGGCTCGGCGAGAGAGTTCAACTCACGCTCAAGCGCGAAGGCTACGCCGACGCGCGCGTCGATTTCGTGGTTACCGAGAGGAAGTCTTACATGTACGAGTTGGACAGGAAGTGAGCCGCGACGACCGCGCGCCCTTCCGTCAGCGGAATTATTCACACAAGGGGATCATGCATGTTCGGTAAAAAGAAGGCGTCCGCATCCGCATCTCAGGCCGACGAGACGCGCCAGCACGAGGCGACCCCGGGGCCTTCGTTCGAGATCGACGCCAGCGTCCAGACTGACAAGGGCTGCGTGCGCGAGATCAACGAAGACTCCGGCCGGATGGTGCGGCCGGCCGACCCGGCGCTCTTAGCCGCCAAGGGCACGCTCGTCGTCGTTGCCGACGGCATGGGCGGCCACTCGGCGGGCGAGGTCGCCAGCCAGATGGCGGCCGAAGTGGTCGGCCGCGTCTACTACGAGACGCGCGAGGAGCCCGGCAAGGCGCTCCGCCACGCCGTCGAGGAGGCCAACCGCCGCATCCACGCGGCCGCCGCCGCGGACGAGAGCAAGCAGGGCATGGGCACGACCTGCACGGCGCTCGCGCTCTGCGGCGGGCGCGCCTACGCCGCGCACGTCGGCGACAGCCGGCTCTACATGCTGCGCGACGGGCAGCTCTACCAGCTCTCGGAAGACCACTCGGCGGTCAACGAGATGGTGAAGCTCGGCATCATCACCAAGGAGCAGGCGCGCACGCACGAGGACAAGAACGTCATCCTGCGCGCGCTCGGCACCACGCCCGAGGTCGAGGTCTCGGTGCTCGAACCCTTCCGCGTGCGCGAGGGCGACCGCTACCTGCTCTGCTCGGACGGCCTGCACGACCTCGTCCTCGAAGACGAGATCGCCGCCGTCCTCACCGAGCTGACGGACATCCACGCCGCGGGCGAGCGCCTGATCGCGACGGCGAAGGAGCGCGGCGGGCACGACAACATCACGGTGGGCATCATCGCAATCATGCCCGAGGGCACGGCGGCCGCCGAGGCCGGGAACATGCGCGCGACGCGCGAGCTGGAGGCAATATGATCGGACAAGTTTTCGGGAATTATAAGATCGAGCAGAAGCTCGGCGAGGGCGGCATGGGCGAGGTCTTCCGCGGGGTGGACATGATGCTGGAGCGCGAGGTCGCCATCAAGTTCCTCCGCCCCGAGCTGGCGAGCCAGGCGCAGGTCGTCGAGCGCTTCCGCTCGGAGGCCGTCACGCTCGCCAAGCTCAACCACCCGAACATTGCCACGCTCTACAACTTCATGCGGCAGGGCGACAGCTTCATCATGGTCTTGGAGTTCGTCCGCGGCGTCACGCTCGACCACGTCATCCAGCAGCGCGGCGTCATCCCGGTCGAGTCGGCCATCCCCATCTTCTGCCAGATGCTCGACGGCATCCAGGAGGCGCACGACTTCGGCATCATCCACCGCGACATCAAGCCCGCCAACATGATGGTCACCGAGCGGGGCACGCTCAAGGTGCTCGACTTCGGCATCGCGCGCATCCTCGGCACCGCCCGCATGACCCGGCAGGGAAACATCATCGGCACCATCGAGTACATGTCGCCCGAGCAGGTGCGCGGCTTCGAGACCGACGCCCGCTCCGACATCTACTCCCTCGGCATGCTCCTCTACGAGATGCTGACCGCGCGCTGCCCCTTCGACATCCAGAACGAGTTCGAGCTGATGAAGGCGCAGATCGAGCAGTACCCCGTCCCGCCGCGTCAGCTCAACCCGGCCATCCCCGAAGTCGTCGAGCAGGCCGTCTGGAAGGCCATCCATAAAGACCCGGCGCAGCGCTTCCAGAGCGCGGCCGAGTTCCGCGGCTTCCTCTTGAACGCGGGCTTCGCCGCCACGGGTCGCATCGAGCCGCTCGCCGTCGGCGACCCGAACGCCTTCGGCACGCGCCCGACCTCGACCCCGCCTTCGAGCTACCCGCCGTCGCCCTTCGCGACGACGCCGATGCAGCAGTTCCTGTCGCAGCCCGGCTTCCAGACTCAGGGGCAAGCCCCGTCGTCGCCTTCGAACCCCGGCGCGACTTCGCCGCCGCAGGGCGCGACCGTCCCGTCGCAGCCCGGCCTACAGCCCGCGGCGCAGGGGTCGAACCCCGGCCTCGACGCGGCCGACCCGATGGCCGCGACGCTCGTAGACCTGCCGAAGCCGTCCACCTCCAAGGAGACGCGAGTCGGCACGCCCCCCTCGGCGGCGGCGGCAGGAGGGGCCGCGGCCGGCGGCGCGAAGGAGACACGCATCGGCGCCCCGCCGCAACAGCAGCAGCCTTTCATACCGCCGCGCCCGGGCGCCGCGCCGCAGCCGCCGCAGGCCGCGCGGCCGCAAGGCGCGGGGAGCAAGAAGTGGATTTACATCGCGGGCGCGGGCGTCGCGGCGGCCGTCGTCCTCGGCGTGCTCGTCGTCGGCGGCGCCTTCTTCTTCCTCCGCTCGAACAGGGCGCCCGAGCCGGTCAAGCCGGCCGCGCTCGCCGAACAGCCCGCCGCGCCCGCGCCGCAGCCGACGGCCGAGCAGACGCAGCCCGCCGCGCCCGCCGGGACGGACACCGCCACGCAGCCCGCCGCAGGCGTGCAGGCGCCCAACAGCGGCGGCACGACGCCGCCCGACACGACCGCCCTGCCCTCCGGCACGCAGGAGACGACGCTCGCGCCCCTCTCCCCGCCGGCCTCCTCGGGCACTTCGACCGCGGGCTCCGGCACGGCCTCGCAGGGCAGCTCGCGCACCGCCGCGCAGCCCAGGCCCACGCAGCCCAAGCCCCCGCGCCAGAACGACTCGGCCGACGCCGCACGCAGGAAACGCGAGGCCGCGCTCCGCGCGCTCGACCAGTAAGGAATGATGAAGTAGGCAGATGGCAGTAGGCAGTTGAGAAAGTTGCTGTCGAGAACTCTGATTCAATCTTTCAACGTCTTCCACGCGGAGCGACTGCCGACTGCCGACTGCCGACTGTTCATATTGGAGAAGATGTTGACGGCTAAGCTCAAAGCGGAACGGTTGAAGCGGCGGGTGCTCGGCTTCGCGCTGCTCGCGGCGGCGCTGCTCCTCTTCCCCGCCGACTCTGCGGCGCAGGCCAAGAAGCCCATCTCGCGCGAGGGGCTCGTCAAGGCCGTCCGCATCAACGGCCTCTCGACGGCCGAACTCATCCAGCAGATTCAGTCGCGCGGCGTCTCCTACCGGATGACCCCGGACGCCGAGGCCGAGTTGCGCGCGGCCGGCGCGCGCCCCGAGATTATCGCCGCCGCGCGCGCCAACTACCGGCCGGGCGCGGTCTCGGCGGGCGGCGGCGGCGGGAGAAGGCCGCCCGCCGGCACGTCCCGCCCTCCCGCTCGCGGCGGGCCCGACTACGACGACCTGACCGACCAGGCGACGGCCGCCTACGACGCGAGGGACGCGTCGCGCGCCACGCAACTCCTCCGGCAGGCGATTCAGTTGAGCCCGCAGCAGCCGCGCGCCCATCAGCTCCTCGGCTTCACGCGGCTCTACCTCCAGAACGACATCGAGGACGCCGAGCGGCACATGCGCAAGGCGATAGAGCTGGGCGGCTCGGCCGCCTTCCGCGTCTTCCACGACCACCTCAACGGCACGTTCAACCAGACCTGCGCGGGGACGCTCTTCATCACCAGGACGAACGTCACCTTCAGGGCTGACGACGGGCGCGACACCTTCGAGGCCGCGGACAATCTCATCAAGGAGATCAAGACCAACAGGGTCTCCGGCGGCACCTTCGGGGTGTTGCTCGGGAATAAGAACCTCGGCGCCTTCCACATCAAGGTCAAGTTCGGCAACGACAGCAGGAACTACAACTTCGCCCCGCTCACGAGCAAGAAGGCCGAGTCCGAGTTGATCATCTCGCTCGTCAAAGCCTACGGCGGTGTGCAGGGCTGAGGTGAAGTGATGAGTGACGAGTGATAAGTGATAAGATACCTCCCGTCTTATTTCTTATCACTCGTCACTCGTCACTCATCACTCGAAAGAGGTGTTCGCCATGACAACGCAGAAGATTTCGAGAAGCAGCAGAGTTTCGTTCGTCGCCCTCCTCGTCGCCTGCGCGGCGCTCCTGTTTGCGGGCGCGGCCTCGACGCAGACGAAGAAGCCCATCACCAAGCAGGGGCTCGTCAACGCCGTCAAGATCAACGGCCTGACCACGCGCGAGCTGGTGCTGCAAATCGAGCGGCGCGGCGTGGACTTCGAGTTGACGGCGGCCGACGAGTCCGACTTGCAGTCGGTCGGCGCGCGCCCCGAGATCATCGAGGCCGCGCGCTCGAACTACCGCCCCGCGGTCGCGGCCGCGCGCCCCGCCTCGACGACGACCGCCCCGCCGCGCGTCAACAACTCGGCGCCCGCGGCGAACGTCCCCGCCGGCCCGCCGCTCTCGAAGAGCGAGATCGTCACGATGCTCCAGGGCGGCATCGCGCCCACGCGCGTCGAGCAGTTCGTCGAGAAGCGCGGCGTCAGCTTCCAGGTCACGCCCGAGATCGCGCGCGAGATCACGGCCGCGGGCGGCAACCGCTCGCTCGTCGGCGCCATCACCGAGAGGTCAACGGGCATGGCGGCCTCGAACGGCAACGGCGGGGACGACTCGCCCTTCGGCTCGGCGTCGAACACGTCCGCGGCGAACAGCGCGCCCGACTACGACGACCTCATCGACCGCGCCACGTCGGCCGTCTCCACGCAGGACTTCAACGGCGCCATCCGCTACGCGCAGCAGGCCGCGCAACTCGACCCGCAGCAGCCGACGGCCTTCTCCATCCTCGGCACCGTCGCGCTCTACTACAGCCGCAACGTCCCGACCGCCGAGCAGGCCATGCGCGCCGCCCTCGAGCGCGGCGGCACCGCCGCCTTCCACGTCTACCACGACCACGCCAACGGCACTTTCGCCCAATACTGCGAGGGCTCGTTCTTCGTCACCAAGACCGGGGTCAGCTTCAAGGCCAACGACGGCCGCGACACCTTCGACGCCGAGGACTCGAACATCAAGGAGGCGAAGGTCAACGCCTTCGTCGGCTCCGAGTACGGCGCGTTCCACATCAAGCCCGTGCAGAAGATCAACGGCCGCGACAACTTCAACTTTGCCCCCAACACGCGGGACAAGGCCGAGGCGCAGCTCCTCATCCGGCTCATCAAAGGATACTGAGGAGGAAGTAGGCAGTAGACAGTAGACAGTAGTCAGCAGGGCTCCGCGTCGGGTTCGTTGATACTGACAACCGCACGGTTCGCAATAACGAAGGATTCACTACTGACTACTGCCTACTGTCTACTGCTTTTCGCGCACGCGCACGCGTGAAACTGAAGTGATGAAAATGACCAACACTCTCAGGGCGGCCGGCCTCCTTCTGCTGGCCGCCTTCTGCTGTCTGACGAACGCCGCCGCCGCCCCTCTCCCCCAGAACGCCGAGGCCGACAAGCAGGCGCAGAGGGGCGCCGAGTACCTTTCGAAGAAGGACTGGCGGCGGGCCGCCGACAGCTACCAGAAGGCGCTGCGCGCCGACCCGCGCCACGTCGAGGCCAACTACGGCATCGGGTTGGCATACATGAATCTGGAGCGTGGGAACGAGGCGCTCGCGGCCTTCGCCAACGTCATCGCCGCGCAGCCGAACCCGCGGGTCAAAGAGGCGTTCGTCTACACGGGCCTGATCCACTACGCGCTCAAGCGCTACGACGAGGCCGGCGCGTCGCTGGGGCGCGCCGCCGCGCTCGGCGACCTCGGCCCGGGCCCGCACTACTACCTCGGCAAGGTCTACCAGCAGCAGGGGCGCGACGCCGAAGCGCTCGCCTCGCTCCGCAAGGCCACCTCCGAGCCGCAGTTCGCGGCGGACGCGAACCTCTCGGTCGGCTTCCTGCTGTTGAAGCAGAACAAGCCGGCGGAGGCCATCTCGCCGCTGGAGCAGGCCGTGCGGCTGGGGGCGCAGCCCCTGCCCGTCGCGCAGATGTTCCTCGGCAACGCCTACGTCGCCGTCGACCGCCCCGCGGAGGGGCTCGCGGCGCTGCGCGCGGCCGACCCCAACCAGCTCTACACGCAGTTAGGGCTCGGCTACGCGCACCTCTCGCTCTACCGCAGCGAGGAGGCGGTCGCGGCCTTCATGGCGGCGCTCCGGCTCCAGCCCGCTTCGCCCGAGGCGTTCGTCGGGCTCGGCAACGCCTACACGCGCATGACGCGCTACCGCGAGGCCGAGGACGCCTTCGCGCGCGCGCTCGCCGCGAAGGCCGACAGCGCCGAGGCGTTGATGGGGCAGGCCGTGCTCTACTACTTCCAGGGGCAGTACCCGAAGCTCGTTGCGACGGCGCAGCAGGCCGCGCGGCTCGCGCCGCAGAACGCCGGGGCGCAGACGCTGCTCGGCGCCGCGCTCGCCACGACGGGCGACATGAGCGGGGGCTTGCGCGCGACGCGCGAGGCCGCGCGGCTTGAGCCCGAGAACTACTGGCCGCACCACGTCCTCGGCTTCATCTTCGTGCGCGAGGACAAGCCGCGCGAGGCGCTGACGGAGGCGCGCACGGCCGTGCGCCTCAGGCCGAACGACCCCGGCACGCAGAACCTTCTGGCCTACGTCCTCAATCAGCTCGGCCAGCACGCGGAGGCTTTGCAGGCCGCGCAGGCCGCCTTGCAGCGCAAGCACGAGCCGGCCGACGAGGGCTGGGCGCACTACAACCTCGCGACGGCGCAGGAGAAGCTCGGCCGCGCGGAGGAGTCGCGCGCCTCCTACGCCGCCTCGATCCGCGCCTACAATCAGCCCGGCCGCACGCTCGACCCCGACGACCTCTACCTGATGGGCAACGCCTACCTGCGTCTGGAACAAGACCCGGCCGCGGTCAAGGCGTTCCAGCAGGCCATCAAAGTCCGCCCCAACTTCGCGCAGGCGCGCTACAACCTCGGCGTCGCCTACTTCGCCACCGGCAACCGCAAGGGCGCGCAGGACGAGCACAACGCGCTCCGCCGCCTCGACCCCGCCCGCGCCGCCAAGCTCCAGGCCATCATCTCGGGCAAGCCCGGCCGCAACTGACTAACTCGCGCGTGCGGGACGGCGACTCCCCCGCCCCCGCCGCGCACACGGGAGACGCCATGACTCACCGCACACGTCCCGCACGCACGCCCCACGTGCTCGGCCTCGCCGCGCTCTCGCTCGCGCTCCTGCACGCGTGCGCGTTCGCCCCGCGGCTCCGCGCGTGGCAATCCCCCATCCGGCCCCCACTGGCTCCCGCTGCCCCGGCGGCCGACGAACGCGCGGTCAAAAAGGAGTGGCTGCTCTACGCCCTGCGCTCGCGCCAGCACGACGAGGCGGCGCTCATGCGGCTCGTCGAAAGGCGCGGGTCGTCCTTCGTCCCGACCGCGGAGGATGAAAAGGAGCTGCGCGCGGCCGGCGCGACCGACCGCCTGCTCGAAGCCGTCCACAAGCACTACCGCCAGCCGGAGAAGCCCGGCCCCGGCATAGGCGGAGGGATGGCTGAGCGCTCCGGCTTCGGCCCGAGGCGCGGCACGCCCCCGTCCGGCGAGGGCGGCCCCGGCGACCGGGGGCCGGTAGATTACACGCGCCCGTTCAGGCAGAACGAGGTGACGCGCAGGGCGATGATCACCTTCAAGCCGCAGCCCGGCTACACCGATGAGGCGCAAAAAAACCGGGTGCAAGGCGTGGTACGACTGCGCGCCGTGCTCGCGGCCTCGGGCGAGGTGACGAACGCCTCCGTCGTCAAGGGTCTGCCCGACGGCCTCACCGAGAAGGCCATCGCCGCCGCCAGGGAGATACGATTCACCCCGGCCGAGAAGGACGGCCGCATCGTCTCGCAGCACGTCACGCTGGAGTACATCTTCGACGCCCCTCTGAACGAGGGCGAGGTGGACGAGCCCGCCATCATCCTCGAAAAGCCCGAGGCCGACTACACGGAGGAGGCACGCCGCAACAACGTGCGGGGCCAGGTCGTGCTCAAGGTCACGCTCACGAGCTTCAACAACGTCGCCGTGGACTCGGTGGAGGTGGGACTGCCCCACGGCCTGACCGAGAAGGCCGTCGAGGCGGCGCGGCGCATCAAGTTCGAGCCCGCGTGGCTCGGCCGAGGCCAGGTCTCGCAACGCGCCACCGTCGAATACACCTTCGCCCCCTGACCGCCTCCCTACCCGCCGACCCCTTTTCGCGTCGCGGAGGGGGAACTGTTATCATGCCCTCTTTGCGAAGAGGCGCTCCCGCCCGCCCTTAGGCCGCAAAGGAATTTCTCCGCCCGCCCGGCGGCTCCCGGCTCGGACAAAAATGACGACCAGACTGAAAGCACACGTCCAATTCACGCTCAACGGCGAAGAGACCGAGGTCGCCTTTGCGCCGCACAAGACGCTCCTCGAAGTGCTGCGCGAAGACCTGAATTTAACCGGCACGAAGCACGGCTGCGAGCTGGGCGAGTGCGGCACCTGTGCCGTGCTCGTGGACGGCCGCTCCGTCCTCTCCTGCCTCATGCTCGGCCTCGACGCGGAAGGCCGGCGCGTCGAAACCGTCGAAGGCATGGCGAACGAGGACGGCCTCCACCCTCTACAGGAGACCTTCGCCGACACCGGCGCCGCGCAGTGCGGCTACTGCACGCCCGGCTTCCTCCTCGTCGCCAAGGAACTGCTCGCGCAGAACGCGCGCCCCTCGCGCGACGAGATCAAAGAAGCCCTGAGCGGCAACCTCTGCCGCTGCACCGGCTACGTCAAAATCTACGAGGCGGTCGAGCTGGCCGCCGCCCGCATGCGCGGCGAAGAGGCGGAGCTACCCAGAGAGAGCGTCTATGGCTACGAATAACGGTCACGAGGGCAACGGCAAGGGGCGCGTCAGGCTCGACGGCACTGATAAAGACGCCGCGAAGGCCGCGCAGGACTTTAAGGTCGTCGGGCGTCCCTTCCGCAAGGTGGACGCGCGCTCGAAGTGCGTGGGCGCGACGAAGTTCGCCGACGACATCGCGCTGCCGCGGATGCTCTACTGCAAAATCCTCCGCTCGCACGTCCCGCACGCGCTCATCAAGTCCATCGACGTGTCGAAGGCGCTCGCCCTTCCCGGCGTCCACGCCGTCATCACAGGGCGTGACCTGCCCGTCCCCTACGGCATCCTGCCCGTGAGCCAGGACGAGACGGCGCTCTGCGTCGAGAAGGTGCGCTTCATCGGCGACCCGGTCGCGGCCGTCGCCGCCGTTGACGAGGACACGGCCTTCGACGCCATGAACCTCATCGAGGTCGAGTACGAGCCGCTCGGCACGGTCGCCACCATCGAGGAGGCCGTCGAAACGAGCGAGCCGCGCATACACGACTACGGCGACTACAACAACGTCCACAAGTCCGTCCACCTGGAGTTCGGCGACATGGATGAGGGCTTCCAAGCGGCCGACCTCGTTCGCGAGGACACCTTCTTCTACGAAGGCAACACGCACCTCCCGATGGAGCAGCACGCGGCGGTCGCGCACTACGACGCCGACGACAAGATAACCCTGTGGTCTTCGACCCAGACGCCGCACTACGTCCACCGCGCGCTCGCCAAGACCCTGGGGATGC
>JBEVJD010000281.1:0-10049 GCA_040510435.1 Pyrinomonadaceae bacterium | reverse complement strand
CCGCCGGCCGAGGAGGCCATGAAGACGGGGCGCCCCGTCGCGCGGTCGAGCACGATGCCGAGGTAGAACTCCTTATCAATCGGGAGCCCCTCTTCGATGAGGATGGTGTGCACCTTCCGACCCTCGGGGCCGGTCTGGTGCGTGACGAGGTTCATGCCGAGTATCTTGCCGGCCACTTCCTGCGCCTCGTCGGCGCTCTTCGCGATCTTGACGCCGCCGCCCTTGCCGCGCCCGCCCGCGTGTATCTGCGCCTTGACGACGACGACCTCCGTGCCCAACTCCTTCGCCGCGTGGTATGCCTCCTCGGGCGAGCGCGCGACGATGCCGCGCGGGACGGCGACGCCGTACTTACTCAAAAGCTCCTTCGCCTGGTACTCGTGAATCTTCATCCTCGACCCCTTCGGCGGCAGTCCGCAAGGCCCGCCGCTTGCAAATGAATTTTATTGTTCCGGAACGCCGAAGAGTGTACCGGCACGCCCCGCGCGACTGCAAGGTGCGAGGCCGGCAGCGGTCAGCAGTCGCGAGTCAGCCAGACTGTTTTGTGACAGGCACGCGTCAAATTGAAGCCGCCAAATTTTGTCCGGCCGATTGCTGAAAACTTAAAACCATTAGAACTGTCTTAGGGTCATCAAGGCAGGCGAGGTGAACGCGATGACGTTGGCTTTAACGGTGCTCTTTGCTGTCAACCTCTACGCGAGAGCCGGCAGGTCGAGATAGCTAGTCTGTTGCATCCCTTAGAGTGAAGAGAGTCGGCGGCCCGGAGCGTTCCGGGCCGCCGCTTTTTTTTTTGCGCGGGACTTGGCACGGGCCGCCGCGCGGCGTTAACCTTACCGGCCCGCGCGCGCGACGCGAACGCACTCGAAGGAGAAGAAACATGAGCGAAGTGACCGTGACCTCCGTCTCGAACCTGCGCAACGAAGTCTCCTACGGCGACGGGCGAACGCTCGTCACCGACGAGCCCGCCGAGCTGGGCGGCGAGGGCGCGGGGCCCGACCCTTACGCGCTGCTGCTGGCGGCGCTCGGCAGTTGCGTCTCGATGACCGTGACGCTGTACGCGCGGCGGAAGGGCTGGCCGCTTGAGCGCGTCCGCGTGCGCCTGCGGCAGCGGCGCGTGCACGCGAAGGACTGCGCGGAGTGCGAGAGCGACTCGGCCGACTTCATCCACCACATCGAGCGCGCCGTCGAGCTGGAAGGCGACCTGACCGAAGAGCAGCGCACGCGCCTGCAAGAGATCGCGCACCGCTGCCCCGTCCACCGCACGCTCACCAGCGAGATCGCCATCACGGAGATGTCGGACGACCCGCGCTGAGCCCGCGCCGCCCCGACGCAGACGCACTCCGCCCTTCTGCCCTTCGCGCGTTCTTGCCTGAGCGCCCGCGAGCCTGTTTAAATGTCCCGGCTTCGGTTTTCATATTCGCATCCTTCGAGACAATCCTGATGAAACGTTCGTC
Source organism: Pyrinomonadaceae bacterium (assembly GCA_040510435.1). GTDB lineage: Bacteria > Acidobacteriota > Blastocatellia > Pyrinomonadales > Pyrinomonadaceae > QHXN01. The sequence goes on along the minus strand of JBEVJD010000281.1, from coordinate 8,598 downwards.
CCTGCTCTTGATATCCGCCGCCCTCCTTCTGTCTTCCGCCTGCAAGTCCGAGAGCCGCAACGATTCGGCCGCGACGCCGGGCGCGACGCCGGCCGCACCTTCGGCCGAAGCCACGCCGCCGCCGGGGACGGTCGAGGTCACCGCGGCGACTATGATGAAAGAGGTGGAGCAGAGCCCGGACGACCCCATCGCGCACTACAACCTCGGCACGGCCTACCTCGTCGAGGGCAAGTACCTTGAGGCGGCCGCTGAGTTCAAGTTCGTCGCCGACAAGGAACCGAAGAACGCCGACGCGCTCGCCAAGATGGCGATGGCCTACACGTCCGCGCAGAAGTACGACGAGGCCGCCGAAGCCCTCCGGCGCGCCCTGGGTCTTCTGCCCAACAACGCCGAACTGCACCAGATGCTCGCGGACGTGTATGAGAAGGCGGGCAAGACGGCCGAGGCCGCGAAGGAGCGCGCAGAGTTTCAGCGGCTCGACCCGAACGTGCGCGCCAAGACTCTGCTCGCCGCGGGCAAGTTCGAGGAGGCCGCCGCCGAGGCGCAGAAGGTCTCGCCCGCGAACGCGGAGACGCACTACATCCTGGGCAGCGCGCTCCTCAAGCTCAAACGGCCCGCCGACGCGCTCGCAGCCTTCCGGCAGTCCGCCCGCCTCAACCCGAAGCACGCCGACGCGTACTTCCAGTTGGGCAACGCGCACGACCAACTCAATCAGCAGGAGGAGGCGGCCAAAGCCTTCGGCGAGGCCGCGCGCCTCAACCCGAAGGACGCCGACGCCTTCTACAACCTCGGCAACACCTACAACAAGCTGAACCGCCCGAAGGAGGCCGCCGACGCCTTCGCCGCGTCGGTGCGCCTGCGCCCGAACGACGCGGAGGCGCGCGTCCGCCTCGCCGTCGCGCGTTTGAAGCAGGGCGACACGGCCGCCGCGCGCCAACAGCAGGAGGCGCTCAAGTCGCTCGACCCTGAGGCCGCCAAACAGCTCCTACAGGTCATCGAGCAGGGCGCCAAAAATCTTCCCTGAGTCCCGACCCCACACAAAATTTCTTGACCCGCGCGTGCGTGTCGGAGCATATTGCTGCGCCAACGCGCGACGCGCGCGCGGCCGGCCTCGCTTCCCCCGAATGTAAACTGAAAGGAGTCCCCTAACCTTGAAACGCCCCTACCCCCTCTTCGCCCTGACCTTTGTCTGCCTCCTGCTCTCTTTAACATTTACCACCGCCGGGTCGAGCGCTCGCCAGCTCACGTCCGCGAAGGGCGCCGCCGTGGCCGCGCTCGAACAGGAGATACTCAAAGAGATCAACCTCGCGCGCACGCGGCCGGCCGAGTACGCCGCCTACCTCGAACAGTTGCGCCCGTACTTCAAGGGCAAGGAATACGCGCGCCCGGGGATGCCCGGCCTTATCACGCAGGAGGGCGCGCAGGCGCTCGAAGAGGCCATCGGTGCTATGCGCGCGGCGCGGCCGGCGCCTGCCCTGTCGCTCTCGCAGGGAATGTGTTCCGGCGCTCATCTGCTGGTCAAAGATCAGGCCGGGACGGACTTGAGCGGCCACAAGGGCAATGACGGGAGCTTCTGCGAGCAGCGAGTGCAGCGCTTCGGCACGTGGAAGGAGCCCATCGGCGAGAACCTTTCTTACAGCAACGATACGGCGCGCGAGCGCGTCCTGACGCTGCTCATTGACGACGGCTTCGCCAACCGCAACCACCGCAAGCGCCTGCTCGACACCTCCTTCCGCGTCGCGGGCGTCGCCTGCGGCGAACACAAGCTCGGCGCCATGTGCGTCATCACCCTCGCCGGAGGCTTCACCGACGGCGCCGCCAAACCCGCTCAACCCGCCGGCAAGGCGCTCGTGCCGGCAGGGGCCAAGCGCTTCTAGTCGCGGAGTCAGGCGGACACCGAAACTTTCGCATACAGCCGGCGGTACGTGCGCATGCGGTGGCAGTTGGCGCACACCACGTCGCACTTCCCTATCTCTTCCAGCAGCCGCGCGTCCGTGCAACCCTTGGAGACAAGGTTGGCGACCGCGGCCTCTTTTTTTGTGCCATCGCGGTGATCCAGTTCCATCGCCCACGGGTGGAAAATCCCGCCGCAATCCTGACAGGTTTGCTGCTTAATCCCCAACAGGATGGCGCGCAAACGCTCCCGCTGCCTCTTCTTGTTCCGACGGTTCTTCGCGATGAAGCGCGACTTGTTTCGCTGGTAGTAGAGGCGATTGTAGGCGGGCTGGCAAGGCTTACATTTACTCTGAAGAGAGCCGCCCTTGCGGCTGAACTCTCCCTCGGCTTTCCACGTCGAGCAGCCCGAACAGATTTTCATCCCTTCGTGCACGGCCTGTCGCCCTCCCTCGAAAGAAAGAGCCGGTGGAAAACCAAATGCCCTCAACCCGAAAGGATTGAAGGCATTTAGTTATCGGGATGACAAGATTTGAACTTGCGACCTCTCGCACCCCAAGCGAGCGCGCTACCAGGCTGCGCCACATCCCGTGACGGCATTTAGTATCTATGGAATCGGCGGTTTGGTCAAATGAGGCGCGCCGGTTCAGCGGCGGTGCTGGTCGGGGTGCGCGTCGCCGGCTTCGAGGAGGAGCATGATGTCACGCAGTTGCTCGCGGAGGCGGCGGAGCGCGGCGCGGCCCTCGTCCGTTTGCGGGGGTTCGGGTCGTGCCGGGTAGGAGTCCTGAGCGGGCGCGGCGGACATTGATTCGACGTGTGTGTCGGCGAAGTCGTGGGGCGGCTCTTCCGGCGCGGGAGCGGGGACGAGTTGCGGGGCGGGCGCGGCGTTAAGTACCTGCGCGCCCATCTCGGGGGTGACGACCTTGAGCTTGCTCGCGCCGCGCAGCTCGTTGGTCAGGCGCTTCTTGGCGCCGGCGATGGTGTACTGGTCTTCGTAGAGCAGTTCCTTGATGCGCAGCACCATCTCCACGTCGCGCTTGCGGTAGGTGCGTTGACCGGCGCGATTCTTCTGCGGCGCGAGCATCGGGAACTCCGACTCCCAGTAGCGGAGCACGTGCGCCTGTATGCCCGTGATGTCGCAGACCTCCCCGATCTTGAAGAAGAGCTTTTCGGGGATGGAGACGGCTGCTCGGTTCATAACTGAAGGGAGGACGGCGCCGGCGCGCTCTGTGCTCCTACCCATCCGACACGCGTTCGCGATTCAGGCTGTTGACTATTAAGCCGCCCGTCGAAGGCGACCGGTAAGACGGCGCGGCACAATGTTAACCGCGCCTCAAATCCTTGTCAACGTTATTGTTAGCGTGCGGCGGGGCTTATCCCTCGCGCGGGTCGAGCATGATGAGGCGGTTGACGGGGTCGAAGGTGATGCGGAACGGTCTGAGCGCGTCGCGCCCGAGGATGACGGGCGCGCCCTTCTCCGCGCGCACGAGCAGGTCGGTCGGCACTCCGCGCAGCACGAGCGTGCCGACGCTTACAGTCGCCGCGCGCACTCGCCGCGCGTGCACTTCCCCTCCCCCGAGGTCGCGCGCGCCGCGCCCGCGACGGCCTTCGGTCACGAGCACTCCCAGAGCACGTGCGGCCGACTCGTCCACCGCGAGGCCGAAGCCCGAGCCCGTGTCGAGCAGCGCCCGCCGGCCTTCGGCGAGCATGACGAAGGGGCGGCGCGTGCCGCCTTCAGTCAGCCAGGGCACGACCGCGCCTCCCGGCGGGGCCGCGCCCGCGCGGAGCGGACGGGTGCGCGGGTCGAAGAAGCTGAGTTCGCCCGTGGGGATGTCTATCGTGAAGCCGATGGGGTGGAAGACTTCGGAAGGGTCGAGGACGCCGTCCACGCCTTCGGGGAGCCCGGGCGCGACGACAAACAGGCCGCGCGCGGGCAGCGTGTTCTCGCGCGAGCCGAGTGCGAGCGTGCGGACGAAAGCCTTCTGCGCGCCGCCCCTGCTCGCGCCGCTCAAACCGCCGATGACGATGCCTCGCCCTCCGACTTCAACCTCGACGCGCGCCTCGCTTGCCGCCCTCGAAGAGAGCAGCGTCGCGCCCGCGCCCGTGTCGAGCGCGAAGGTGAAAGGCCCTGCGCCGTTGACCCAGGTCTTGACGAGCAGCCCGCGGCTGTCGGACTCGCGGAAACTGACGGGCGCAGGGAGCGCCGCCCCGACGCGAGCCGCCACCCCTGCGCCCTGCCACAGACGGGAACGGGCGGCCCCGGCATTCGCAGGGGTCGCCCGCCCGAAAGTCAGCAGCGCCAGGAGCAGAGCCGAAGTCACGCCCAGAAGGGCCGTCTTCAGACTTCCACGCATCGGCGTCACCCTTCTTAGTAGTTGCGGTTGCGCTTGCGCAGCTTGTACGTGTAGAGCGCCGAGCCGCCGCCGCCCGCGAGGCCGCCGATGAGCGCGCCCTTCTTGCCGCCGACGAGCGCGCCGATGCCGGCGCCGGCGCCGGCGCCCATCGCGACCGTCAGCTTATCGCGGTGCTTCTGCCAGAAGGAGCGACCCTTGGTCTGGCCGTAGTCGTAGTAGACGCGGCGCGGGGCACTCGCGCGGCGGACGGTGCGACGAGCCGGGGCGCGGTTCACGACGCGGGTCGCGACCGGAGCGGCCGGAGCGGCCACGGCGGCGGTCGTCGTCAGGTTCGACTCGCGTGCCGCCTCGACTCCCTCCAGGAAGCCGTCCTTGAAGGCCGTGCGCTCCTCCTCGGTCATGTCCTTCGTCTCGTTATTCAGTTCGCTGTCGAGCAGGTTCTTCTGTTCGTCGGCCGGGTTGACCGTGGTGGCCTGGCCCGCTACGAGCGGCTTCGGCGCCTCGACCTTGGCGACCTCAGTGTTGTTGCTTGGGCGCATCACGAATGCGCCGACGGTGCCGCCCAGCAGAGCCGCCACGAGCGCCACGGGCAAAATCTTGTTCGTCGAAGTCATGGGTCAGTGTCTCCTCAGGTTCTCGAAATGATCTTTAGAACGCACGTGAATGGCGTACTCACCGGGGAGAGTGGCAACTGCCGTACCTCTTCTAACCGCGCCCGGCAGCCTTCCACGTAATTTAGCAAACCTGCGCGGCCTTGTACTCGTTCCCGGCCGATTGCAATCGTTTTGTATCGAAATTGTAAGGAGAGGCGTGCCCGCCCCAGACGTATTCGCTCGACCGGCGTACACGATATGGGGCCGCCCTTTGACCATATCCTCAACCTGTTGAGTTGGCGCCTCCCCGGCACAGAGGCTATAATCCGCCCTTGCTCAAGAACTCAACTGGAGGTAACCCCGCGCCGTGACCACGTCCGCTTCGGTCTTCCGCCTCGCGAGGCGACTTGAGGGCGTCGGGTTCTCCGACATCGTCAAAATCCGTAACAAGATTCTTGACCTGCGTGCCACCGGTGCACAGGTCTTCCAGTTCGAGGGCGGAGAGCCCTTCCTCGAAACGCCCGAACCCATCAAGGAGGCCATGACGCGCGCGCTCGCCGAGAACCGCACGCGCTACGCCCCCTCCTCCGGCATCCCCGAACTGCGCTCGGCCGTCGCCGAGAAACTGCGCGAGCGCAACCGCATCACGGCGCGCGAGGAGGATGTCATCGTCCTCAACGGCGGCATGCAGGGACTCTTCGCGGCCTTCCAGTCGGTCTTAGACCCCGGCGACGAGGTGCTGGTCTTCTCCCCCTTCTGGACGCCCATCCGCGACCTCATCGCGCACTCCGAGGGCAAGACCGTCCTCGTCCGCAGCACCGAGGCGCGGCGCGACGGTTTTTACGAGACGCTGGCGCGTCACTCGACCGAAAAGACGCGCGCCATCTACTTCAACACGCCGCAGAATCCGACCGGCATCGTCTTCACGCGCGAGGAAGCGGAAGAGGTCGCCCGCTTCGCGCGCGAGCACAACCTCGTCGTCATCGCCGACGAGGCATACGAAGACCTCGTCTACGACGGCGAACACGTCTCCATCGCCTCGCTCGAAGGGATGTTCGAGCGGACGATCACGAGCTACACGCTCTCGAAGTCCTACGCGATGACGGGCTGGCGCGTGGGCTACGCCGTGGCGGCCGAGCCCTGGATGACGGGGTTGAAGAAGTGCCTGCTCTACACGACGAACGGCGTCTCGACGCCTTCGCAGTGGGCGGCGCTCGCGGCGTTCAGCCTGCCCTCGGACTTCTACGAAGGCATCCGGCGCGCCTACCGCGAGCGGCGCGACCTGCTCGTCGCGGGATTGAGTGAGATGGGGTTCCATTGCGACCCGCCGGCCGGGGCCTTCTACGCCTTCCCGGACGTTTCGCGCGTCCACCCGGACAGCCGCGCCGCCGCCGACATCCTGCTCGAACGCGCGCGGGTGGCGACCGTGCCCGGCGCCGTCTTCGGCGAGCACGGCGAAGGGCACCTCCGCTTCTCCTTCTCGACCTCGCCCGAGACCATCAAGGCCGGCCTCGACTCCCTCCGTCAAAATCTCTGAAGCCGTGATGAGTGGTAAGTGATGAGTGATGAGTTGACCGGCGGCGGCGAGTTCGATTTCATTGAGCGCGTCAGACGCCGGGAACTCGCGCGCTTCGCTAAAGACAAACACTCATCACTCTTCACTCATCACTCATCACTCATCAAAGGCATCGGCGACGACGCCGCGGTGCTGCGGCCGCGCGCGGGCTACGACCTCGTCATCACGGCCGACCTGTTGGTCGAGGGCGTTGACTTCCGTCTCGGAGGCGGTTGGACTTCGCCGCGCGACCTCGGGCATAAGGCGCTGGCCGTCTCGCTGTCGGACGCGGCGGCGATGGGGGCGCGGCCGCGCTTCTGCCTGCTGTCGGTTGGCGTGCCGCGCGCCCTGTGGCGGGGTCGCTTCCTTGAAAAGTTGTACGACGGCGTGCGCGCGCGGGCCGACGAGTACGGCGTGCGGATCATCGGCGGCGACACTTCGCGGACGACGGAGGGCGTCGTCATAGATTCCGTCGTGCTGGGCGAGGTGCGGCGCGGGCGCGCCCTGACGCGCGGCGGGGCGCGGGCGGGGGACGGGATTTTCGTGACCGGCTGGCTGGGCGGGGCCGCGGCGGGGTTGAAGATTCTTGAGAGTGTTGCTGGTCGAACGTCGCGCGGGCGCGCGGCGCGTGGGCTCGTGCTGAGGCAGAGGCGTCCCGAGCCGCGCGTCGGGTGGGGCGCGCTGCTCGGTGAGAAGGGGCTCGCCACTTCGCTGATTGACTTGAGCGACGGGCTCTCGTCAGACCTCGCGCACGTCTGCCGCAAGAGCGGCGTCGGCGCGCGCGTCGAGGCCACGAGCCTGCCCTTAGACCCGCGGCTCGCGGGCGCAGGCTTCGACGCGGGCGAGGCACTCAAACTCGCGCTCGACGGCGGCGAAGACTTCGAGCTGCTTTTCACCGCGAGCCCGCGGCAGGCGTCGCGCCTCCCCGCAGAGGTCGGCGGCGTGCCGGTCACGCGCGTCGGCGAGGTCACGGGCGAGCGCGGCAAGGTGCGACTCGTCAAAGACGGGCGCGCGGCTCTGCTCCGGCCCGGCGGCTTCGAGCACTTCGGCCGCGACTGAAAGAGCCCGCGCCAACCCTCGCGGCGACCGCCCCCGTTTGAGAAATGTTTGACTGGCCGTCTGTCCTTGCCTAGACTCTCCGGCTAGACGCAGACTAGACAAATCTGCCCGCGCCCCGTTTCGGGGGACGGGCTTCAACATTTAAGGTTCTTCCTTTACCTAATGACGCTCAAATTCTTCAACACCCTCTCCGGCCACGTCGAAGAGTTTCGCCCGATGACGGAGGGCGAGGCGCGGCTCTACATCTGCGGCCCGACCGTGTGGGACTACGCGCACATCGGCAACTTCCGCACGATGGCCGCCTTCGGCGACACGCTGCGCCGCTACCTCAAGTACAAGGGGTACAAGGTCACGCACGTGATGAACATCACGGACATCGAAGACCGCATCATCAGGTTCTCGGCCGAGCGGGGCCAGACCATTGACGAGTACACGGCCCAGTACACCGAAGCCTTCCTCGCCGACTATGAGGCGTTGGGCGCGGAACTCCCCGAGGTGCTGCCGCGCGCGACGCGACACATCGAAGAGATGGTGGACATCATCAAGCGCCTGCGCGACTCAGGCCACGCCTACGAGTCCGAGGGCTCGTACTACTACCGCATCGGCTCGTTCCCGGAGTACGGCAAGCTCTCGAAGATCAACTTCGCGGGCAACCTCGTCGGCGGGAGCGAGCGCGTCGCGACCGACAAGTACGAGAAGGAGGACGCGCGCGACTTCGCGCTCTGGAAGGCGCAGGGCTCACCCGAAGAGCCCGCGTGGGACACGGAGATCGGCAAGGGGCGGCCGGGCTGGCACATCGAGTGCTCGGCGATGTCGATGAAGTACCTCGGCGAGACGTTCGACATCCACGCGGGCGGCATTGATCTCGTCTTCCCGCACCACGAGAACGAGATCGCGCAGTCGGAGGGCGCGACCGGGAAACAGTTCGCGCGCTACTGGCTCCACGCCGAGCACTTGAAGGTTGAGGGCGAGTCGATGTCGAAGACGCTCGGCAACTACTACACCTTCCGTGACCTCAAGGAGAAGGGTTTCAACCCGACGGCCATCCGTTACCTGCTCTTGAGCGTCCCCTACCGCAAGCAGCTCAACTTCACGTTCGAGGGCTTGCAGGGCGCCGAGAAGACGGTCGAGAGTTTGCGGACGT
>JBEVJD010000280.1:0-17944 GCA_040510435.1 Pyrinomonadaceae bacterium | reverse complement strand
TCTGCGCCGACTCGCAGAGGCTGCTCGACAACATCTCTCTGTTCACGCAGTACGCAGAGGAGCACGACTGCCTGAGTCGGCCGAGGCAGTTCCCGAACGACCACAGCCGCTTCCTCTACTTCCGCAGGGAGGGACGCGACCCGGATTATACGGCGTTCGACGACACGGTCTGCGAGGTCGTCATGATGTCGGGGCTGCCGGGGGCGGGCAAAGACTTCTGGGTGGCGGAGAACATGGCGGACTGGCCCGTCGTCTCGCTCGACGCGCTGCGCCGCGAGATGAAGGTGGCGCCGACGGACAACCAGGGGCCGGTGGTGTCGAGGGCGAGGGAGGCGGCGCGCGAGCACCTGAGGCGAAAACGCTCGTTCGTCTGGAACGCCACCAACATCAGCCGCCAGATTCGTGAACTATCCATCAATCTCTTCGCCGCCTACAACGCGCGCGTACGCATCGTCTACGTCGAAGCCCCCGAGGAACGTCTGTACGTGCAGAACCGCGAGCGCGCCGACTCGGTGCCGGCGGAAGTGATTCGCAAACTCACCGCGCGCTGGGAGGTGCCCGACACGACCGAAGCACACCGCGTCGAATGGGTCGAAGGCTCGCCCGGGGCGGCGCAGTTGTTAACGTTCTAAAGCGAGTTTCAAACGAGCGCGCCCGCCGCGGGCTTTAAACAAAGAGACGCGGGGGAACCCGGATTTAATATGTTTTAAAAAAAAAACGGTGACCCCCGGCGCCCCCGCGACTCCGTGTCTATAGCGGTCTGCGGTCGTGTGCGACTCCAACGGTACCGCGAGCGGTAGCGAGCGGGTGCGTGCTGCGACGTGCGGGCCGCACGATCACACACCCACCCGCTCGCTACCGCTCGCGGTACTGTCCGGGCCGTCGGTCACATCCAACCACAAACCGCTATGACGCCTCTTAGAGCGCGTTGAGGAAGGCTATCAGGTCGGCTCGCTCCTCGGGCGAGAAGCTGAAGCCGAGGAACTGCTCGTAGTGGCGCACCACGTCTTCGAGCGTCGTCGCGGTGCCGTTGTGGAAGTAGGGCGCGCGCGCGGACAGCGCACGCAGCGTCGGCGTCTTGAAGCGGCCGAGGTCGTTCCAGAGCCCTGTGACGTTGCCCCTTCCCGCGTCGGTCAACTGGCGTGTCTCGCCCGTCGCGCGGTTGCGGAAGGTGTAGAGCGGCAGGTCGGGCGTGCGCGCCTCGGCCGAGGCGACGCGCACGTCGAAGAGGACGTTGTTGATGTTGGTGCCGTTGTTGGCGGCGTTGTGGCACGAGTTGCAGGTGCGCCCGAGGGCGCTCTGCTTGTCGTTGAATAACTCCTGACCGCGTGCGATCTGCGCGCGGCGCGGGTTGCCGTGGTTCATCCACGCGTCGAAGAGGTCGAACCGCCCGGCGACCTTCGGCATGGACGCCAGCGCCTCCGGGCCTCCGCGCGCGCCGCCCGAATCGAGACGCCCGACGCCCGGCACGATGAGCTGCGCGGTGAACAGCGACTCCTCGAAGCTGACGATGTCGGCGATGACCTCGGGCGGGGCCGGCTGCCCCTGCTGGCCTCCCGTCACGTTACGCGTCGCCTGATTAACGAGTCCGGCGTGCTGGTCTGCGCCAACGCTGTTGCCGCCGTCCCAGTTAATCGTCGCGCTCCCGAGCGGGAAGTTAATCGTCGGCATGACGCGCCGCCAGTGGACGAGGCGGTTCAGGTTGGCGTAGCCGTGCGGGTCGTCCACGGCGATCAAGTCCCACTCTCGCTCCGCGCGCGGCGCGCCGCCCCTGCGGAAGACGCCGCGGCTGAGAAGCATGCTGTACGAGGCGAGAAGCTGCTCCTCCGTCGGCTCGGCGGGAATCAAGTCCGGGTTGTTGGCGTCGAGCTTGTTGAAGACGGCGTGCGTGCCGCCGGTCTCGCCGAAAAGTCGTTGCAGAGTGCCGGGGTTGATGCCCCAAGCCTCTTCCGGGATGTGGCACGTCGCGCAACTCCGCCCGTTCGTGCCCTGCGGTTGAAAGTACTCGCCGGTCAGATCGACGGAGCCCTGCGTGCTGAAGGTCGCCGCCGCACCGCCCGGGTTCGGCGCGGGGCGGTTGTTGTTGATGCTGTCGGAAGCCGCGCCCGCCTGCGCGACAGACGCCGGCCCCCGTTCGTACGCGATCCCACACGCCAGGGCGGTCAACGCGACCAGGGCGGCCGTCGCCCATAAACGGCGGCTGATACTCTGCGAGCTGTGTCTCTTCATCGCAATGTCCTCCTAACAATGCGGAGCGGTCTGCGACCGGTTAGAGGTAAGGTTGACCTGGGACATCAGAGGTTACTGCGAAGCGACCGCGGGGGCGCGGGCCGCGGCGGGACGTTACCGAGGGTAATCTTCCCTGCGGCTTACCCGTGCCCACGCGGTCGCTTCGTGTTTCCTGCCGGGTCTCGCGGCGAATCAATTGGCCGCGCGGTAGAAGTAGTACTCGGCGGTGTAGGGCACCTCTTTGACCTCGTTGACGGTCGTGCCGGGGGTCGTCGGGGCTAAGCCGCCCGTGGTGTTGACGCGCTGGATGAATGTGGTCGATTTGAAGATGCCGGGGCCGTCGTTCGAAACAGTTTCGAGCAGCAGCCACGGGATGGCGTTCGCGTCCGGAGTGCAGCCGGTGTCTACCACGCGACGGCCGACCACGTTGCTCCCGCTCTTGCTCTCCCACGTGGGGCCGCCGTAGTGCGTGCCGACCTGACCGCGGAAGCCGGCGTCGGCGTACAGGTTCGCCACCGGCCCCACGAACGCCCAACTGGTGCCGTTCCACCTGTAGACCTGCACGCCGAGCGCGAAGGCGTGGAAGGACACCTTGTTGCCCTCCGGCGCCTGGATGCTCTGGCAGATGGGGAGCGGCAACTCCGGCGAGCGGCTGCCCTCGTCGGCGCGCGCGGACTGTGCCGCGAACGCCGCGACGGCGAGCAGCAGGAAAAGTCTGGTGATGAGTTTTGATTTCAAGTAGCGCATGATGTTCTCCTTCGTATCGGAATCCGTTGTTTACGTTCTGGCAAGCACGGGACGGGCGGCCGGATGAATGAATGAATATGCCGCGCGTCTCAACTTACCCGCCTCATCGAACCGGCAGTCATCTTTGAGTGCCGAAAAGAGAAGTTGTCGAACCCCTCGTTAAATTACCGGCCGCGAGAATTTTTTCTGCGGCGAAAGAATGCCCCGCACGGGGCTCTTGCGAAGGCGTGACGGCCGATGATTGCTCCTCTCGAATAAATGTTTCCGTGAGAGGGGCGCCGCTTAACGCTTCGTCGCGACGACCTCCAGATACTCCGACTCGACGTGCGTCGTGCCGTCCGTCGCGCGGTTGTGTTCCGACCAGAGCCGCGTCAGGTCTCGATGGAGCGCGGCCTGGCCGTCGCGGTCGAGCGAGGCGAACGCTTTGAGCGTCGGCCCGTACCATTCGCGGAAGAAATCGACCGTCTGCTCCGGCGTCATGTGCAGGCGGAAGGAGACCGTGCGGCGGTTGAAATACAACTCGGCGGCGCCGTCTCGCAGACGCCCGCGGACGGTCGCCTCGTCTCCCCACAGGAGCGGGGAAGGGATGTCGGGCGGCACGACGTGCGCCGCGGTGGTCTTGAACATCTGGCCGATGAAGCCCGCGGGCGTCCAGTTCGCCATCGCGACGCGGCCGCCCGGGCGGCAGACGCGCAGCAACTCCTCCGCGGTCGTCTCGGGACGCGGCGCGAACATCGCGCCGAACATCGACATCACCACGTCGAACGACGCGGGCGCGTATGGCAACTGTTCGGCGTCGCCCTCGTCGAAGTGGATAGTCAGCCCCTCGGCGCCCGCGCGCCCGCGCGCCGTCTGGATGAGGTTCGTGGCGATGTCGATGCCGGTCACTTCGGCGCCGGCTCGTGCAGCCGGGAACGACAGGTTGCCCGTGCCGCACGCCACGTCGAGCACGCGCGTGCCGGGCGCGAGCGCGAGGCGCTCGACGAACGCAGCCGCGTCTCGTTCGTAGACCTGCGCGACCCTGTCGAAGTCGCCCGACATCCAGGTCGCCTTCATCCTCGATTTCAAGCCATCAAGTTCCGTGATGGTCTGGCTCATAACTCTTCTGCTCCTCTCTTCTTCTTCTGAATTCTCCAAACACGAACGGGGAAGTTGCCGAACTCAAGACGGTATTACCGCCGGGATGGATTTTTTTTGGCGTCAAATTTTTTATCCCCGGCGTGATCCCCTCCGCCGACGGTTTGCGCGTTAACGTTTGGAAGACCCGGCCGTCGGCCTTCCGAACGCCCTCAACCTCTCGCAGAACTGATTCGCCGCAGGGAGTGTCATATGCCGCACACGTTCCGCGTCGCGCTCTGTTTCCTGACCCTGAGCTTGAGCCTCGTCAGCCACGCCTTCGCGCAGTCGCAGACAGTCCCCGCGTCTCACGTTTCGACAGAAGTGAATGAGCTGGCGGCGGCGTTGGCGCGCGCCGGGTCGGAGGAGGAGCTGAAGCGGCTGCTGGGTGGGGAGAAGGGGCAGACGGATGGCGAGCTGCTGGCCGCTTTGAACGCGCGGGCCACCCCCCTCACGCAGAAGGGCGATTACGCCGAGGCGCTGCGAATCTCTCAGCTCGCGGCGCGGCTCGCGGAGAGGAGCGGGGAGCGGGCGGCGCTGGGGGACGCGCTTTACAACATCGGGGTGGTCTACAACCGTCAGAATCGCGCGGCCCAGGCCCTGGATTCATTGCAGCAGAGTCTCGCGGTCTTCGAAGAGATTGGTGACAAGAAGGCGTTGGCCCGGGGGCTGCACCACGTCGCCCTCATCCACAGGCAGCAAGGTCGTCTCGAACAGGCGCTGGCGCACTTCAACCGGAGCCTCGCGCTCGGCGAAGAGTGCGGGGATAAGAGACAGATTGCGCTGGCCCTCCACAACATCGGCATCATCCACAAATCACAGGGTCGTCACGACCTCGCCCTCGGGTTCCAGCAGAGGAGCCTCGCGCTCGCCGAAGCAATCGGCGACAGGACGGTCGTGAGGGATGTCTTCAACAGCATCGGCAACGTTTACCAGGCGCAGGGGCTTTACGAGCAGGCGCTGGACTACTACAAGCGGAGCCGTGTGCTCAGCGAAGAGATCAGGGACAAGGCGGGCGTGGCGAGAGCCGTCTACAACATCGGCGCCGTCTATAACTTTCAGGGTCGCTACGCGGAAGCGCTCTCCTGCTTTCAGGAGAGCATCAGGCTCGGTGAAGAGCTTGGGGCCGCCGCCGACAAAAGGGACTTGGCTTACAACTTTCACAGTCTGGGCAGGCTCTACAACAGTCAGGGCCGTTACGAACAGGCGCTGGAGTATTACCACAAGAGCCTGAAGATCAGGGAAGAGGTCAACGACAGGTTCGGGGTCGGCCAGACGCTGAACAACATCGGTATCGTTTACAAATCGCAGGGGCTTTACGGGCAGGCGCTGGAGTCGTTTCAGAAGAGGCTGAAGCTCGCCGAGGAGATGGGCGTCAAGGAGGGCGTGGCCACCAGTTTGAGTAACCTCGGCGACGTTTACCGCCAGCAGGGTCGCCCCGACCTCGCGCTGGAACACCACCAGAAGAGTTTGCGGCTGCGCGAGGAGATGGCCGACCGGCGGGGCATCTGCGTGGTGCTGGAAAAACTGGCCGAGGTCTACGAGGACAAGGGCGATTATCCCGAGATGCTCAAGGCTGGCCGGCGCGCCGCCGTTTTGGCGGAGGAGATAAACGCGCCAGAAGAGCTTTGGAAAGGGCAGGAGCAGGTCGGCCGCGCCCAGCGCGCGCTGAGCCAGACGACGGAGGCGCGGCGGAGCTATCTCGCCGCCATCGCCACGGTCGAGTCTTTGCGCCGCGAGGTCGCGGGTGGCGAGCAGCAGCAGCAGAGTTTTCTCGAAAACAGACTCTCCCCGTGGCTCGGCATGGTCGAACTGCTCGTCTCGCAGCAGGCGCACGCAGAGGCCCTGACTTTCGCGGAAGCGTCGAAGGCGCGGGTGCTGCTCGACGCGCTTCAGGCGGGGCGCCCCGGCCTCCGCCAGTCGCTCTCGCCGCAGGAGCGGCAGGCCGAAGAGGAGCGGCGGCTGCGTCTGGTCACGCGCAACTCGCAGCTCACCGTTGAGGCGCGGCGCGAGAAGCCCGACGCCGCGCGCGTGGCCGCGCTGAGGACCGAGGTCGAGCAGGCGCGTTTGGAGTACGAAGACTTCGAGACGAGGCTGTACGTGGCGCACCCCGAGTTGAGGGTGCAACGCGGAGAGGCGCCGGTTATCACTGCGGAAGAAATAGCGGCCCTTCTGCCTGACTCCGCGGGCGCGCTGCTCGAATACGTCGTGGCCGACGAAGCGACTTATCTGTTCGCCGTCACGAAGGAGCCGGGAAAGTCCGAAGCTGACGTGCGCGTCTACACGCTGCCGGTCAAACGCGACGAACTGGCGAAGCAGACCGAAGCGTTTCGGCTGCAACTCGCCGGGCGCGACCTCGGCTTTCGCGCGTCGGCGGCGAAACTCTACGAGACGCTGCTCAAACCGGCCGAGGCGCAACTGCGGGGCAAGACCAACCTCGTCATCTCCCCGGACAACACTTTGTGGGACTTGCCGTTTCAGGCGCTGCTGAACGGCGCGAACCGTTTCGTGCTCGAAGACGCGGCGGTCTCTTACGCGCCGTCGCTGACGGTGTTGCGCGAGATGGCGAAGCGGCGGAAGAGTCGGGGCGCGGATGACGGGCCGGCCACGTTGCTGGCGCTGGGCAACCCTGTGTCGGGGAAGGAGGCGGGCGGTGGCGCGGCGGCGGCGCTGCGTGAAGGGAGGCTCGAACCGCTGCCGGAGGCGGAAGAGGAGGTCAGGGCGTTGGGGCGCTTGTACGGCGTCTCGCGGAGCAAGGTCTACACGGGCAGGGAGGCGCGCGAAGACCGCTTCAAGAGCGAGGCGGGTCAGGCGCGAATCCTACACTTCGCCTCGCACGGGCTGGTCAACAACGCCTCGCCCATGTATTCGCACCTTGCGCTGGCCGCGGGCGGCGCGGGCGAGGACGGGCTGCTCGAAGCGTGGGAGCTGACGCGGCTCGACCTGAAGGCAGACCTGGCGGTGCTCTCCGCGTGCGAGACGGCGCGCGGGCGCACGGCCGCGGGCGAAGGCATGATCGGTCTATCCTGGGCGATGTTCATCGCGGGCGTGCCCTCCATCGTCGTCAGCCAGTGGAAGGTCGAGTCGGCCGGCACGCGCGATTTGATGGTGAGCTTTCACCGCGGCCTCATCTCGACGGAGGGGGGAGGGAAGACGAAGGCGACGAAGTCGGAGGCGTTCAGGCGTGCGGCGTTGAAGTTGATGAAGAATCCCGAAACCAGTCACCCCTTCTATTGGGCCGGATTCGTGCTGGTGGGTGACGGCAACTGACTAAGAATTTGAAATTTCACATTCGGGCGTTAACACACCTGACCCACCCCTCTCCTCTCTCCGCGCGTAAGCCGGCGGTGCCCTTCCTGTAAATCATCACTAATTGTCTCATTTGCAGAACCGCGGCTGAAGGTGGGCTGCACCCCTCGCTCCCTGTCGGCTGCATGACCATGCAGCAGATGACATTACTACTGCGTCTTCATTGTAACGACCCTCGAGTCATTCTGGCGGGGAGGTGGCGAGTGATGTCACGCGTGAGGAAGTCGGTGATCAAGGAGCTAAACAAATCAGTGCTGCCGGTGGCCCTGCTGGTGCTTCTGCTCGCAGGTCTGCTGAATGACGGAGGCCCGCAGTACATGCGCTTGCACGCGGAGTTTGGTTGGGGGGAGAGAGAGACATTGACCTCTCCCGCGGAAGCGCAGCAGACTGACGGGCGTGATGGTGACGCCGGGCGAACTGGCCGGATGCATCCGCCCTCTCGCCACCGGGTGGGGAGGGGGCGACGGCCGCGCGGGAAAAAAACTGCCGGAGTGCAGCAAAAGTTGCTCGGGCGGCGTCCTAAGTTGTGAGGGGTGAGACGGGCCCCTGAGCCTCGCGTGGAACGGTCTGCTGGCGAACACCTGCCGTTGTTCAATTGGGCGCGGTTGCGCCGACGGCTGAGTGGCCGGAGCGGACTACAGGCGGCGTTACGCTGATCGTTGGGAGTCCATCAATGCGTGATGACGACGAGCCTGATGTGGCGGAATTCATCAGCCGGAACTACGGGCTGATGAGAAGGGTCGCTACAGCGAGGCTCCGCAGGCTTAACTACCCCGACCCGTTGGCACATGCCGACGAGGTGGTGGCAGAAGCCTGTAAAAACATCCTGTCGAACCGGGAGAAGTTGCACTCGCTCACTGGAGCGGTGATTAAGATCACGATGAACGCGGCGAGCACATTCGCGAGGGGCAACCGTCGCCGCCGTGAGGTCGGTCTGGAGTCGACCGAGGCTTTGGAAATCCCCGCGCGCGATCCCGGCGGCTCCCCACTGGAAATCGTCGAACGCACCGACACGGTCAGGCACATCCTGAGTGTGTTAAGCGAGGAAGAGCGAACCCTGTTCGTGTACCGTCACAAATACGGCATGGAATGGGATGAGATCGCGGAGGTACTGGGGGTGTCGCGTGGGACACTCACGTCAAGATACTCCCGCGCGAAGAGCAAAGTTCAGAAGGCTCTTGGAGTGTCGCACGAGTCCTCACCCGTTTGCACGAACTCGGAACCAGAGGACGGCAGGGCTGGTGGGGGCGAACTAAACATTCCGGTAACGGCGGAGGCGTGAGCGACATGTACGAAGAGCACATCTCGGGTGAGACGCAGCCCGTGCTGCAAGAATCCGTCGTCGACAGTGAAGAGTTCGAACGGCAGATGGAACACGCCTTCATGGCGTTGAATCTGTTCAGCGACGACGACGACCCCATGTCACCGGAGCAGGCCGTGGGACACGCGGCAAGAGAGGCCGAGAGTTTTCAGCGGTGGGAGGAGAGCGGCGCGCCTATCAGCGGCGTCGCCGTGCGCCTCGGCGACGGCGAGGAGGTGGCGCTCGTCAAGAAGGGGCGGCAGGCCATGACGGCCGTCTGTTCCATTCAGGAAAAACGGGCGGGCGCCGTCCTCCACGTCTTCAAGATGGCTGACAGCCGTTTCGGCGAGGTGAAGCTCTACAGCGTCAGGATGTCGGACATCGGCCGCGCGGGTCTGTCTTACCTCAAGAGGTATCGCAATCGGCAAACACTCATGCTGCGTTTCGAGCGCGGCCCCGGCGGATGGCTTAACGTCGGCGTTGATTACACGCCGTCGCGCTTCGAAGACGCGGCGGGCGCTTCGGCCGGTTCGTGGGGACTCGCCGCGCGTGTCGGCGCGGCCGCGGGCGCAATCCCCCGTTGGCTGTCGGGCCCGCGGAAGCCGGAAGAGACAGGGGTCGAGGGGCGGCAGTTGAGTTGGACGCTCGCCCTGGCCTTCGCAGCCGCCGTGTGCTTTGTAGCGACCCTGTTGAGCTTGTTCCTAAGCAAGACGCCTCAGCCGGACAGCGCGAGAGGGGCGGCGGGAGGCTCTGCCGAGGTGGGGGAGTCCGCCCCGACCGGGGGGAATGAGGTCGAAGCCGACGGGGTGAGGGTGACATACGACGCCGAGGGCCGCGGCGCGTTGTTAATTCGCAGCCTGACCGGGACGGTCTCCGACGGTAGCGTCAGCGTAACCGTCAACTTAAACGACACTCGAGTCCTCCTCACCCTCACTGACACGAACTGCGACCCGAACGCGGCGGGCACCGCCGTGACGCAGCAGACTGCGTGCGGCATGGGTACGTTTAAGCTCAATGTTAATCTCTTGGCTCAAAATCTTGCGGATATGACGCAGCTGCCGGAGATGAATGAGGAGAGCGCGCAGGAGGGGCAGCGCCCTCCTGCGCCCGAGCCTGCTGTAGCCGCTGTGCTTCTGCTCGGCACGGGACTGGGCGTGGTTGCCCGCTTGAGACGCCGCAGAACGAAGCGCGATTGAGGCATCATGCCGGACTCACATGTGTATCGGGTGATGACTGAAAGACGGGAAAGCAAGGCATAAGCAGTCACTCGCTCCGGCGTCGAAGCGCCTGCACCTGACGGAGCAGGCTGCGTGCGATGTCCGAGCCGGGGTTCGCTTTTTGGAGCAGGCGCAGTTCGCGTTCCGCCTCATTCAGCAACCCCGCGTCCGCGTACAGCAATGCCAGCGTCAGATGAGATGAAGGGTAGGCTCTTTTAGCCCTCGCCAACTCGTCGGCCTTCGGGCGGTCGAGGACGCGGAACCTGGCCTGCGGCGCGGGCGGGCGCGGAGCTTTAACTTCCTCACCGTCTTTGACGGCCTTCACCTGCCACGAGTAGACCTTCCCGCGCGGGAGCGTTTGCGACGCGGCCCACGAACGGCCGTTCAGTTGCGGGCTCGAAGCCACGAGGTTGAAGCCGTCGTCATAGACCTCGACGACGTACACGCTCGCCCCTTCCATCGGCGACCAGCGGAACGTGGGCCGGTCGGTCAACAGCACGCTCCCGACGGGGTCGAGCACGGAAAACTCGCCCGCCCGCGTGTCGGAACTCATCAACGAACTCCCCGGCCGTGTGAGTCCCCTGAGCTGCGGCGACCTTTCAATCCGGCGGCCGGCGAGCGTCTCCTTCAACAGTTCCCTGTAAGCAGGCGGCAGAGCGTCGGCGCCCGACAATCTGCCCTCGCGGTCGAGTGTCAGACTGCCCCCGCCGTCGTTGATTTGCGCGACCGCGGGCGCCGTCTCCGGCTGCGGCGGCGTGGGCTGCGACTCGGGGGAGGGAGAGACGACGGGGGCGGGCACTTGCGCGGGGGAGGGCGAAACGACGACCTCCTGTTCGGGCGCCCGCTCGTGTGTCGCGCGCCAGACGACCCAGCCCGCGACCGCCAACAGCAGTACGGCCAACGCCGCGCCAAAGGCCGGCCGCGGAGACAGAGGTAAGGGCGAAGCGAGAGACGAGAACGCCCGTCGCCAACGGCTTTCGGTCGGAGGAGCGACGGCCGCCGGTTGATATTCGCGCGCGAGCGAGGGCGTAATCTGATCTTTGAAGGCGCGCAGGTCTTCGACCGAGAGCGCGCAGTGCTCGCAGTTGCTCAAGTGGTCTGTGACCGTCTCAAGACTTTCGCCGGCCAGCGCCCCGTCAACGTAGGCGGCCGTCTGCTCCGCCGTCAGGTGCGCGCGCTCCGCGTGCGGCGCAGAGACCTCGGCCGCCTCGCCGAAGACCCCGGAGCGCAGGGCGTAGAAGGCCGCGTCGCCGTCGGCGGCCGTCTCGACCCGCCGTCGGCAGGCTTCGCACACGTCGAGGTGGTCGCAAACCGACAGCAGCTCTTCGACCTCTAGCTGACGACTGCGGTAACCCTCGAACTGTTTCTGGGTCAGATGTTCGACCAAGTCTCTTTGTCTCTTTCAATCCCACGGCCGTTGTCACGGCCGCCCCTCTTAAACGTGTAAGTTGACGAAAGTCGCAGGTTATTACCAGCGAATTTTCAGATAAATCCCTTCAGCCTGCGCGTCAGCCGCTCGCGCCCGGACTTGCGCGCGTTGATGACCTGTTGCCGCGTCAGCCCCAGCAGCTCGGCTAACCTCGCGTCCTCCATCGGCAAGTCGTTCCACAGGCGCGCGAACTCGTCCGCCCTCATCTCAAGCGCGGCGGCCAGTTGGCGCAGGGTCGCCACGCCCGTCGCGGGGAAGAGTGTAATACAGCCGAAGCCGCCCGAGTCCTTCAGGTTCAGCAGCAGCGCCGCGCGCTGATTCAGCGGTAGCTGTTGCAGCTCTTCCCAGAGCCTTTGCAGGAAAATCCTCTTCTCGATGTGCCACGCCGGGTCCGACTCACCGGCGGCGGGCGTGAGCGAGGCCGCGTCTTCGTTCTCGGGGAGCGATTCAAACGGCTGGTCTCGGACGCCGAGGAGCGAAGCCATCACGCGCAACAACTCGTCGAACTCGACCGGCCCGCCGACGTGGTTGAAGATGGCGGCAATGGCGTCGGCCAAGTCCTGCGGCTTGTCGCCCACGGGCACGGGGGCGTGCGCCGGCAGCCCTTCACGCTCGGACAAACCTCCGAGCCGGGTCGCGTTCGCAGCCTTCTTCTGCCCCTGCCACGCCGCAAATCCCGCCAGCGTCTTGCCGTCCTCGCCCTGCCAGAGCGCCAACCCGCGCTGGCGCGTCAGAAGATAATGGAGACGATTTTTGAGCGCGTGCCGTTCCGGAAACTGGCGCCGCATCCAGCCCGAGCACGTCCGGTGCGCGATGACCGCCGCCATGCCGCGCACGTCGGCGATGGGGCGACTGTCCGGCTCCTGGCGGAACTGCTGCAACTGTGCCAGCAGTTGCAGCAGCGCCTCCTGATAAAGGTCATCGGCCTCGGCCCTCTGTGTCGCGCGGTGTGAGTTGAGGTGGAGCTTATAGCGGATGACGCCTTTAATCACCGGCCCCGCGTGTTCGTTGATGATTTGCGCGAGGATGTCGTCGGCGCGCTCGTCGCCGGACTCCAGCAGGAGTGGTTCGAGCAGCGCGTCTATCTGGGCCGGCGACTTTTCCATCGTTCAATCGTTGCCGCAATCTAAACCAGCCGCACGAACTCTGCAATCCCAAATCCGCCGGCGCGCAACGAGCGAGAGGCCGCCCGGCGGAATATACGCGGGCGGCCTCTCGTTGACGGGTCGTCGTTTAAATTACTGCCCGAACCTCCTCCTGTACTCGTCGGAGGTGATGAACGCCTTGACCATCTCGGCGTTGACGAAGTTGCCGTTGAACTCGTTGAGCTTGCCCAGCCAGAACTGGTAGCCGGAGAAGTCCGAGTCGGGCGCATCGTTCGGGTTGCGCCGCAGGTAGCCGTAGTACTGCATCAGCACGAAGGCACGGTTGAACTCGGCGACCGCGAAGTCCGGGTCTTCGGCCACGGCGCGCAGCACCTCGTCACGCCCCTTCGCCCCCGTAGCGAGGTGCAGGACGAGCTGGTCGCGCTCGGACTGCGACAGTGCGCCGCTCACGTTCGCGTTGAGCGCGTCCACGAACTGCTCGGGGCTCATCGAGGCCGGGTAGCGGCCGACGAACTCTGCGCGTCTGACGAAGTCGGCGAGGTACGCGCGCTTGTTCGCCTCAAGCCGCGCCTCCCAGTCGCCGATGCCGACCCGCACGCCCTGACCGAGTCCCTGCGTGTCGGGCATGAACTGGCGCAGGTTGACCGTCAGCGGCGTGCCCGGGAACGAGCCGTAGGCGGCTTTGTAAGTCCGGTAGACGAGGTAGCCCGTCTGCTGGAACTCGATGGAGAGGAAGAACGCCGCCGAGACGTGGACGCGCTTCGCCTCGCGGCAAGCCGCGTCGGCGCCGCACTGCGTAATCTCGTTCGTCCAGAAGGCGAGACCGGGCGCGTCGGGCTCGCGGTTGAGAAAGTCGTGATAGTGCTGGCGCACGAAGAACTCGGCGTCGGCGTCAATCGGGTTGGCCGCGCCCGCATTGTCCTCGCCGCCGAGCGTGACGACCGTCGTCGTCACGTCGCCGAGGCGGGAGTCCGCGGGGCCGGTCAGCGTCAACGTGAAGGTCTCGGGGCCCTCGGGGATGGCGTCGTCGGTGAGGAGGACTTCGACGGCCTTCTCCGTCTCGCCCGCGGCGAAGGAGAGCACGCCGAGCGTGAGGTTGTAGTCGCGCCGCTCGGTCGCCGTCCCGTCCTGCGTCGCGTACCTCACCGACACGGGCTTCGAGGCGTCGCCGAGCCGCCTGATCGTCACGTTGACAAGCCTCTCACTCTCGTTGGCCGTCTGCGCCGCGGCCGCGAACTGAATCACGGGGCGCGGGTCGTCGCCGATCTTGAGGACGGCCGCGGGCACGTCGCCCAGCGGCGCCCCCGTCGGCGAGCTGAGCGTGAGGTTGACCGTCTCCTCGGGCTCGGCCGGCACGTCGTTCAAGAGCGGCACGTTGAAGGTCTTCGAGGTCTGCCCCTCGGCGAACGAGAGCGTGCCCGAGACGGACGTGTAGTCGGCGCCGTCGGTCGCCGTCCCGCCCGACGCCGTGTAGTCAACGGTGGCGGCGCCCGTCGCGCCCCCGACGCGGACGACCGTGACGAGCGCGCTCGGCTCCGACTCGTTCGCCGTGAAGGTGGCCGAAGCGAACTGGAGCTTGCCGGGGCCGTCGTCGTTTCGGATGGTCGCCAGCGCCTGCCCGTCGGCGACGGTCGCGTCCGTGGGGTTCGACAGGTTGATCGTGAACGTCTCGTCCGGCTCGACCAGGAGGTCGCCGACGACCCGGATAGTGAACGTGCCGGAGGTCGCCCCGGCCGGGATGAGGAGGAAGCCCGAGGTCACGCCCTGAAAGTCGAACGGGAAGGTGTTCGACACGGCCGTCCCCGGCACGGTCGTGTAGCGCACGCTCACCGCCTGCGGGCTCGCCGCGGAGAGCGTGACGGTGAAGACGAAGTTGGTGAGCCCGGACTGCCCCTCGTCGGCGCTCACGTCGCCGACCGAGAGCGCCGGCCCATCGTTGTCTAAGATGGTGCCGAGCCCCTGCGCGTCGCCGATGGTCGCTCCCGAAGCGTCGGAGAGGTTGAAGTTGAAGGTCTCGAAATCCTCGTCAACCGGGTCGTCCTTGATCGTGACGGCGACCGACTTGCTCGTCTCGCCCGGGTTGAAGGTGACGGTGCCCGAGGCCGCGTTGTAGTCGGCGCCCGCACTCGCCGTCACGTCGGCGGTCGCGTAGTTGACCGTGACGGGTTGCGAGTTCGGGTTCGAGAGCCGGAGGGTGAAGGTGGCCGTCGTGTCGCCGGAAGCAGACTCGAACGCCGAGCCGTCGAGGACGGTGAGGATGGGGAAGGCGTCGTCGTTCAGGATGGTCGCCTGCGCCTGCCCGTCGGCGATGGTCGCGTTGGAGGGCTGGCTCAGTGTGAGGAAGAAGGTCTCGTCCGGCTCGTGGATGAGGTCGCCCCTGAGGCTGACCGTGACGTTCAAGCTCGTCACGCCCGCCCCGAACTCCAGCGTGCCCGTCCGCTGGAAGTAGTCGTTATCGACCGTGGCCGTCCCGTCGGACGTGGCAAAGTTCACGGTCACGGTCTTCGCGCTCGGCCCCGAGAGCGTGACCCTGAAGTTCAGGCTGGCCGAGCCGGAGAAGTTGCCCTCGTTGAGCGACACGTCGGCGACGGAGAGCGTCGGGGGCTGGTCGTCGTCGGTGATGTTGACGGAGCCGACCTCGTCGCTCAGGGAGGCGCCGACCTCGCCCGACAGGTAGACACGCAGGCTCTCGTCCTGTTCGTCCACCACGTCGCCCAACACCGATGCGTTCAACGTCCTGGCCGTCTCGCCCGGCGCGAAGACGAGCGTGCCGAAGCCGGGTTGGAAGTCCGAGCCCCCGACCGCGCTGTGGTTGCGGACGTAGTAGTTGACGCGCACCTCGCCCGCGCTCGCCGAGGAGAGCCTGACCGTCACCGGCACGTCGTGCGCGCCCGCGTCGCCCTCGTTCGTGGACGTGTCGTCAATGGACAGGCACGGGCGCGGCGCGGCGAGGTCGTTCGTGAGCACGGCGATCTCGCGCCCGTCGGGGATGGAGGCCAGCAGGTCTACACGGCCGTCGGAGTTGTAGTCGAAGGGCACGAGGTGCTGCGGGTAGCCGGGCAGGTCAAAGCTGACGCCCGCGTCGAAGCCGCCCGCGCCGTCGCCGGAGAAGACGCGCAGGCTGACGGGCTGCGGCTCGTTGGAGATGTTGGAGACGGCCACGTCTAAGCGGCCATCTCCGTCGAAGTCGCCCGCGGCGGCCCACTGCGACGGGTGCATGTTCGTCTCGGAGACGGCGCCCTTGGTGAAGCCGCCCGCGCCGTTGCCCTTGAAGAAGACGAGGCGCCCGCCGGGGAAGTTGACCGTGCCGTCGAAGTTGAAGAAGGGCGGGACGACGGCCAACACGTCCTGATTGGTGTCGCCGTCGAAATCGCCGACGAGGATGGTGCTGACGCGCGAGCCCACGCTCAACTCTACGGCCGGGCCGAGGTTGAAGATTTGACCCGGGCCGCCGTTGATGAAGACGGCGGCGGATGAGCCCTTGTAATTGCTGTAGGCGAGATCGGGGTGCCCGTCCTTGTTGAAGTCGGCGACGGCCGGCGTGCCGTCAACGTCGGGCGTAATCTTGGTGCGGATGAGGTTGCCCGCGCCGTCGCCGTACATGATGACGGCGTTGAAAGAGCCCTGGTTGGTCACGACCACGTCGGGCTTGCCGTCGGAGTTGTGGTCGTAGACGAGCATGTTCAACGGCGTGAAGCCGGACGGGTTGACGTTGTTGATGATGGGGTCGGCGAACTTCCCCGTCCCGTCGCCGAGGTGGACGTTGACGCGGTGGAAGAAAGAGGCGGTCAGGACGGCGAGGTCAAGTTTGCCGTCGGAGTTGAAGTCGGCCGCGGCGACCGAGGTGATGCGCGACCCGTTGGGGTAGCGCACATCGGGCATGAAGGTCTGTCCGCCCGCGCCGTCGCCGAGGATGACCGAGACGTAGGCCGAGTTCGCCAAATCAACCGTGAAGATGGTCGGCGCGACGGCGAAGTCGGTCTTGCCATCGCCGTTGAAGTCGCCGGTCGCGAAGACGCCGGGGCGCGCGCCGAACTGTTGAGTGGTCGAAGGGATGAACGGCGACGAGCCGAAGGCGCCGCCGCCCTCGTTGAGGAGCACGGTGACGAGGCCCCCGCCGACCGAGCCGATGTCTACGCGGCCGTCGCCGTCGAAGTCCACGGCGGCCAGCGTGAGCGTGCTCCTCGACACGAAGTTCCGCGGCGAGCTGAAAGCCCCGGCGCCGTCGCCTTTGAGGACGATGACGCCCGCGGGCGACGGCGAAGCCCCGGCGAGGTCGGTCTTGCCGTCGCCGTCGAAGTCGGCCGCGACGATGGCGTTGAAGCCGCCGGTGAAGGGGCCGTAGTACGGGATGTCGTAGTTGATCGGCACGCCGAAGCCGCCCGCGCCGTCGCCGAGCAGCGTGGTGACTCCGTTGAAAGTTGTCAGGACGAGGTCGGGCTTGCCGTCCGCGTTGAAGTCGGCCGCCGTCGCGTTGTAGGAGCCCGAGTTGTGGACGAGCGTGGCCGCGCCCAGGCGCCCCGCGCCGTCGCCGAGCAGCAGGTAGACGCCCGAGCCGGGCGAAGCCGCGGCCACGTCGGGTCTGCCGTCCTTGTTGAAGTCGGCGACGGCGAGCGTGTTGGGCTCGGCGCCGATGTTGAAGGGCGAGTCGGGCGCGGGCGCGAGCGAGCCGGCGCCGTTGCCCAGAAGGACTGTGAGCTTCTGCTGTTGCGAGTTGGTGACGATCACGTCCGCGCGGCCGTCGCCGTTGAGGTCGGCCACCGACACCAGCCAGGGCTTGCTCCCGGCCGCGAAGTCGGAGGCGGCGGAGAAGTTGCCCGCGCCGTCGCCGAGGAAGAGCGAGACGGTGTCGGAGTTGTTGTTGGCCACGACGAGGTCTGCGCGGCCGTCGCCGTTGAAGTCGCCCGCGGCGATACCCGTCGGCGCGGAGCCGGGCTTCAGGACTTTGAGCCCGCCGAGGCGTCCCGCGCCGTCGTTGAAGAGGATGGCGACCGTGCCCGACTCGCGGTCGGCCCCGGCCACGTCCGGTTTGCTGTCGCCGTTGAAGTCGGCCGCGGCGAAATAGAGGATGGACGAGAAGGTGAGCGTGCCGCCCGAGATGTCATAGCTCTGCGGCAGCTTGAAGCTCGCCGTCGAGCAGCCGTCGGCCGCGCGGGCCGGGGCGAAGGCTGTGGCAGAGACGATGATGAAGAGGGCGCAGAACAGTCGGCGCGCGGTGGAGCGTCTGAGGAGGGGCATAAGATTTTTCGTTCCCGAGTAGTGCTTGAAGGTGTGGCCGCGGGGGACATGACAGACCCCCGCGGCCGTGTAGCGAATCACTTGCCGAACCGCTGGATGTACTCGTCGGAGGAGAGGAACGCCCTCACCATCTCGGCCTGCACGAAGTTGCCGCCGAACTCGTCGAGCTTCGTGAGCCAGAACCGCCACCCGCGGAAGTCCACGTCCTGCGGGTCGTCCGGGTTGCGCCGCAGGTACCCGTAGTACTGCATCA
>JBEVJD010000279.1:0-5901 GCA_040510435.1 Pyrinomonadaceae bacterium | reverse complement strand
ACGCCCGTCTCAGGCGTCCCGGTCTCGTTCAACGTCGTGCAGGGCGGCGGCCACTTCGTTGACGGCCCGGCCGTTGTGCAGGTGCAGACGGACTCGGACGGCTACGCGCGGGCGCGCTACGTCGCGGGCGCCGCGGCGGGGCCGCAACTCGTGCGCGCAGACTTCGCCGGGCATCTCTTCGCCCCCGTCGCCTTCAGCGGCGAGGCGTTCGAGTCTTCCGCGGGGCGGCCGGCCAGCGTCTCGGGCGTGGTGCGCGACATGAACATGCGCGCGCTGCCCAACGTGTTGGTGAGGGTCGGCGGCCAGCAGGCGCGCACCGGAGCCGACGGCCGGTTCCTGATCGAAAACGTCGCGGCCGGCCCGCACCAACTGCTCGAACTCATCGGCCGCGACCAGATTACGCTCCCCGGCCGCTGGCCCAACATCTCTTACGACCTCGACGTGCTGCCCGGGGTGGAGAACAGCCTCGGCCGCCCGCTCTTCCTGCCGAGGGTCAACGCCGGCATCGAACTCCCGCTCGACGCCGCGGGCGTCGTGACGCAGGACACCGCCTACGAGCTGCCGGTCGAGGGCGGCGAGCCGCCCGTCCGCGTCGTGGCGCGCGCCGGCACGCGCGTGACCTTCCCGCCGGACGTGACCGACCGCAGGCTGTCGGTCACGCGCATCCCGGCCGGCCGCGTGCCGATGCCTCTGGAAGACGGGCGCGCCTCGAACCTCTACATCTCGGTGCAGCCTTCGGGTGCGCTCTTCGAGCCGGCGCTCGAGGTCAGCTTCCCGAACATCGACCGGCTGGCGCCCGCGACGCCCGTCCTGCTGATGAGCTTCGACCACGACGCGGGGCGTTACGTGCAGAACGGCACGGGGACGGTCAGCGCCGACGGGCGCACCGTGACGAGCGAGCCGGGCAGCGGCATCCGGGTCGGCGCGTGGCACTCGACGCCGCCCAAGCCGCCGCAGCCCGAGGTGACGCTGCTCGCGCAAGTCCAGGTGGCCGACAACCCCAAGCTGGTCGGCAAGCACATCGAGGATGTCATCGCCAACGCCTACGGCACGCGCGGCGTAGTGCTCACCCCGCGCGCTGCGTGGCACGACTCGCCGATGCTGAACATCCGCTTCCGCTTCAACGTCCCGCGCGAGAACCCGCCCCTCGTGAAGGCCGACGTGGAGACGCCCGTCACCACGCCCGCCGTCAAGCTCGAAGAGGTCTCGTTCGGCGACAACTATACGTTGAAGGACGACCTCGACACGGTCGAGTACGAGAGCCCGCACTGGAAGGCGGCGGAGCCGAAGGGCTCGCCCGTCGCCTACACGCAGGGCAAGACGATGAAGGCCGGCGCCAAGTTCAGTGTCGCGGCCGAAGCCGTGCCGAATCCCCAACTCAAAGTCCGTTTCGACGGCAACGACAACTACGACCTCGACGGCGTCGTCGCCAAGTTCGACAACAAGAAGCGCACCATCGAGCTGAGCAGCAAGTCCTGCAAGACGCCCTTCGCCAAGGACACCATCGACTACTTTGAGGAGATGAAGCTCAAGTGGGAGGTGGCGCTCGACGGCCAGACGTATGAGGAAGCAGGCACGAGCAGCAACCAGCTCTACGTCACCCTGAACAAGCCGAGCCCGGCCTTCCACACCGTCGTCCACCTCGCGACCTCCAAGCTCAAGGGGGTGACGAAGAGCCAGAAGGAAGAGATCATCAACCGCATCTACGCCGAGTACACCGACCGGGACGTGAGGCGTGTGAAGGACGACACAGTCCTGAAGTACTGGGGCGCCATCGTGAGCGTGAGCCCCGACCCGCTGCCGCAGGAGTTCTTCTCGACCCAGGGTCTGCTGAAGAACTGCGACGGCCGCTGCGGCGCGTGGCACTTCTTCCTCTGGGACGTGCTCAAGGTGCAGGGCATAGACAACGCCAAGCCCATCGAACTTTACCCGAAGGTGAAGTCGGGCTACGACCCCAGGAAGGAGACCAACATCCTGATCGGCCCAAGCCTCTGGACGGTCGACACCAACGGCGACGACTGCGACGTGAGGCTGAGCGGACACAACCCGGCGCAGGGTAACCCCACGCCTTCCACCGAGCGCTTTACCAACCATGCCGTCGTCAAAATTGGTGACAGGATTTTCGACCCGTCCTACGGGACGCAGCCGTTCGCGAACCAGAAGGCGTGGGAGGACGCGAACCTCTACGGCACGCTCTACTTCAAACTGAAGGACGGCCCCAACAATACGAAGCTCTTCACTAAGTGCGTCATTGTGAAGAACGACCCGGCCAAGGAAGACCTCGAAGAGCGAAGCTCGCTGGCGCCGCCGACGCCGGCTCCCAACCCGTTCCCCGTCCCGTGAGGAGGGCCGGGCGAGTCGAAGCCAGGGGGAAGGATGACACAACTGCAACGTAGTTTTTTGACCGGCGTGGCCCTGCTCGCCGTGTTGTGGGGCGCGTGCCCGACGCGCGCGGCCGAGGACGGCCAACGTCGCGCCGCGAGCCGCGCGCCCAGCTCGTGGGAGAGCGCCCGGGTCAGGTCACTGCTCCGCTCGCGGTTCCAGATCAACCTGCCGCGCACGACGCGCGTCGAGTTGTTCACGCACGACGAGGGGAGCGGGGTGCAGTTCCTCTGCGCCTCGATGAGACCGCGCGACGCCGCCCGGCTCAAGGCCGCGCTCAAGGCCGGGCCCAAGTCGGAGAAGCGACAGTTCTACGTCGTCGAGCGCGGCGACGACACGCCCGTCGGCTCGTTGCCCTACTCGGGCTACGTCCCGAACACCGTCACGGGGTGGATCGAGAACCGCCAGTTCGGCAACGGCGACACGGTGGTCGTTATCGAGAACGTCTTCAGGCGCGGGCCGAACGAAACCGGCCGTTCGAGCTACGCCGTCCTCCGTCTGGCCGAGAGCCGCGGGCTGATGTGGGTCTACTTCCACCCGGGCGCGCCGCAGAAACGCTAAACAGCCGTCAGGTTCTAAAGTCGAAAAAGTGTCGGCCGTCCCCAGTTCATACTCAAGCCTGAAGGCCGAGGTCGTGTCGTCCCGAGGAGAATGCGGATGAAAAGGTATCGCCCCCAAAACCGCTGGCCGAAGCGCCTGCGCCTCGCACTGGTCGCCCTCATCCCGTGCGTGTGCCTGCTCGCCTCGTGGCACGCGTCGCGCTCGCAGACCGGTGCCACGCTGCGCGGCGAGTCGCGGCAGGTCATCGCCATCCCGGACACCACCGTGGACGCCGGGCCGGTTACGCTGCGCGGCGACTCCGACCACGACGGCATGCCCGACGAGGACGAGGCGTCGAACGGCACCGACCCGAACGACCCCTCGGACGCCGATGCCGACGCCGACGGCGACGGCATGAGCAACGGCGACGAGGTCGCCGGAGGCTCGAACGTCAACGTCGCCGACAGCGACGGCGACGGCGTCTCGGACGGCGAGGAGGCGCGCCTCGGCTTCAACCCCAACAGCCCGGGGAGCACGCCGCCCACGAACGCGAACGTCGTCGCCCTTGAGGCGGGGCCGCGCGCGCTCGGCCTCGTCATCAACACTCTGTTCGGGCCGCGACCCGGCCGGCTCACCGTGATGGCCCGCCTCAGCAACGGTTCGGCCGTGGACGTGACGGCCGACCCGGCCACCACCTACGAGTCGCTCAACCCCTCAATCGCCATCGTGGACTCCTTCGGCACCGCCGTCGGTATCGCGCCCGGCAGCACCTCCATCGTCGCCAGACGCGGCGCCCTGACGGCCAGCGTCCCCGCCAACGTCACGAGGTTCACGCCGGCCGCGCTCTCGTCGGTGGCCGTCCCCGGCTACGCGAACAACGTGAAGGTCGCGGGCGGCTACGCCTACGTCGCCGCCGGTGCGGCCGGCCTCCGGGTCGTGGACGTGCGTAACCCGCGCGCGCCGCAGGTCGTCGGCGGGCTCGACACCGACGGCAACGCCGACGACGTGCGCGTCGTCGGCGACCTCGCCTTCGTCGCCGACGGCCCCGGCGGGCTGAAGATCATGAACATCACCGTGCCGTCGGCCCCGACGCTCGTCGGCTCGCTGGCGTTCGGCGGCGACTCGATGGACATCTTCATCCAGGGCACGCGCGCCTACCTCGCGTGCGGGGGCGCGGGGCTGAAGGTCGTGGACGTGTCGAACCCGGCCGCGCCCGCGCTGCTCGGCTCGCTCGACACGCCGCTGCTCGCGCACGGCGTCAGCGTCTCGGGCACGACGGCCGTCGTCGCCGACGACAGTTCCAGCGCGCCCTCGGTCGTCGTCGTTGACGTGGCCGACCCGCTGAACCCGCGCGCACAGGGCACACTGCGGCTCGCCACGCACGGCGGCGCCAAGGACGTGGAGACGCGCGGCTCGCTGGCCTACGTCGCCGGCTACGACGCCGGATTCTACGTCGTTGACTTCTCGAATCGGGCCGCGCCAACCGTCGTCGGCAGCCTCCTGACGGATTCGACGAACGGCTTCGCCTCGCGCGACCTCGTCCTCAACGGCGACTACGCGCTCTTCGCCGAGCAACTGTTCTCCAACGCCGTCCCCTTCGTCCTCATCAGCGACCCGACCCTGCCGCGCTACCGCGGCGTCATCGACTTCTCGCCGCTGGCCGACTACGCCGGCACCGGCATCGCCGTGGACGGCGAGTACGTCTACATGACGGGCGAGGAGTTCATCGTCTCGCCCGAGAACGGCACGACAGGCGACACGCGCCTCTTCATCGGCCAGCACCAGTCACTGACCGACAACGGAGGCCAGGCGCCGTCCGTCACGCTCACCTCGCCGGCCGACGGCCAGTCGGTGGTCGAGGCGTCAATCGTCACGCTCACCGCCACGGCGACCGACGACGTGGGCGTGGCCTCAGTCCAGTTCTTCGTCAACGGCGCAGAGTTCGGCGCGCCCGTCACCGCGCCTCCGTTCCGCATCGACTACAACGTGCCGGCCGGCGCGACGGGCTTCGCGGTGAGCGCCGTCGCGCACGACTACGGCGGCAACTCGGCGGCGACGGCGACCGCCAACGTCAACGTCACCCCCGACCCGCCCCCGACCGTCAGCCTGACGGCCCCGGCCGCGGGCTCCAACCTCGTCAACGGCGAGACCGTGACGCTCAAGGCCGCGGCGGCCGATAACGTCAGCGTGTCGCGTGTGGTCTTCGAGGTGAACGGCGTGGAACTGCCCGCCGACACGGCCGCGCCCTTCGAGGTCGCTTACGCCGTGCCGGAGGGTCTGACGCAGGCGACCGTGACGGCCACGGCGTTCGACAACCTCGGCAAGACGGCCGTGGACTCGCGCAGCTACGCGGTCGTGGCCGACCCGCTGACGACGTTGACCGGTACGGTGACGGGCGGCGCGGGCGCACAGGTGACGGCGCTCGGGCGCGGCGCGCAGGCGTCGGCCGGAGGGCTCTTCCAGATCGACGGCGTTCCGACCCTGCGCCGCGCGGTCAAGGCGCGTGCGATAGTCAACGTCGGCGGTCAGGTCAGGAGCGGTGCCTCGCAGACGGTCGAGCCCGTGCGCGGCGGCGTCACGGACGTGGGCACCTTCGGCCTCGCGCCCGTCGGCCGCCTGCTCTACACGCGCTCCTACGACGACGAGAACGGCGCCTTCGTCCAGGACATCTTCACGGCGAATCTGGACGGCACGGACGTGGTCAACCTGACGCCCGAGCCGGGCTCGCAGTACGACCCGATCATCTCGCCCGACGGGAAGCAGGTCATCTACCAATCGTCCGCCGACTGCTTCTCGGCGCTCATGTTGATGAACATCGACGGGACGAACAAGCGGGTCGTCGAGCATGACGGCTTCGGCTACGCCTGGTCGCCCGACGGCAGCCAGATCGCCTACACGAAGTTCGAGTTTATCTGGAACGGCACGGCGTGGGAGACGCGCCAGAACATCTTCACCATCGACCGGCTGCTCCAGACCAAG
>JBEVJD010000278.1:0-3484 GCA_040510435.1 Pyrinomonadaceae bacterium | reverse complement strand
TGAGCGGCGAGCGCGCGGCGGCGGACGTGCCCGCGATCTCGACGGCGGCGGCGGCGCCCGTCGTCACGACGACGCCGCTCGTCGAGGTGATGGTGCCCGCGTTGTTGACGGCGTGGAGCGCGCGGACGCCGGGGTTGGGCGCGATGTCGAGGTCGGAGAAGGCGACGGCCGCGGCGTTGTCGGTAAGCAGAACGCCGGTGTTGCCCGAGTCGTTGACGGCCGTGTTGCCGAAGGAGGCCGTGCCGGAGACGTTGTCCACGCGCAGGCCGCGCCCCGTGCTGTTGGTCGAGAAGGTGGTGGCGAAGTTGATGTTGACCGCCAGATTCTCAAGGTCTACGGCCGCGCCGCCCGTGGAGCTGACGGCGTTGCCGGAGTTCGTCAGGTTGACGGTGCCGCTGTCGGCGACGAGGCCGCGCGCTCCCGCCGCGTTGGTGTTGAGCTGGACGGGGCCGGCGAAGGTCACGGTGCCGGAGTTGCTGAGCAGGCTGACGGCGTCGGTCGTGCCGTTCGTCCCCGTGACGCTCGAAGCCGCGTCGAAGAGGACGGTGCCGCCCGTCCTGCTCTGAACGTCAACGACGCGCCCGCCGCCGCTCTGGCTGACGGACGTGCTGCTGAAGGTGATGCCGGTCGCGCCGCCGCTGACGGCGACGGCCACGCCCGTGCTGTTGCCCGCGACGAAGCTGTTCGCCATCGAGAACGTGCCGGCGTGGTTGAGGAGGCTGACGCCGCTCGCGCCGCCCGTGGCGCTGGCGCCGACGTTCGAGACGGAGGTCGTGCCGGCCGAGGCGCTGCCGAAGATGGCCGAGGAAGAGGCGGCGCTCGCGGCGGCGTTCAGGTGGAGCACCGAGTTGCCGTTGGCGAGCGTGATGACGTTGCCCGCGGAGTTGCCGAGCACGGGGCGGCTGGTGGCCGCGGGGCGCGCGTCGCTGTGCGCGGGCGCGCTGACGCCGAAGGTGGTGAGCGCCGCGTCGAGCCCCGTGCCCTGGCCGATGAGCCGCTGGCCGTCTTCGAGCACGATGCCGCCGTCGTACGTGCCCACGCCCTCGTGGATGAAGATGAAGTCGGAGGGCTCGTCGAGGTCGCCGCCGCTGCTCACGGAGGCGAGGCTGTTGTAGGGACTGGTCAGGCGGCCGTCGCCGCCCGGCGCGGCCGCGTTGTCCACGAACCAGACCACCTCGTTGACGGTGAAGCTCGCGGTCGCCGTGTCGGTGTGGGTGCCGTCGCTCACCGTGTAGGTGAAGCTGTCGGCGCCCTCGTAGCCGGCGGGCGGATTGTAGCTGAAGCTGCCGTCGGCGTTGACGCTGACGTTGCCACCCTGCACCGAGGTGGCCGGCCCCGTGGCGGTCAGACCCGCGCTGCTGCACGTGCCGCCGTTGTCGGGGTCGCAGTCGTTGGCGAGCAGGCCCGCGGCGGCGTTCGGCTGGATGCGGACGTTGCCGAGCACGTTGTAGCTGTCGTTCGACGCGATGGGCTGCGTGGAGACCGAGCCGGGGACGAGCGTCGTGTTGGGGTCGATGGTGTCGTTGAAGGTGACGTTGGTGGCGTCGGTGCCGTTGTTGGTGACGGTGACGGTGTAGGTGATGGTCTGACCCGGCTCGGCCTTGCCGTCGCCGTCGGGGTCGGAGAAGGAGTCAACCTTCGTCGCCGTGATTGCCGGCACCAGGGGCGGAGCCGGCAGCGCGGCGGGCGCGGCGCGCAGAGCGCCCGCGGGCGCCGCGCCGCGTTCGCCGGAGGCCGCGCTCGCGAGCGCGACACGGGACGGCAAGACCGGGAGTATGACTAGTGCCGTCGAAAGTATGAAAGAGAATGCTCTGTAGAGTGGTCGGTTGTGCGGGGCAGGGCGATGCTTACCTGGATTTGGGCGCATGCGGAGTTCTCCTTAGGGGTTGGACATTGGGGCAGCCTATGTCGGTGTGGCTTCTAACTGCTGAAGTTCTTGGAGCTAAACCGGGCGGGGCGAGTCCCGCGGAGAAAGCAGAAGGTGGAACAACAAAGATTGGTCGAACTGTTTTGGGAGCGCCACGATAATCCAACAGCCTCCGCGTGTCAACTTAATTCGTCAGCGGCGGTCGGGAAAAGGAGAGGGGCCGCGGATTCGCGCGGGCTGAGCCGGATAAGGAAAGCGGTTGCCTTAACTCGTCTCAGTCCGCGGCCGCCCGCGGCCCCTCTTTTCCCTGCCCCGCGGCCTTACTGCACTTCGTGCAGCAGCCAGGCGAGGACGGGGTGCTCGACCTCCTGCAAATGCTTGTTCGAGAAGACGTGATCCACGTGGCCGTACTCCTCGACGTAGTTGACCGTGACCGCCGCGTTCGTCAGCAACTCCCTCGTGTCGAGCATCTCGGGGCCGAACCCGTGGCCGCCCGCGATCATCAGGACGGGCCCGCCGAAGCTCTCAAGGTTGTCCGTGAAGGTGCGTTCGCCCGCGAGGCTACAGCTCACGTCGCGGACGGTGCGGGTCGCCGTGTAGTCCACGAAGGTCGCGATGTTGGCATGCACCAGCGCTTCGTCGGCGTAGAAGAAACGGTCTTCGGCGACGCTCCCCGCGAGGAACGCGTAGCCGGGGCGCGGCGTGATGGGCCCGACGGGCGGGGCGGACATCGCCGCCACCCACGCGCGGTGATTGGTGAAGCCCGGGGGGAAGCCCGGCAGCGGCGTCGGGTCGTCGGGCGCCGTCTCAGCTAAGAAGCTGAGCAGCTTGAAGGCCGGCCCCTGCTGGCCGTCGTAGAAGACGCCCGCGGCCAGCAAGCCGTCGAAGGCGGCACAGAAGCCCGCGTTGATGGCGCGCGTCTCGGGGTTGACGGTGTAGAGCGTCCCTTCGAGCAGGATGGCTCCGGCGTAGTCCTGCGGGGCGGCGTTGATGACGGCGACCGAGGCCATGCTGCCGAGCGAGAGCCCGCCGACGACCGGCCGCTCGCCGGGGTGCGCCAGCTCTATCTGCTGGCGGATGAAGGCCACGTCGTTGACGATGGTCTGCAAGCCCCAGTCGGCCATCGCCGAGCAGTCGGCGGCGCCCGACTCGCAGGTGCCCGCGGTGAGCCCCTGCACGCGCTGCGAGTAGCCCCACACGTCGAAGCCGCGGCGCGCGAAGAAGCCCGCGAAGGACTTGCCGTAGTCGCCGCCGTCGCCCACCTCGTAGTTCTGGAAGCCGCTCCCGAGGGGCGGCAGCAACAGCAGCGTGCCCTTGTGCGACTTGCCCGACTTCTTCGTGACGCGGCTGATGAGGAAGCGGTCGAGCGGGTGGTTGCCGACCTGAACGGTGGTGACGGTCTTCTTGAGATCGCCTGCGACGTTCGAGGTCTGGCTGCCGACGATCTGGTAGGGCTGTGCGTAAGAGGCGCGCGCGCAGATTAGGAGCGCGGCGATGACGAGTGCTCTCTGGATCAACTTCATCTGTGTGTCTCCTTCGTAAGGGTTGAGAGTTTTGAGTCGAGAGTCGAGGGGGCTCTCGGTCGGAAAGTAGTATTGTGGCTGCGCACGCCACGGC
>JBEVJD010000277.1:0-7836 GCA_040510435.1 Pyrinomonadaceae bacterium | reverse complement strand
GCAGGAGGTTGCAAAAGGGTCGGGTCGGGAGTCTGAAATTGTCCCGGGCGCCCGACCCGGCAAGGGGGTCGGGCGCCCGGGAGTTATCTTAGCGAACGGCCGCCTCTTCCTCTTCCTCTGCGACGAGGTAGGGTGTGGCGGCGGCGCGCTCGGCGGCGTCGAGGTCTTCGGCGAGGATGGCGTGCACGATGGGCAAACTCAAAGAGCGCGACTTCTGGATGCCGGGGACGGGCTTGCCCTTGGCGTAGACGGGGTGGCGGCCGTGCTCCTTGTACCACTCGGCGAGGCCGGCCGTCTTGTGCATGTTCTCGATGATCTGCCGCCAGCCGACGCCCGTGTTGTAGGCGCAGAAGGAGATTTCGCCCTCCTGCGTGCCGTAGGGGATGACGCACATCTCCGTGCGGCGGAAGTCGTAGTTGAACAAGTCCTGAAACCACATGCCCTCGACGCAGAGGACGCGCCACACGTCGGCCGCGTCGTCCTGCTGCTGCATGCGGTCGTTGCGGTCGGAGTTCGAGCTGGTCGAGGAGGGCTTGAACAGGTTGATGATCTGCGAGACGGGGAAGCCCTCGGGCGCGCGCTCCGGCTGGAAGTTGCGCATGATGGCCATCGCGAGCTGCGCCATCGTCAGCTTCTTGCCGCGGGCGGTGTCGGTGATGACCGACACGTCCTTCATGAACTGCTCGTAGTCGAAGAAGTCGAAGAGCGACTTGAACTCGCCGGTGTGGCGGTTGACGACCGCGAGCGTGAAGATGCCGCAGTTCGGGTGGCAGTTACACGAAGACCAGCCCCACGGCGCGTCCGCGCCTTGCAGCATGTCCATCACGGACGTGAACGCCGAATACGACGAGAGCGGGAACCAGTCGCGCAGCGCCTTCATCCGGCCGTCGAGCTGCTGTTCGAGGTCGGTGGCCATGCCGGCGAGCGTGTAGCGCTGCTGCTCGCGGATGTGGTCGGGCACGTCCTCGTCGCGGCCCGTGAAGGAGACGGGCTGGAAGGCGATGGTCTGCACCTTGTCGATGTTCTTGGCGGCGAACTCGACGATGCGGCCGATGTCGTCGTTGTTGATGGTGTTGACGATGGTCGTGACCAAAGTCACCTTGATGCCGACGCTGGCGAGGTTCTCAATGGCGCGCAGCTTCACGTCGAAGAGGTTGCCGACGCCGCGGTGCTTGTTCTTCTCCTCGCTCACGCCGTCGAACTGCAAGTAGACGCCGTGCTGGCCCGCCTCCTTGGCGGCCTTGCAGAACTCGATGTCCTCGGCGTAGCGGATGCCGTTTGTCGCGGCGAGGATGCGGTAGAAGCCGACCTTCTTCGCGTAGGCGACGGCGTCGAGGAAGTAGGGCGACAGGGTCGGCTCGCCGCCGGAGAAGAGGATGATGATCTGGCGGCGCGGCTTGAAGGAGACGGCGTTGTCGAGGATGGTCTTCGTGTCCTCGAACGTGGGCTCGTGGACGTAGCCGACCTGGTTGGCGTCCATGAAGCACGGGTTGCACATCATGTTGCAGCGGTTCGTCAGGTCAACTGTGAGAACCGCGCCGCGGCCGAACTTGATGTTCGAGGTGCCGTGCTTGTGAACGTGCGTGTCCTCGGCCGAGCGGAAGTCGCGTCCGAAGAAGAGCGACTCGATGCGTTCGAGGAAGCGCGCGTCGGTCGCCATCAGGTCTTTGAACTCGCCGTGCTTCGGGCACGTTTTGGTCATGAAGACCTGCCCGTCCTCCTCGAAAATCTGCGCCTTGATTTCGCCCGGGTGCGTGTGCATCAAGGTTTCGAGGGGCGTCGCGCCCGAGATGACGCCCTCGCGCACCTCTTTGACGCAGCGGGGGCACAAGGAGTCGGTCTCGCGCGGGAAGCCGAGCGGCGGCGCGGTGCGCTCGTAGGATTTCAGGAGCGGCCCCGGCGCCCAACTGGGGCGCACGGCCTCGCCCTCGGGCAGACGGCGGTTGACGGACTGGAACGCCTTCCACGCCACGTCCGACAGGCTCGAAACCAGCTTCGATTTCTTCACGCCGCTGAAGCGGCCCCGCACCGACTCGCCGCGGCGGAAATTATCGCTGAACAATGCTCTCTCTCTCCTTAATCGAGGAAGGCGCGCGGACTTGAGGCGCGCGCGAGTCAAATCTATAAGTGCTCGGATAAGGCGACCTGCCGCCGGATACACGACGACGAGGCTGCTTCCGGAACCGTGACATGATACCGGCATCTGTGTGTAAACACAAGACGTTAGCCGCTGCGCGGGGAGGGTGGGTGCTGGGTGTTAGGTGTTGGGTTTTGGTTTTGACCAGCACCCAACACCCAGCACCCAACACCCTCCCCTTGCCTTTTGCCTCGCTGTCCCCGTACCATCGCCCGCAAGTCTTTACTTCATCCCGCACTTTTAAAGTCTATGGAAATACATCCCACGGCAGTCGTCAGCCCGCGCGCGGAACTCGCGCGCGACGTGCGCGTCGGCCCGTACGCCGTCATCGAGGACGAGGTCATCATCAAGAGCGGCTGCGAGATCGGCGCGCACGCCGTCGTCAAGAGGTTCACCAGTCTGGGCGCGCGCAACCGCGTCTACGAGCACGCGACCCTCGGCGGCGAGCCGCAGGACGTAAAGTTCAGGGGCGAGCCGAGCGCGCTGCTCATCGGCGACGACAACCTCATACGCGAGTACGTGACGATTCACCGTGCGAGCGGCGAGGGCGAGGCGACGCGCGTGGGCAGCCGCAACTTCCTGATGGTCAGCGTCCACGTCGCGCACAACTGCGAGGTGGGCGACGACAACACGTTCGCCAACGGCGTGGCGCTCGCCGGCCACATCTTGGTGGAAGACCACGTCTTCCTGTCGTCGAACGTGGGCGCGCACCAGTTCGTGCGCTTCGGGCGCTACGCGATGGTGGGCGGGAAGTCGAAGATCGTGCAGGACGTTCTGCCGTTCTTCACGACCGACGGCAACCCGCCCTCGGTGCGCGGCCTGAACACCATCGGCCTGCGCCGCGGCGGCTTCTCGCCGGAGTCGCGCGCGGCTTTGAAGCGCGCCTACCAGGTTCTCTTCCGCGCGCGCCTGCCGCTCGCGCAGTCTCTCGCGGCGCTCGAAGAGTCGGGCGACGAAACGGTCGTGCACCTCGCCGCCTTCATCCGCGCCTCGCGCCGCGGCTTCACGCGCGAGGAGCGCGAGACGACCGTCTCGACCGAACGCGAACTCCTCTTCAAAGTGCCGCGCTGAAACGGAGCGCCGCCTCCTTCTATGAGTCAAAAGGAACAGGGAAGAACCGTCGCCGAGCTGGCCGCGCTGGTCGGCGGGCGCGCCGTCGGCGAGGCGGGCGCGGTCGTGCGGCGTGTGTCGTCCATCGAGGCGGCGGGGGAGGGCGACCTCGTCTTTGTCGAGGACGAGAAGCGGTTCGGGGCGGCGCGTGCGTGCCGCGCGTCGTGCGTGATCGTGCCGGAGGGCGCGGCGGGGAAGGTCGAGGGGGTGACGAGCGTCATCGAGGCGGCGCGGCCGAAGCTCGCCTTCGCGCTTGCCGCCGAAGCCCTTAACCCGCCGTCGCAGCAACATCCGACATACGTCCACCCGGGGGCGGTGGTGGCAGAGGGCGCGAGTCTGGGTGAGGGCGTGTACGTCGGCGCGGGCGCGTCCGTAGGTGAGGGCGCCAGCATCGGCGATGGGACGCAGATTCATTCGAACTGCGTCGTCGGGCGGGGCGTGCGCGTCGGGCGCGACTGCGTGCTGCGGCCGAACGTGGTGCTCTACGAAGGCGTCACGCTCGGCGACCGCGTGGTGCTGCACGCGGGCGTCGTCGTGGGCGCAGACGGGTTCGGGTACGTGCGCGACCCGGCGGGCGTCTACCACAAGTTCCCGCAGGTGGGCACGGTCGTCATTGATGACGACGTGGAGGTGGGCGCGAACTCGTGTATCGACCGCGGCGCCCTGGGCGTGACGCGCGTCGGGCGGGGCTCGAAGATAGACAACCTCGTGCAGGTCGGGCACAACGTCGAGATCGGCGAGCGCGTCGTCATCGCGTCGCAGACGGGCATCTCGGGCAGCACCGTCATCGAGTCGGACGCGGTCATCGGCGGGCAGGTGGGCTTCGGCGACCACGCACGCGTGCAGTCG
Source organism: Pyrinomonadaceae bacterium (assembly GCA_040510435.1). Lineage (GTDB taxonomy): Bacteria > Acidobacteriota > Blastocatellia > Pyrinomonadales > Pyrinomonadaceae > QHXN01. The sequence continues at coordinate 3,740 of JBEVJD010000277.1, read as the reverse complement.
GGCGCGGTCATCGGCTCGCAGGCGGGCGTGCTGCCGGGCAAGATCGTGCGCCCCGGCGTCTGGTGGGGCACGCCCATCCAGCCGCTCGAAGAGTACAAGCGGCTCAACGCGCTCTGGGGCCGCCTCCCGCGCATGCGCGAGGAGATAAAAGAGTTGAAGCAGCAGTTGAAGGAGCTGGTCGAACGGTTCGGCGAGAAGCCTTAGCGCGAGCCACCCCTCGCGTTTTACGAAGAGGGCTCGGGGCTGCGCTCCGGCGGCGGCGGATGATTGTTGAGAGGGCGAGGGGCGCGGCTTGACTTCGGTCAAGCCGCGCCCCTCGCGTCTGTGGTGGCGTTTCAGCCGAGCCGCGTCCGGGCGCTCACTGCACGACGGCGCAGATGGCGAAGGCCGTCAGCTCTAGCGGGCCGTTGCTCTTGTTGGTGCCCCTGACGCGCCAGTCGTCGTGCGCGGCTGAGAAGAAGGAGTTAAAGATCGCCATGCCCGCGGGATCGCCGCCGCCCGGGGGCGAGGTCGTCCTGAACCCGCCCGAGATGACCTGTGTCCCGGCCGGGCAAGTGGCGGTCGCCGTCTCCGTGTTGTTCTTGGCGACCGTGACCGGGCTGCCGGTGATGTACTGCACGCCCGACAGTCCCGGAGGGCCTTGCGGCCCTTGCGGCCCCTGCGGGCCCGGAGGGCCTTGCGGGCCTGGGGGGCCTTGCGGGCCCGGAGGGCCTTGCGGGCCCGGGGGGCCTTGCGGGCCCGGCTCGCCAGTGCAGCCGCACGGCGTCGGCGTGGGCGTCGGAGTCGGGGTCGGGGTCGGAGTCGGGGTCGGCTCGACGACGGGGCAGCCCGCGTCGCCCTCAGTGCCGCCGGCCACCAGGAAGAGCGTGCTGCCGCCGGACGGGAGCGCCTCGGCGTAGACGCCGAAGCGGAAGCAGCCCGTCTGCTGGATGCCGAGCAGGAAGCGGACGGGGATGCTCGCCCCGGGCGCGAGCGGCGTCGCCAGCGTGACCGTGTTCGCCGACAGCGAGGAGTTGAAGCCGCCGCCGTTGGGCTGGCTCGGCGGCTGCTCCAGCGTCGTGCCGCGGACGGTGACCACGCCGCTGCTCGTCGAGACCACTATGTCGCTGGAGGTGCGCGGGCGGAGGTCGGCCGTGCCCGAAGGGGCCGGGAAGGTCTCGATGTCGGCGACGCGGAAGCGCAGGCGCGTGACGGGCGCGCCCGTGTTGTTCGTGTAGACGCGGCGGATGTCGAGCGTGCCGAAGGTCGAGTTATTCGCCGGGTCGGAGGTGAAGTCGCGCACGCGGTTCGGTGCGACGTTGTTGGCTACGGCCGGGTCGAGCGCCGAGTGGCCGATGGTCGGGGTGGCGTTGACCGGGCTCGAAAGGTTCTCCGGCCCCGGCGCCCCGAGCCGCTGGCCGGCGCCCGCGCTCGTGCCGTTGGTGTCCACGAAGACGAAATCGACGGCGTTGTCATTCGTGTCGAGCGGGTAGCCCGGGTCGCCGGGGCTGCACACGGGGTCTACCGCGGCCGACGCGCGAGGGCAGGTCGTGCGGTAGAAGCTGTAGTCGATGGAGAAGGGCGTCAGCGCCGGATAGCCCGTCCCCTCCCTGTAGACGAGGTTGGCCTCGGACGTGGGGCCGACGGCGTCGAGCCGGTTGGCGAGCGAGTAGTTGCCGCCACCGGTGTTGTTGTTGAAGATGGCGAGGCCGACGTTGTCGGAGATGTTGATGGTGAAGGTGGCGTCACCCGTGGCGGTCGTGCCGTTGCCGGCGGGGTAGGCGGCGAGCGAGTACCCGATCGAGTTGACGCAGAGGTAGTGGCCGCGCGCGGGGATGACCGTGCCGTTCGGAATCGCGCAGCGCGTGATGCCGTCCGAGGCGGCGATGCCGTAGCCCGCGCCCGACGCCGAGACGACCGTGTGGTCGGCGCCGGTGTTGTTGTATATCTCGATGAACTCGTCGTTGGAGCCGTTGGGCCCGCGCAGGCGGAACTCAGAGATGACGAGCTGGCCGGCGGTCGCCGTCTGCGCCGCGGCGGCGGCGGGCAGGAGCCACGTCAGCGCGAGCGCGAAGAGCAGGCCGAGCGGTCGAGCGGCGCCAGACCTTGGCGCGCGAAGGCGCGAAGGGGTGTCAGTGTTCGCGGCGACGTTGGCCGCGACACGTGCCCTTGATAGAAAACTCATGATTTGCCTCCATCCGATCTGTTACCTGTTGGTCAAGTGTGAGATTCACGGGGCGGGTTTGAGCGGTTGAACTCCGGGCAGCTCGGGAGAAGGGCTGTGTCAGAGGATGAAAGGGGAGAGTGTCTGCGCGAAGGCGTGCGGCGCCGGGGCGAGAATGCCTGGGCGCGTGCCGATGTGACGCGAGGGTGCGACATCGAATGCCTTCCGCCGGGTTGAAGATGGATTTGACCCTCAGTCCTCGAAGGGCAGCAGGGCCGGTGTCAGGTTGATTCAGGGAGCGGGCGGAATCATCTACGCTCGCGCGCCGAATGTCAACGAAAATTTTAAATGTACGGGAGCGTGCGCGGGCTCAAGTTGAAGAAGCCTCGTCGCGCCAACGCCTTAAGGCTCCGAGCACGGCTTCGGCCGCGCGACGCGAGGCGCCGCCCTCGCCGAGCCGCGCCGTCGCCTCGCGCAGGCGCGCGCGGACTTCACTGTTACGCGCGGGGTCGAGCAGCGCCAGCAACTCGCGCGCGAGCGAGTCGCCCGTGAAGTCGTCCTGCATCAACTCGGGCGCGAGCCGCTCGCCCGCGACGAGGTTGACGAGGCCGTAGTGCTCGACCTCGATGAGGCGGCCGAGCGTGTGCCAGTTGAGCGCCGACTCCTTGTAGACGACGATGAGCGGGGTGGCGAGCAGCGCCGCTTCGAGCGTCGCCGTGCCGCTGCACACGGCCGCCGCGTCGGAGGCTGCGAGCGCCTCGCGCGCCTCGTCGTGCGCGACGCGTATGCGCGGGGCGAGGCGCGCGGCTTCGGGGTGCGCGGCGACTGCGCGCGAGACTTCTTCCGGCGCCCGGCGCTCGGCGAGGGCGAGGACGAACTGTGCGTCGGGAACGTCGCGCGAGAGGCGCGCGGCGGCGTCGAGCATGACGGGCGTGATGCGCTCGAACTCTTTGCGGCGGCTGCCGGGCAGGAGCGCGATGATTGGTTGAGAGGGATTCAGTCCGTGACGCGCGCAGAACTCTTCGCGCGTCACGCGCGCGACGACCGCGCCCGCGAGCGGGTGGCCGACGAACTCGACATGCGTGACGCCGCGCGCGGCGTACCAAGCGCGCTCGAAGGGGAGAATGGTGAGCAGCAGGTCTACGTCGCGCCGCACCTGCCGGACGCGGTGCGAGCGCCAGGCCCAGAGCTGCGGGCTGATGTAGTAGATGACCCGGAGCCCGCGTCGGCGGAGCGCGCGCGCCAGCGCGAGGTTGAAGTCGGGCCAGTCCACGAGCACGACGGCGTCGGGGCGTCGTTCGAGCGCGGCCCTCTTCAGCGCACGGTACGCGGCCCAGAAGCGCGGCAGCGCGCGCGCGATCTCGACGAGCCCCGTGATGGCGAGGTCTTCCTCGCGCACGACCGGCTCGACGCCCTCGCGCGCCATCGCCGCGCCGGTCGAGCCGAAGAACTCGAAGCGCGCGCCCGGCTCCGCCTCGCGCAGCGCGCGCACGAGCGCGGCCGCGTGCGCGTCGCCCGACTCCTCGCCCGCCACCAGCATCAGGCGGAAGCTCTTCACCGTCTGCTCAGGCATCCGCGCGATGATAACAAGTGCGCG
>JBEVJD010000276.1:0-13858 GCA_040510435.1 Pyrinomonadaceae bacterium | reverse complement strand
GGCGCCTTCGGAGTCAACCTCTTCGAGGTCATGGAAGTTGCGCATGATGGCGTCCCATTCGGCGAGGGCGGCGGGGTCGTCGCGGCAGTTTTCGCGGACGATGGGGTCGAGTTCTCTGACGGCGCGCATACCTCTTTCCATTGCTGCGAGGACGCGCGGGTCTGTCTGCCCGCCCGCCGCCCTGGCGGCGTCGCGCTTCCTGATGTGCTCTTCGAGGGTGCTGATTAGTTTGAAGACTTCTCTGTTTTTCACTCGGTCTTCCTCCGTTCTGACGACACGGTTCGAGTGCAGACCCCGGCGCTTCCCACACGGCGCACGGGGCTCCGTGTAAAAAGCTCGGCAGTCGGGTGAATCGAGCCCGGGTCGCCGTGCAAATTGTCGGGAGTTCCGGCCGAAAAGCTCGGAGTTTCGAGATATTTGCTCCGTGCTCCGAGCAAATATCTCGAAGTCCCGAGCAGCAGAGGTGGAATGTTCGGCAATTTTTCTCGGAATTCCGAGAAAAATTGCCGGAACTTCGAGAATTATGCTCGGGACTTCGAGAGTTGCGCTCGACACTCCGAGAAAAAAGCTCGGAATTCCGTGTAAAAAGGCCGCCCTTTCGAGAAAAGCGGCCGGGATTTCGTGAAAATTCCGGGCGAGGCGGGTTAGCTATTAGCGCCGCCGTCGGGCGCGGGTGGTTTGGCGTTGCGTGATTTGCGGGCGAAGCGCTGGCCCATGTCGTCGAGCAGGGCTTCGAGCCCAGCGGCCTCGCCGCTCGTGCGTGCGTACTGGTAGACGACGAGGGCGGCGCTGTAAGCCTCGCTGCCGACCTCGGTGTAGGTGTCGAGTACCTGTTCCTGAAGCTGGGTCAGCGAGGCCATGATGGGTTGGAGCGCTTCGGTCAGAGCTACGTCGCGCTGCATCTCTTCGACGCTGAAGGAGCGGGGCAGGAAGTCCGAGTTGAGTTGCGCGATGTTAAGAGCCTTGCCGACGAAGGCGCGGCTCTTGTCGCCCATCTTGGGGAGCGAGCGTCGCTGTTCGGGCGTCAGGTCAATGAGGAAGGGGAGTTTTTGACGGATGGTCTCGATGGCCGCGAGCACGGCCTGGCGGTCGGCCTCGCTGATTGAGGCGCTGACGCGGTTCTCTGGCATGGGTTTCTCCTTGTGAGTGCGCGCGCCTGAGGTGGCGGGGCGTGCGGAGGCCGGAAACAGGCGCGTGCGGGTGCCGGATGAGTTGCTGACGGGGGCGAGAGCCCGTCAGAGGCGACGAACCCCTTGAGCGCCGACAAAGTATTCCCGCCGCCGGGAATTGTCAATCAAAATATCGCCTTCGACTGTCCGGACTTCACTTCGGCTGGATGCGGAGCGTGTAGCTGGCGATGTCTATCTTCTGGTCGGGGAGGACTTCGACGCGCTCCTCGCGCGGGACTTCGCGGCCGCCGACGAAGGTCGGGTTGCGCCCCTTGGGCGTGAACCAGTAGCGCCCGGTGTTGTCGAGTTCGAGCGTGGCGTGGCTGCGGCTGACCTCGGGGTCGCCCTTGATGGGGAGGTCTACGCTGACGGACTTCGAGCCGCGGCCGATGGTGATCTCCTGCTTGCTGATGGGTTCGACCGTCTGACGCTGGCCGTTGCGCCAGAGCTCGACGCTGTAGAGCACGGGCACGGCCGGGCGCGCGGTGACGCGGGTCACGTCACTTTCGAGGTCGCCCGTCTCGCCCGAAGCGGTGTCGTTCTCGCCCTCCGCGGCGGGGGAGGGGAGGTCGGCGGGGCGCGCCGTGACCATCGTGTGCCCGCCCTGCTCGTTCGACTCCCACACGGGCTGGACGCGGAACTCGCCCTTGTCGAGCGTGCCGTCCACGCGCAGCTCGACGGCGAAAGACTTCGTGGCGAGCTGCGTCTGCCCCGACAGCTCGCGCGCGCGCTCCGAGAGGACGTAGTAGAGACCCTGCTCCAGCCCGCGCCGCTTCTCGCCCTGCCACTCCTTGTCGTCGTCGTTCGAGAGGTAGACGACGTACTCGGGCGGGATGTAGGTGGGGCCGCCCGGCGGGGTGAACATCTCGCGCTGCATGACCGACTCGACCTCGCGCGCGACCTTCACGAGGAAGTCCTCCCAGATGCGCCGGGGGCGCGCGCCCGCGTCAACCTCGGCGAGGGGGTCGTCCGAGACCTCGCCGTCAATCCAACGTCGAATCGAGTCGATTATGCTCACTGTCGTCGCCACCTCTCCGCGGTGTGGTGTTTAGGACTTCTTCAAGTTGACGCTGTTGACCCAGCCCTTGTCCGCCCAACTGGGGTCGGCCTTCGGCTGCGAGTACTCGATGATCTCTACCAGAACCCACCTGCCCTTGGGCTCCTGCAAGACCCGGACGCGCGAGCCGGTCTCGGCCAGGCCAATCTTGTTGTAGCTCGTGTTGGGGCCTTCACGTAAGTTTACACCGGTCGTCGTCACAAATTCACTCCCGACGATTGCCGATTTATTCGCGGGCTCGCCGGTCTGCTGCCCCGGCCGCACCTCGCCGCCCGTGCGCGCGCTGCGCACGTAGCGGAACGTCGCGTAGAGCATCCCCGAGAAGGCCAGCAGGAGCAGCAGCGCCACGCCCCACTTACGCAGGCGCGCGGGGACGCGCGGCGCGCGCGCCTCCGTCCGCTGGCGGGGGTCTGAGAACGTCCCGGCGGGCACGTCCGCGCCCGTGCGCGGCGAGGGGAAGGGGCCGCTTGATGCCTCCGCGACGACCGCGGGCGCCGCGGAGGGGCCCGCGCCCGCGATGGGGACAACGAAGCGGTGCCGCCCGGTGTGGTTGGCCGAGCGCGCCTCGCGGTCGAAGGTCGGCGCGGGCGGGGGCGCGGGCGTGAAGCCGCGCGAGTCGGGTTCTTTACGGTGGCCGCGCTCGTCGGGCTCGCCCGGGCCGGCGACGCCGCCGTCGGGCCTCCGGAGCGGGCGCGTCTGCGCCATCGTCGCGTCGCGCAGCTCGCGCCAGAACTCCTCGACCGTCTGGTGTCGCTTGAGCGGTTGAATCTGCGTCGCGCGCTCCAATACGCGGAGCACGTAGCTCGCCCAGACCTCCGAGGCGAATTCCTGCGGGAGCTGCGTGATCGGTTTCTGCGAGAAGCGGCGCGGCGCCTCGCCGGTCAGAACCATGTAGGTCGTCTTCGCCAGCGAGTAGACATCGGCCGCGGGCGTCAACTGGACGGGGCGCGGGCGCGAGAGCGAGGCCGTGTCGAGCGGGCCGGTCGTGGCGAGCGGGTGGTGCTCGGGCGCGGCGTACACGTCTGTGCCGACGCGCGTGATGGCGCCCTCGGCGGCCTCGATCTTGGCGACGCCGAAGTCCGCGATCTTGATGGTGTGCTGGTCGGCCGTCAGCAACAAGTTCTGCGGCTTGATGTCGCGGTGGATGACGCCGTGCTTGTGCGCGTGCGCGAGACCCTTGCAGACCTGTTCGAGGTAGAAGAGCGCGCCGTCGAGCGGCAGCGGGCGGCGCAGGATGAGCGTCTGGAGGTCGCCCCCCGACAGGTATTCGACGACGAGGTAGTGGAACGTGCGGCCCGAGAGGTCGATGGCGGTGCCGTGGCCGAGGCGGCTGATGATGTTGGGGTGGCGGACGCGGTCGAGCGCGATGGCCTCGTTGCGGAAGTTCTCGACGAGCGTGCGCTCAAGCTCCGGGTCGGGCATCCCCTGGAGGTGCGTGTTGAGCGCCTTGATGACGACGTGCTGCGGCGCGCCGGGCTGAGCCGCCGCGTCGCGCGCCACGTAGACCTCCGAATAGCTCCCCCGCCCGAGGCAGTCGAGCACGTCGTAGCGCCCGTCGAGTCTACACTGCTGAAGCTTCAGCTCGCTCATCTCAAATCAGAAGTCAGGAGTCAGAATCAGAAGTCAGGAGAAATACGTCGTTAATTACGAACCGTGCGATTTTCATGTTCGGCGTCAGCGTGGCGGAGCCCTTCTGACTCCTGACTTCTTTCGCCTCAAGGTGTCGGCGCGGTCACGGGTTCCGGGACTGTCGTCGGCGTCTGCTGCTGGCGGACGATGTCGGAGAGTTCGTCGGCGGCCTTGCGCGCGGCCACGTCGTCGCGCGCGCGGAGGTGCGCGGCGACCTTCGCGAGCCGCGCGTCAATCTTCAGCTCGCCGTTCACGGGCGTCATGTTCTCGTTGATCCTCTGGATGGCGCGGTCGAAGGCAGCGGCGGCCTCGGGCTGGCGGTCGGAGAGCAGCAGCGCGCGCCCGTAGAGGTAGAGGAACTCGGGGTCGGTGGATTCGAGCGGCTGGCCGCCCGCGTCGGCCGACATCCGCGCGGCCTCCGAGGAGGGCGAGATGTCCACGGCGCGACGCAGACGGTCGAACTTGTCGGCGCGGCTCTCGGGCGCGACCGCCGGCAGAGCCGCGGGCGTCGGCGTCGGCGTCGCGGCCGGCGGGCTCAAACGCCCCAACATCCCTTTGCGCTCGAACATCATCCCCACGTAGAAGGCCAGCGCCACCGCGCCGAGCGTGAGCAGGAGAGCGCCCACCGTCAACAGCCCGCGCCCGCCGCCGCCTCCGTTGGACGCGCGGACGTTTGATGAGTCGCGCATGGCCTTTGATGTCTCCTTGGAAACGTCGTCGTCGGCGTTGTCGGCGCGCGACTTCGCGTCCGCGGCCGTCTGCGTCGCCACGACCACGGCGGGGCCCGCGGAGTCGAAGGGCCTCCGGAGGTGTGCGACGGGCGTGTCGGGGAGCGTGCGCGCGGTGTGCAGACTTGAGCGCTCGCGGATGAGGGTCTGGTCTTCGTCCGCGTCTTCGTCGTGCGCGTCGCCGCCGTCGCCCCCGACGCGGACGAGGACGGCCGTCAGGTTGTCTTCGGCCCCGCGCTCGTAGCAGCGGCGCTTCAGCTCCTCGCAGGCGGCATCGAGGGTGCGCGCGTTGCGGAGCACCGTTGACAGCTCGTCGTCGGGGACGTGCCGCGTGATGCCGTCGGAGCAGAGGAGGAAGACGGTGCCGCGCTCGACCTCGAACGAGCGCATGTCCACCTCGACGGCGGACTCGGCGCCGAGGGCGCGGCTGATGACGTTGCGGTTGGGGTGCGTTGCGGCCTGCTCGGGCGTGAGGCGACCGGCGCGCATCTCCTCCTCAACGAGCGAGTGGTCGTCGGTCTCGCGACTCAGGCGGCCGTCGGGCGCGAGCCGGTAGAGGCGCGAGTCGCCGACGTGCCCCACGGTGGCGCGCAGGCCGTCGAGGTGGAGCGCGACGATGGTCGTGGCCATCATCGCGAAGCGCGGCTGCTCGCGCGACATGCGGAAGATGGAGTCGTTGGCCCGCTGGATGGCGATCTCCATCAGGTCTTCCACGTCCTCGCCCGCGTGCTGGTTGGCGAACGCCTCCTGAAGGACTTCGATGGCGGTCTGCGAGGCGACCTCGCCGGCCTGCGCCCCGCCCACGCCGTCGGCGACGGCGAAGATGCGGTGCTCGGAGTCGCTGAGCATCGAGTCTTCATTCTCCGGCCTCTTCTCGCTCAGGCCGCGGTCGGTGACGGCCGCCACCTCGATGGCGATGGCCGTGGGGTCTGCTGTCATTGAACCGCCTCCGGGATTTTGTACTCTTCCTCTTCGCGCGGCGGCGCCACGGCGTGCGCCGCGCGCAGGTGTGGCGCCTCGGCGTCGCTGGCGTTGCGGTGCGAGAAGGCCAGGAGCATGCCGAGCATGGCGAAGCTCGTGATGAGGCTGAAACCCCCGTGACTGACGAAAGGCAGGGTGATGCCCGTCATCGGCAGGGCGCGCGTCGTGCCGCCGATGTTGACGATGGCCTGAAAGCCGATGAAGGCCGTCAGTCCCGCCGAACAGAGCTTGGTGAACATGTCGCGCGCCTCGATGGACGTGCGCACGCCCGCGTTGACGAAGACGAGGAGCGCGAGGAGGATGACCGCCCCACCTACCAGCCCGAACTCCTCGCCGATGGCCGCGTAGATGTAGTCGGAGTCGGCGACGGGGATGACCTCGGCGAAGCCTAAGCCCAGACCTCTTCCAGTCGTCCGCCCCGCAGCGAGGCCGAAGGTGGCCTGCGAGGGCTGGAAGGCGATGCGGTCGAACCACACGTCAACGTTGACGGTCTTCTGCATCGCGGGGCTCGACTCGGCCAGCTCGCGCATGCGCTGGTTCCGCGAGAGCGCGTCCTCGAAGTCCTTCTTCCACCACTCGGTGTCGGGCGACGGCGGGTCGAAGCCGTCGAGCCAGAGGTGGAAGCGCTGCTTGATGCGGTCGGGGAGCACGGCGCGCACGGGCGCGGCGATGGTGGCGAGCGTCGGCACCTTCTCCTGCACGTTAACCGGCAGCGCGCCGACGACGAGGATGGCGACGACCAGAACCAGTGAGCCGACGAAGACGAGGAGCTGCGGCCAGCGCCGCACGGCCACGAGGTAGAGCGTCGCGTAGGCGCCGCTGAAGACGAGCATCTGCCCGAAGTCCTTGAGCGCGAAGAAGGGGATGAACGGAATCATGCCCATCGCGAGGAGCGGCAGGACGTTCTTCGCGCGCGGCATGCCCCAGTAGGTGCGCGCCAGCTCGCGGTAGTGCACCGTCAGGATGCCCGCGAAGCCGAGGAGAAAGGGAATCTTCGACAACTCCCACGGCGTCATGTTGCCGCTGAACTTGCCCGCGCTCGACCAGATGATGGCGACGGTGAGCGGCAGCAGCGTCGCGATGACGATGACGAAGCTGTGCCGCTGCATCCAGTCCAGATACTTATCCTGCGTGCACAGCCAGTAGGCGACGGCCAGCGCGAAGAAGGCGAAGATCGGAACCCACGTGAACGAGGACGTGAGCGCGCGCCCGACCGAGACCTCCGAGCGGCGCACGACCTCGGGCGTCGCGGCGGGCTGCGCCGCCGTCGGGTCTAAGCCCAGCATCTGCTTCTTGTCGGGGCCGTAGAACTGCTGGATGTAGCGCAGGCGCTGCACCTGCGTCTTCTGCTCGCGCGCCTCCGCCTTGTTGCCCGAGCCGTACTCGGGGTCGCTGTAGAGGCGGTACTGCACGAGCATGCCGACCGAGAAGAGCAGGATGGCCGCCGTGTAGAGCGTCCAACTGCCGCGGTAGCGCATCGCGCGCGAGAGCCAGAAGAGCAGGAAGATGAGCGGCACGTAGAGCAGCAGGTCGCGCGCGGCGCCGACCACCGAAGGCTCGTACCCGCGCAGCAGCGCCGAGTCGTAGACGGCCCAATAGCCGACGATCTCGAATCCGACGATCAGCAGCAGCAGCAGTAGGTGTGTCGAAGCGCGATTCCTCATCTATCAAACCCCCCGGGTCGTGTCACTGGTTGGCCGTGTTCGCCGCGCCCGCGCGCGGCCGCGCCGCCGGAGTCGCGCGCGCGGCGGGCGAGGCGCCTGCTTGCGGCGCGGGCTGATTCTGCCGACCCTGCGGCCGGCCGGCGTTCGGCGGCTGTTGCTGGGCGGCCGGGACGCCGGGCGCGGCGAGCAGGCCGAGGTCGCGCGCCTTCAGCACCAGCGCGGCGGCGACGGGCGCGGCGGCCCTCGCGCCGTAGCCGCCGCCCTCGATGATGACGGCGATGGCGAGCTGCGGGCGGTCGAGCGGCGCGATGCAGAGGAACCAACTGTCGATGCGGAATTCCGGGTCGAGCTTCGGCACGGTGTATTCGCGGATGGGGTTGCCGCGGCGGTCGCGCTCGATCTTCTTCTCGGTCAGCATCTCGCCGGTTCGCTTGTCGAAGAGCGGCACCTGTTTTTCGGCCGTGCCGGTCTTGCCGCCGGTGATGATGCCCTGCGCGTGGACGGGCGCGAGCACACTCGTCGCCGTGCCCGACGAGCCGGCCGTGACGAGCCCCATGATGCGGCGCATCTCGGCCGCGTGCGCGGGCGTCGTCACCTGCGCCCAGACCTCGGGCGGGCGGTCGTACTCGATCTTCGGCTTCATCACCTTGCCTTCGAGGTTGGCGACGGCCGCGGCGACGAGCGCCATCTGGAAGGGCGTCATCTGGCCGGCGTAGCCCTGCCCGAAGCCGATGAGTCCGAGGTCGTAGGGACGCTCGCCGCGGTAGAGCGCGACCGTGGCTTCGACCGGCGCGAGGGCGCGCGCGACGGCCGGCTGGCTCGTGTTCCAGATTTCGGGCTGGCGGCCCCCGCCGAGCGCCTCCTGCGGGCTGCCGACCGGCGTCATCCCGAGCGTGCGCAACGACTCGGCCAGCCGGTCTGGCCCGAGCTTGATCGCCATCTGCGCGAAGTACTGGTTGCAGGAGACTTCGAGCGCGGTGTCAACGCCGATCATGCCGTGCACCTCGCCGGTGCCGCCCGAGTCGAAGATGGGTCTCGCGCCGCGCTCGGCATAGAAGCCCGCGCCCGAGCAGTTGAACTTCTCGCCCTGCAAGCCGTGGTTGAAGGCCGCGAGCATGACGGCGGTCTTGAAGGTCGAGCCGGGGATGTAGCGGCCGCGCAGCGCGCGGTTGACGAGCGGCCGGTCGCGCTCGTTCGCGTTCAGGCGAACCCATGCCTCCGCGTCCTGCACCTCCTTCAGACTGTACGAAGGGTTGCTGTAGATCGCGAGCACTTCGCCCGTCTGCGGGTTGAGGACGACGGCCGCGCCGTGGCGGCCGCGCAGTTGCGCGACGGCTTCGCGTTGCAGCTCCTGGTCGATGGTAAGGCGCACGTCCTGGTTCGCCTGCTGCATGATGTTGCGCCCCATCAAAACGTCCCACGCCTCGGGCGCCGCGCCGCTCTGGATGCCGAAGAGCGAGCGTTCCAGACCGGGGTCGCCGCGGTCAGAGCCGAGCAGTTGCGACATCTCAGTGTCGAGCGGGTACTCGCGCACGATCTGCCCGTTCGGCGCGCGCCGGTAGAGCGCCAGCGCCTTGTCGAGGCTCCCCGTGCGGTCGAGAATCCACCCGCGCAGCGTCGATTCGGCCAGCCGCCGGTTGCGCAGGTCTTTATAACTCAACTCCTGAAAGCGCTCGTTCGACTCGGCCGCGTACTGCGCCCAGTAGACGTGCGACGAGAAGACCCCGAGCGCCAGCAGCACGAAGACCCAGCGCAGCGCGCGCAGGCCGCGGTTGGTCGAAGTCGCCCCTAGTCGCTGCCGCACTTCCGGAGGCAAGTCGGCCGGCGCCACCGCCTCCAGCGCCGAACGCTTCCGCCTCCGCATCAGCAGCAGCGACGCGTACAAAATCAACGCCAACAGCGCCGCCCCGCCCATGTAGACCAGACTCAACAGCGCCGGCTTCGCCTCGGGTATCTCTGCGAGAAACATATTTTTTGTACGTGATAAGTGATGAGTGATAAGTGATAAGAAAGAACGGCAGAAGCTTTTTCTTATCACTTATCACTCATCACTTATCACTGCCTTTTAAACCTTACCTCGACATCGCCGAAGCTGACGACATCGCCGTCCTCGATCTGGCGCGCTTCGCCGTAGGCGATGCGGCGGCCGTTGATGAAAGTGCCGTTGGTCGAGCCCGTGTCGGCCACGAGCAGAGTGCCCTCGCGGTTCATCACGAGCGAGGCGTGAATCTTCGACACGCTCTGGTGTTCCAGTTGGAGGTCGTTGTCGGCCACGCGCCCGACCCCCATGCGCCGCCCGCCCGGGCGGAGCGAGAGCGGCTTCTCGAACGCCCGCTCGGGTGCGTTGACGCGCGCGAGTATCTGCACGTCGGTCGTCGTCAGCGTCTTCGCCTTCGGCACCGCGTCGGCCAACTCCGTGTGGAGGCGCTCGGCCTCGTCCCGCCGCTTCAACTCCTCCTCGAACTCCCCGTAGCTCGGGTCAACGGCGATGCCCGAGGTGAAGATGTCGGCGCTCGTCTCGACCTTGATGGGCGCGAGCGTCCGGTAGCGGCGGTCGTTGATGTGGTCGATGGCGGCAGCGATTACCTCGTGCTCAAGCTCCTTGATGTACTCGGGCGGCGCCTCGGAGTGCGTGCCCCACTCCACCTTAAGCTTGAAGAGGTGCGGGGCGATGCGGCGGCCCTGCGCGTCGGTGCGCGCGCGCTCGTCCACGAGGTGCTTCATGCGCTCGATGAGCTTGGTCGTCGTGAAGCCCGTTTGTGCGTCCGCCTCGCGGCCGAGCTTGCGGTCGACGACCGAGCCCATGCCTTCGAGCACGCGGCGCATCAGGCGCTCGACCAGCGCCTCGTCGCGCTTCTTGACCGCTGGCGGCTCGTCACGCTTCTTGGCCGCCGACGGCACGTCGGGCTTCTTCTCCTGCGGCGCGCCGTCACTCTGCTTCTCTTTCTCTTCACTCATATGGGGCGACCGGGACACAGCGGCCGGCGGGCTGGATCGGCCCGCCGGCGAAAGTCCTCGAACGGGGAAAGGGGAACTGTCTGTAACCTTTGCGACTGCGGTCATTCTAGCCGAAATGAGCCGCCCCGCGGAAGTGTCGTCAAAAGTTAAAGGGAAACGAGAGAAGAAAGAGACAATTAGCGTCGAGGTTCAGGAAAAACGCCTCTGCCGCGCGGCTTCGTAGAGGACGACGGCGAGCGCGGTCGCCAAATTTAAACTCTCGACGGGTTCGCGCATGGGGATGCGCACGGCGTCGTGGGCCGACTTCACTTCTTCTTCGGAGAGCCCGCCGGCCTCCGGGCCGACGACGACCGCGCGCGGAGTCGTCCATTCAATTTCGGTGTGCAAGGACTTCGCGCCCGCCGCGGTGGCGACCGCGCGGATGCCTTTTTCGGCACACCAGTCAATAACCTCTTCCAGCGTCGGCCCCGTCCACAGCGGGAGCCGGAAGGCCGACCCCATCGAACCCCTCAGGCTCTTCGGCGAGAGCGGGTCGGTCGAGCCCTGCGTGAGGATGACGCCGGTCGCGCCCGCGGCCTCTGCGACCCTTAAGACCGCGCCCGCGTTCGAGGGGTTGTTCGCGCGGTGCATGACGACGACCAGCGGCACTCCCGTCGCGCTCCCGACGACCTCGCGGCCGGTCTGTGGACGCCGCGCGAGCGCGACGACGCCCTGCGGCGTCTTCGTGTCCGAGACGGATTCGAGCACGCCCTCGGCGACGGCGTGCGTTTCACGACAGGCTTCTCGAAGACTCTTGAGCAGGGAAGCGCCGCGCGCGTCTTCGGCGAGGGCTCGCGTGTAGAGCACCAACTCGAATCGCAAAGAGGCGCGGAGCGCCTCTTTGCACAGACGCACGCCCTCGACGAAGACGAAATCCTTCTCGCGCCCGTCGCGCACGGCCCGCGCGCGCTGCGCGAGCGAATTCTTGCGGCTCGTAATCGTGTCCATAGGCATACAATCGCCGCGCACGTTGGAACAGAACCGCGAGCGGTAGCGAGCGGGTTTAGGCTCCGTGGGCGGACCGTTGTCGCAGGGCGCACCCGCTCGCTACCGCTCGCGGTTCTGTTCGATCTCGGCCCACACAGGCCAGTGGTCGGAGACGCCTCGGACGCGCGCGACGCCCCAGCGCAGCACGCGCGCGCCGCGCACGAATATCCAGTCGAAGTGGTGCCGTATCGGCCCCGAGCGCCACGTCGCAGTGTTCGTCGGGAGCGGCGTCGCGTAACCGTTCGATTCGAGGAGCGTGCGCGCGGCGAGCCGCCCCTCGTCGTTGAGCGTGTTGAAGTCGCCGAGCAGGACGGTCGGCTCCGACCCGGCCGTGCGCGCGGCCTCAGCGAGGACGGTGCGGTGCTGTTCGAGCTGTCCCTCGACGGTCGCGTGCGTGTCGATGTGCGCGTTGAAGACGTGGAGCCTGCGCTCGCCGAAGGACACCGACGCCGCGACCGCGAGCCGCGGCCGCCAGGGGCACGCGCCCCACGGCAGCTCGATGCGCGCGGCGTCGGAGAGCGGCAGGCGGCTGAGGAGGGCGACGCCCGTGTCGCCCTCCTCGCCGCGCAGCATGCGCTCCTCGAAGTCGAGCCACCACTTGCGGTCTGTGGGCTCCACGTCCGCAGGCGTCGGGACGTGCGCGCGGACGTAGTTCATCCGGAGTTCGTCGGCCAACTCGCGCGCGACGTGGCGTCCGCCAGCGCGCAGCGTCCCGCGATCCGCCTCCTGTAAGGCGACCACATCGGCCCGCGGCAGGTGTGCGCCGTCCGAAAGTATGCGCGCGGCTTTGCGTATGTTGTCGCCGACGAGCCGCGGGCGGCGCCCCGGCCAGCCGAGGCCGACGCGGCGCAGCACGCTCCCGCCGATGAGGTGCGAGCCGACCGCGTACCTTATGTTGTAAGTGACGACGACCAGCCGCGACGAATCTTCCGGCGTCGCCGCGCGGGTCGCGAAGTCGCCGCGCTCGATTTCGAGTTCGGGCGGGACGACGTAACGGCTGTCGGGCTGAACGGTTGAAGCCATCGGCTGGAAGCGGCTTGGCGCGCGCCGCGGGCGTGTTGCACAATCAACGCACAGTAACTTCGGATAGAGCGTTGGGAGATTATAAATGACGAGACGCATCATCGCCGCCGTGAGCGACATGCTCTTCGCCTCGAAGATTCGCGGGACGGCGGAGCACCTGAACGTCACGGTCGATTTCGCGCGGACGGAGGACGGGCTCTTCGACTACGCCAAGGCGGAGACGCCCTCGCTCGTCATCCTCGACCTCCACGACACGCGCCTCGACCCTTTCCGGCTGGCCGCGCGCCTCAAGGCCGACGAACAACTGCGCGCCGTCCCCGTCGTCGCCTTCTTCTCGCACGTCGAGACGGAGCTACAGCACAAAGCCCTTGAGGCCGGAGTCGAACACGTCCTGCCGCGGTCGGTCTTTACACGTCGGCTGGCGGAGATTTTGAGCGAGGGCCTTTAAATCTTCCTGAGTACTTATATGACTGCGAGGCGTTAGACACAGAGACACAGCTTGTAGCAATTACTCTACAAGCTGTGTCTTTGTGTCTCTGTGTCTCTGTGTTGAAAATTATCCCTGCTTAACCCACCGGCGCGGGCGCGATGGCCTCGTGGATGGCTCGCACCTCCTGCGCGAGCTGTTCATACTGTTCGAGCGTGAGCGACTGCGCGCCGTCAGAGAGAGCACGCTCGGGCTGATTGTGAACTTCGATGATGAGGCCGTCGGCGCCGACGGCGACGCCCGCGCGCGCGAGCGGCGTCACCATGTGGTTCTTGCCCGTGCCGTGCGAGGGGTCAACGACGACGGGGAGGTGCGAGATGCGCTGGACGGCGGGCACGGCCGCGAGGTCGAGCGTGTTGCGCGTGTGCTGCGCGAAGGTGCGCACGCCGCGCTCGCAGAGGACGATATTGTAGTTGCCCTCGGCCATGATGTACTCGGCCGCGAGCAGCCACTCGTCTACCGTCGCCGACAAGCCCCGCTTCAGCAGCACTGGCAGACGCGAGCGCCCCGCGCGCTTCAGGAGCGAGAAGTTCTGCATGTTGCGTGCGCCGACCTGGAACACGTCCGCGTACTTGTCCACGAGGTCTGCGCTCGCCTCGTCCACCGCCTCCGTCACGATCTTGAGCCCGAAAGCCTCGCGGACTTCCGCCAAAAGTCTCAAGCCCTCTTCGCCCAAGCCCTGAAACGCGTAAGGGCTCGTGCGCGGCTTGAAGGCGCCGCCGCGGAAGAAGCGCGCGCCACTGCGGCGGACGGCCTCGGCGATGGCGAAGAGCTGTTCGCGGTTCTCGACGGCGCAGGGCCCGGCGATGATGGCCAACTCTTCGCCGCCGATCTCGGCGTCGCCGACGCGGACGACCGTCTTCTCGGGGCGCAGGTCGAGCGTGACGAGTTTGTAGGGCTTCGTCACGCGTATCGCCTCGGCGACGCCGTGCAGCGTCTCGAAGCGCGTCACGTCCACGGGCTTGTCGTTGCCCGTGATGCCGATGGCCGTGCGCGAGGCGCCGGGCATCGTGTGCGGGCGGTAGCCCATCTCCGTGATGACGCGCTCGACCTCCGCGACATCGCGTTCGGTGGCGTCGGCCTTCATGACAATGAGCATCGTGTACCTCTCTCGCGTGAACCGTGAACCGTAAACC
>JBEVJD010000275.1:0-2916 GCA_040510435.1 Pyrinomonadaceae bacterium | reverse complement strand
TACTCTCCCATCCTTTCAATCAAGGTTGTTTCCAATGATGCTCCCCGAACGAATAGGCACGGGTCTGCCAGAGGCCGCGCCGGATGCGAGCCGCGGGTTCCGCGTGCTCGTCATCGTCGTCGGCGCATGCGTGGTCGCGCCCGCGGCGTGGCTCCTGCCGGCCGAGCGGCTCGACCTGCGCTTCGTGCTGCTGGCGCTCGTCACCGTCGCCGTCAGCTCGCGCGTCGCCGTCAGGATTCCGCACACGGCGGGGCGCATCACCGTCGCCGACACCTTCATCATGCTCGCGCTGCTGCTCTACGGCGGCGAGGCCGCGGCGCTGCTCGCCGTCGCCGAGGGCTTCTGCTCCTCTCTGCGCATCAGCCGCAAGGCGCTCACGGTCTGCTTCAACGGCGCGGTGATGGCCTGCTCGACCTACGCGACGGCGTGGGCGTTGCGCCTCGCGACGGGGCGGCCGGAAGAGACGCTCGGCGCCGCGAGCGCCGCGACGCTCATCACGGCCGTCTGCCTCATGGGGCTTGTGCAGTACTTGACGAACTCGGGGCTCGTCGGCTTCGACAAGGCGCTCAAGCTCCGCGAGGGCTTCTGGCAGACGTGGCGCCGCTACTACCTCTGGACTTCGGTCACGTACTTCGCGGGGGCGGCCACGGCCGGGATGCTCGCGCGGCTCGTCGCGGGCTTCGGCTTCTACCCCGTGGCCGCGGCCGCGCCCGTCACGGCCATCGTCTACCTGACGTACCAGACTTATCTGAAGAGCGTCGAGACGGCCGCCGCGCAGGCCGCGATGGCCGAGCGCCACGTGCAGGAGCTGAACCGTTATCTGGCCGAGCAGGAGCGCATCAGCCGCGAGTTGGAGGAGAGCCGCGAGCACTTCCGCGCCGCCGCACTGCACGACGCGCTAACGGGGCTGCCGAACCGCACGCTGTTGATGAACCACCTCAAGCTCGCCGTCGAGCACTCGAAGCGCCGCCCCGACTACCGCTTCGCCGCGCTCTTCCTCGACCTCGACCGCTTCAAGGTCATCAACGACTCGCTCGGTCATCTCGCGGGCGACCAGCTCCTCGTCCAACTCGCGCGCCGCCTCGAAGTGTGCATCCGCGCCACGGACACCGTCGCACGGCTCGGCGGCGACGAGTTCGCCATCCTCCTCAGCGACATCGAGGACTATTCGGACGCCGCGCGCGTGGCCGAGCGCATACAGGAGGAGCTTTCGCGCCCCTTCCATCTCGGCGGCCACGAGGTCTACACCTCCGCCTCCATCGGCATCACTCTGAGCGACACGGGCTACCAAGACCCCGAGGCCATCCTGCGCGACGCAGACACCGTCATGTACCGCGCCAAGGCCAACGGCAAGGCGCGCCACGAGCTGTTCGACGAGGCGATGCACGCGCGCGCCGTCGCACTGCTGCGCACCGAGACCGACCTGCGCTGCGCCGTCGAGCGCGACGAGTTCCGCGTCGTCTATCAGCCGATACTGTCGCTCCTGACGGGCGAGGTCGCGGGCTTCGAGGCGCTGGTGCGCTGGCAGCACCCCGAGCGCGGCACGGTCTCGCCGGCCGAGTTCATCCCCGTCGCCGAGGAGACCGGCCTCATCGTCGAGATCGGCCGCCTCGTGCTGCGCGAGGCGTGCCGGCAGATGAGCGAGTGGCAGGCGCGCGGCATCATCCGGCCCGAGCACTACGTCAGCGTCAACCTCTCTGGCAAGCAGTTCGCGCAGGCGTCTCTGGCGGAGACGGTGGACGAGGCGCTGCACGCGACGGGGCTCGACCCGCGCTGCCTGCGCCTGGAGATTACCGAGAGCGTCGTCATGGGGAACGCCGAGGCGGCCTGCTCGACGCTCGGGAGCCTGCGCGCGCGCGGCCTCGGCGTCAGCATCGACGACTTCGGGACGGGCTACTCATCCCTGAGCTACCTGCACCGCTTCCCCGTGGACACTCTGAAGGTTGACCGCTCCTTCATCGGGCGGATGGGCGAGGGCGATGAGAACGGCGAGATCGTCCGGACGATTATCACGCTCGCGCGCAACCTCGGCATGCAGGTCGTGGCCGAGGGCGTCGAGACAGCGCGGCAGGGAGACCTGCTCCGCGGCCTGGGGTGCGAGTACGCGCAGGGCTACTTCTTCTCGCGCCCGCTCGACCCGGACGCGGCCGCGCGCTGGCTCGCGGACAGGCGCGGAGAGCGTGCGGAGGCAGACCACACCGTCTTCGTCTGAACGTCATAACAAAAAAAAGCGCTGGGGCCGGCGAGAACAATTCTCGCCGGCCCCAGCGCTTTCACCGCAACCGTTATCTGGCGGAGAGGGTGGGATTCGAACCCACGGTACGGTTCCCCGTACACAGCATTTCCAGTGCTGCCAGTTCAACCACTCCTGCACCTCTCCGTTCGCGTGAACCGTGAATCGTAAACCGTGACAAGAGAAGGCACGCTCTTCTTGTCACGGTTCACGGTTCACGGTTCACGGTATTTCGTGGCGGAGAGGGCGGGATTCGAACCCACGGCGGCCTTTCGACCGCTCCGTTTTTCGAGCCCGCTCTACCCACTCCACTTAATAAAGACCTGGTAAAAATTTGCCGTGAAGTCAAACAACCCGCAGCCGTCAAAGCATAGCTTATCCCGGCAATTCCTGTCACGTCGCTACGCCAACTTTACGCCAGGTGCGAGTAAAAGCTGACCCGGTAGGGGCCCACCATCGTCTCCCTCTGAAAGTGATAGTCCGGCGACCGTTGTATTACAGCAGACGATTCTTGCCTCGAACTATTTCTCGCAGTACTGCCTTCAGGCGGGTTGCTCAAACTACGCTTCCGCGAACGGCTCGAATTTAGACTCATCAAACGGCGGCAACGTGGGCTCCTGCCCCCCCAACTCCTTCAGCAGCGCCCGCGCTTTCTCCAGCCCCCAGTGATAAGCGAATGGCGG
>JBEVJD010000274.1:0-3993 GCA_040510435.1 Pyrinomonadaceae bacterium | reverse complement strand
GGAGAAGGAAATCCCGCCGACAGTTTGGTCTTATCCGATAAGGGCGAATTGCCCGCAGCGGCGAACGTGGCCGGCCACACCTTCGCGGCCTTCATCTTGAAGCAGGATCAAGGCCGCGGGGTCTGGATAGTGTGGGAGCAACCCTCAGTCCGTTCGTAAGGTGTATCCGACGTGTAAAAGTCTGCCATAAGTCTCCTCGGCGTGAGTTTTCAACACGGAGGCACAGAGGCACGGAGGCACAGCTTGTTGGGTTATACCTCTTGAAGCTGTGCCTCCGTGCCTCTGTGCCTCCGTGTTAAATCTCTCTCGGTTACACTCTGCAATAAGGCAAGCAGGGCGAAGGAGCCCGGATCAGTTGAAATCATAACTCTTCGCATATTTACAATCATGATTTATAACTAAAGAGTCCGATAATAAAGATTATGCAATGGAAATTTATACTGCATGCCGCTCACTAATTCATTGATAAGCAAAAAGAGATAGAGATGTGACTTCAAAGTTATCGGACGCGACACAATTCAGCCCGTCATACCGGACGCGACTGCCCGGCGCTCGGTGCGGCGTTAAATCTCTCACGGTAGAACCTTCGGAGCTAAAGTCATGCCCTTGAGCCTCCTGTCCGGCGACGATGTCTTCATCTCATACTCTCGAAAAGACGGGGCCCTCTACGCGGCCGGCCTCGCGGACAAGCTGACCGAGAAGGGACTCTCCTGCTTCATAGACAAGCTCGGCACGGAGCCGAGCCACGACCTGCCGGACTCGCTCAGGAAGAAGATCAGGAGTTGCACCGTCTTCGTGCTGGTGGGGACGCAGATGGCGGCGCGTTCGGAGTTCGTCGAGAAGGAGATCGCCGAGTTCAAGCAGACCGGGCGCACCATCCTGCCGCTGGATTTCGGGGGCGCGGTGGGGGGTGCGCGCTGGTACGGACTCATCCCCGGCCTCGCCACCGAGTCCGAGCAGAATCCCGCAGCGCTCGGCACGGGCAACCCCTCCCCCAACGTCCTGAGCTTCATCGAGAAGTCGTTCCGGTACACGCGTAGAAATCAGCGGATGTTCCGCATGTTCCTCGGGGCACTGACCGTCTTCCTGTTGCTGGCCGCCGTGAGCCTCGTCGCGTTCTACATCGCGCAGGATCAGGTCGGCAAGGCGACCGCCGCCATCATGACCGCCGCCGATGAGGAGAAGAAGGCTAAGGAAGCCACCGACCTCGCCGAACGGAAGACCAAAGAGGCGCAGGCGGCCACGCAACTCGCCGCGCAACAGACCGAAGCGGCCGCGCGCGCCACCGAGGCGGCCGACACCGCGTCCGAACTCGCGCGCGTCAAGACTCTCGAAGCCGAGCGGGCGCAGTCCGCCGCCGTCAAAGCGGAGGGACGCCGCCGCGTCGCCGAACAGGAGGCGCGCGCGCAGGAGAAGATAGCCACCTCGCGCGAAGGCGCGGCCACCGCCCTCGCCCTGCTCACGACAGACCCGGAGGAGGGCGTCAGGCAGGCGTCGAAGGCGTACGACAGCGCGCCGACGACGCAGGCGGCCGACGCGCTCCGCAAGTCCCTGTTCGAGTCACACCTGCAATCCGTCCTGCGCGGGCACGAGTCGTGGCCGCGGGCGGCGGCCTGAACGTCGCCAACGTCTGGGAGTGGCAAGACCCGGAGAAGCGCAGGAACCCTCTGCTGCTGCGCGGCCACACGGGCATCGTCTCGTCCGTCGCCTTCGGCCCGGACGACACCTTGATTCTCACGAGTGGCGACGACGGCACGGAACGTCTGTGGGACGCTCGCACGGGTCTCCCGATCTCGATTCTGAGCGGGCACGTCGGCGATGGGAACAGGGCCTCGTTCAGCCGCGACGGCCGGCTGGTCGTCGCCACGGACGGGCGGACGGCGCTCGTCTACTCGTGCGACAAGTGCGCCGCGGCCGGAGAGCTGGTGGGTTTAGTGCCCGAGCATCTCTCGTCGCAAAGCGTCGTCCACGGTGCCGGCGCGGCGACACGGCCGCTCTTGAGGTGACGGCGTTCGGAGTTCGGATTCTAA
The DNA here is from genome assembly GCA_040510435.1 of Pyrinomonadaceae bacterium. GTDB lineage: Bacteria > Acidobacteriota > Blastocatellia > Pyrinomonadales > Pyrinomonadaceae > QHXN01. Next base: position 1,963 of record JBEVJD010000274.1, on the reverse strand, counting down.
CGGCGGATAGAGACGAGTGACTGCGGCTGGGGCGCGGGGGCGAAGGGGCCTTCGCAGGAGCGGTCGGGCGCGAGGTAGTCTTCGTGAGTGAAGAGAGCCTGATAGATGCAGCGCCCCTCTTCGTGGCAGCCGTCGAAGCGCGCGCAGCCGCCGCAGGCGGAAGCGGCGTAAGCCTTCTTCGGGGGCGAGATTTTAAGACCGAAGTCGGGGTCGTGCCACGCGGCGGCCACCGAGCAGCGCCGCAGGTCTTTGCCCGTCAGCCCGGAATCGTCAATCAGCTTGTAGCAACGGTGGACGACTCCGTCGGGCAGGAAGAACATCTTGGTCATCCCGATGTCGCAGTTGTATGCGGCGCGCTCACCGCTGCCGAGCTTCTCGAACAGCTCGCATTGCAGGCCGGGGTGCTGCTCGGAAAGCTGTTCGACCAACGCGCCGAGGCTCTCGATGTCTTGCGCGGCCATCTCGTCGTTACCGTAGTCTGTAATCGGCCGACGCACCGGCTCGAACGGCACGACCTGCATGACGCGCGCGCCCGACTCGGCCGCGAACCGCGCCACCTCCCGCATGTCCTCCCGGTTAAAGGCCGTGACCACGGCCTGCACGGAGAACTCCACGCCGGCCCGCTTGAGGTTCTGCACCGAGCGGCGAACCTGCCCGGGGTACTTGTCGCTGCCGATGAGCAGCATGCTCGCACCCGGCGACATGCTGTCCACGGAGAGCGAGATGTGCCGCACGCCCGCCAGCGCCAGCCGCGACGCGAGGTCGGATGTTATCGGGTGCTTGGTGGTGACGAAGGGGGTCAGGCCGTTCGCCAGCGCGTCGCCCATGATCTCGGGCACGTCCCTGCGCAGGAAGGGCTCAGACCCGGCGACCAGCAGGTGCTCCGCGCCGAGCGTTACCGCCTCCGCAAAGATTCCGTTCAACTCCTCGCGCGTGATGACCGCGTCGGAGGCGCGCCCGCCCAACAGCGGCTCCGCGTAGCAGTAGACGCAGCGGCGCGGGCAGTAGCGCGTGACGCACCAGTGGAGCACGCGCGGCCCCGTGTGCTCCCTCAGCCCGAGGGCCCGCGCGGCCGAAGGGTCGTGTTCGAGCAGCCCTTCCAAATCGTCCGCGACGGCGATGCCCCGCCCCGGCTTCAGCAGCGCGTCGAAGCGTGACTCGACGCGGCTGATGACGGAGTCGGCGTCGCCGCCGAGCGACGGGCCGAACAGTCGCGCCGCCTCACCGGCCGAGATGCCGCCCTCGAAGGCTTTCAGGATGACGGCTTCGAGCCTCGTGAGCGCGGCCAAGAGCTGGCCGTCCGCGCGGCGCGCGACGTAGGCGCGGCCGTCCCTGCGGACGACTTCAAAAAGTGCTTCCGCTTTCAACTTGCCTCCCGCGTGCAGAAGGCGTCCGGGGCGTGCAGCCGCCCGGTGTTTTGCAGGGACGAGACGTAGCAGCGCCCGCGCGCGTTACACGCCTGATGCCCCTCGCAGGAGCAGCAGTCGGTGCCGGCGTAGGCGTCGCGGTCGGGCTTCGACATCGCGTGAAGGCGCGCGCTGTTCCACACCTCAAGGATGGTCTGCGAGCGCAGCGACCCGACCTTCAAATCCGGCACGCCCGGCAGGTAATGACACCTTGAGACGGAGCCGTCCGGCAGCACGTCGAGCGCGCGCGTCCCGATCTCGCAGACGATGCTCGACCCGCACGCGACCTCGGAGGTCGGGTCTTGCTCGCCGCCCAGCTCTATCGCCAGCCCGCGCCCCTCGAACCGTCTTTGCAGCTCTTCGACGTGCTTCCCGGCCTTGGCGCTCGTCACCAGCTTCTCGGCCGGCAGCCGCCGCGGGTAAGGCGAGACGAAGGGGCTGACCTTCAGGCGCTTGACGTTCAGGCTCTCGACGTACGAGGCCAGCGGTTCGAGGTGATCCACGTTGAGCTTTGTGAGCACCGCGTTCACGTCCACGTTGACGCCCGCCTCGACGAG
>JBEVJD010000273.1:0-15766 GCA_040510435.1 Pyrinomonadaceae bacterium | reverse complement strand
AGCAGTCACTCTCGACACTCTCCGTCGGCGGCTCGCTCTTCTTCACCCCGCGTCAGCTCTACTACTTCATCAACCGGCGCCTCAACGCGAAACGGCCAGACCCTTTGAAGGCTGGGGGCTGCGCTCTGCTCATAGGCGGCGCCGCGTTGACCGTCTATCTCTTCTTCTCGTACGGGGGACTCTCGTTCCTGTTGCTCCTTCCGCTGCTCGGGGTCGCGTTCGGCATCGCGCTGCTGTTCAGCCGCGGTTTACGGCACCGCCTGCGCGACCACGAACACGGACAACTGCTCACCACGCCGGGACAGGTTGAGGGCTGGTATGGCCACTGGCGCAAGCTCAACGACGAAGCCGTCAAGATGCTTCCGCCCCCGGCGTCCACTCCGGGGCGCAAGCCGCAGGCCGCCCAAATCAATCCCGAAGTCTTGAAGTACAGTTTCGACCGGGTCGTCGTCTGCGACCGCCCCGAGATAGCACAATGCCTGATCGCCAATAACTTTCACTTCGAGCACAACTGCGCGGTTCTGAGTCTGGACGGATACCCGCACGACATCTTCGAGACCGTGATGCAGATGCTGCGCCGGAACCCGGACTTGAGCGTCTATGCGCTGCACGACGCGAGTCCGGCGGGCGTCGAGTTGTCTCACATCCTGCGCACAGACCCGCGCTGGTTCGCCGACAGCGGCGCGAACGTCTACGACCTCGGTCTGCTCCCGCGACAAATCTTCAAACGCCAGGTCTTCGTCGAGCGCGGAGGGCCGCGCGCGGGCGGCGCGGCGACGGTCGTGCCCCCGCACGTCGCGGCGACGCTCGAACCCGAGGAGGTGCGTTGGCTGGAAGAGGGGAATTACGTCTCGCTCGAATCTTTCACGCCGCAGACGCTCCTGCGCGTCGTGGCGCTGGGCATCGCCAAGAGCCGCGACCCGCGCGCCGCAGACGCGCTGGTGCCGGTCACTGTGGGCGACGGCGGCGGCGCCGGGATATTCATCTACACGACGGACAGCTTCGGTTAACCGGCAAGGCGTTCGATGCTCAACGAACCTCATTCGCGCTCGTGCGTTTGCAGCCACAGTTCGAGGCTGACGAGCAACCAGAGTTTGACTCCGTACCGCGCCCACACGTCGCCGCGGTAGTTGAGCCAGTCGCGCACCACGGCCTGAGCGAGGAACCGCCTCGTGCGCGCGCGGCGCGAGAGGAGTAAAGCGGCGGCGCGCCTGCGCCAACGCTCGCGAAACCAGCGCTGCACCGGCACCATCATCCCGCTCTTCGGCCGCTCCAGAATCCGCGCCGGCAAAAGGTCTGCGACCGCCGCCTTGAGCACAGCCTTTTCGCGCGCGCCCTCAAGCTTGTACTCGGGCGGTATCTCCAGACTCAACTCTACGACGCGGTCGTCAAAGAGCGGCGAGTGCCCCCGCAGCCCTGCGGCGCGGGTCAGGTTATTCACCTTGGTCAGGATGTGGTCGGCGCCCTTGAACCGCGTGTTGACGAACATCAGGTTGTTCAGGTAACTGCCCGGCGAGTTGAAGGCGTCGGCGAACACGGACGGCTCCGCCCGCACCTCTTCCCACACCTCCGCGCGCAGCAGCCGCGGCAGATCGGCCGCGCACTTTTGAAACGAAGCGAGATAGGCGTTGACTATATCGAGCGCGGCACCGGACGCCCGAGCGCCTTCGTGACGTTCAGTCTCTTCGGCACTTTCGCCGTGTGCGGCCGGCGCGTTAGACGGACGGTACAACTGCGTCAGGAGCATCGGCTGATTCTTCGGCCCGCCGAAGCATGGGTCGCCGCCCTCGCCGTTCAGGATCGTTCCGACCTCCGCCCTGGCCGCGCGCCCGAGGATGAGGTTCGGCACGGTCAAAGGGTCTCCGATGGGGTCGTCGAGGTGCGCCATCGTCTCCGGCAGCAAGTCCCACATCTCTTCGGGCGTGATCTCGATGACGTGATGTGTCGTCCGGCAGTGCCGCGCGACGAGTTCGGAGAATTCGAGTTCGTTCGGACACTCCGGGCCGAAGTGAATCGAATAAGAGTGGACGGGCCTGTCATGCAGGCGCGCGGCCAGTGCGGCGACGCAGCTCGAATCCAGACCGCCGGAGAGATAGACGCCGACCGGCGCGCGTTCGGGCAGGCAATCGCTCACGACCTGTTCGAGGGCCGCGCGCAGGCACGCACCGTAAGCCTCAAGCGACATTCGCTCGCCCGCGACGCGCTCCTCAACCAGCCAGTAGACGGTCGTTTCCCCCTCGGGCAGGCGCACGACCGTGCCGGGACGCACCTCTCTTAAGCCACGCCACATGGTTCGCCCGCCCGGGACGAAGGCGCAGCAGAGGTAGTCGCGCACGGCGACCGCGTCCACCTCGCGCGTCGCGTCACTCACGACCTCCCTCGACCGCGCCCCCGCATAGCGCACGCCGCCGTCCGTCGTGTGGTAGAGCGTCTCCGCGCCGACGCGGTCACGCACGAGCCATAGAGTTTCCCGTTCACGATCCCAGACGCAAAAAGCATAAGCGCCGCTCAGCAGCTCAGCAGCTCGCCGTCCGTGCGCCTGCCATAAAGAGGCGATGATGCCGAGGTCGGTCGGAACGTGTGGCTCTCCGACAGGCGCCCGCGCGCCGTCGAACGCCCCGCCGGGCCAATCAATTTCAGTCAGCAACTCGGCGCGATTCGTCAGCCACGCTTCCCCGACCGCGACGAAGCGCCCGCCTCGATGCGTCTCCCACGGCCCTTCGAGTACGGCAAAAGATTCATCCCGCCAGAGACCTTCCTCCCGCGCCTGACGGACGTTCCCGAATGCCACACGCCAGCCCGCGCCGGTTGCACCACGCCGGGATTGTCGCCGACCGCCTCGAAGCATGTGAGGCGTGAATTTGTCGATGAAGCTCATGACGTAAACGTGCGTTCGATGTTAGCACGTTACCCGAGCCTGAAAGTCGTTGACACGTTTCGCCGCGTGAAGGCACACTTTCGTTGATCTCTCATTCGGGCGAAGCACCTTCTCGACGTTGAGCGCCGTGGACGATAAAACGTTTCTTCCCTTCCGACTTACTCACGGCCGCCTCGCCGAGACGACTGACGAGGCTCTCCCGTCGCGCCTGTCGGCGTGGCGCGAAGACGTTCTTGAGCTTTCCGACGACGGCACGCACTTCGGCTACGTGCACGAGGGCGCGGCGACGCTCGAAGCGGCGAGCGGCACCTTCACGCTGCGACGGGGCATGTACTTCGCGGCGCCCTCCGCGTGCCGCATCAGCGGTTCGAGTCAGGGCGTCGTCATCACGAGGTTGGGCTATTACGGGATGTTCACGTTGGGGGGGCCGGTCGAGCGGAGGGGGCGCCTGCGCTACATCGACGGATGCACCGACAGCCTGCTCATCCCGCCACAGATGTCAGGTGACCCGTGCCTGAACGCGCTCTACTTCCCTGCCGGCGTTTCTCAAACGGAACACACGCACCCGTCGGCGCGCGTCGGGCTGGTGGTACGCGGCACGGGGCTGTGCCGCACGCCGGAGACGACATTCCCGCTTACGCCCGGCCTCACCTTCATCATCCGCGCGGAAGGGAGGCACAGCTTCAATACTGCCGAAGAGGAGATGGTCGTCGTCGCCTATCATCCCGACAGCGACTACGGCCCGACGCACGAGGCGCATCCGATGATTAACCGCACCGTGGTGCGCGGCGTTCCGGCCTCGCAGATTGAGTCGATTCACACGCCCCGGGAGAGCTAAAGGAGGACGGGCAGAAGGATTTTCATGCGCGAAGCCGCGTCGATGCTTGAGGGCGCGTGCGGACGGGAGGCGTTCCGCCGAAGGCCCGAGACCGCTTCACAGCTTGCCCAACACCTGCGACTCTTCCGCGGCGTCGAGCTTGCCCACCCACACGTCCGACACCGTGCCGTCGCTGACCATGATGAGCGTGGGCGTCCCGTCCACCTCCAGCGCCGTGAGCGACGCCTGTGTAACCTCAACGTCGGGCACGCCGAGGGTACTTAAATAACGCCGGCCCTCGTCCGGGTCTTGCGGCAGGACGGCGACCACCTTCACCTCCCGCGCGCGCGTCGCGGCCTCACGCGCGAGCCTCTGATAGAACGGCCCGCTCTCAGTGCAGAAGCGGCAGCCCTCCTGCAAAACGATGAGGAGCGTCTTGCCGCCGGAAGACAAGTCCACGCCGTTGAGTTCTACCTTCGAGCCGACGGCGGGCCGCTCCGACGCCGGCTCGGCGCCGGGCAAGACGTACTGCCTGACGAGCACCGCGCAGATCGCGACGGCGACGACGATGATTGCCACGTTGGCGAAAAACTCTACACCCCGTTTCAGCTTATTCATGGAGGCGTCACCGTTTCGCTTCTAGGGTTGGTGAGGCTGACGAAGAGTGTCTAAGCTCTCCGTCAGCCTTCGTCAGCGGAAGAGGAAGGACGCGGCGGCCCGATACTCAGGGCCGCGGAATCGCTTCAGGGGTTACCAGCCACAACATGCTTTGGAGCATGCAATCTGGGCCTGCCTACACCCGGAGATGCACGACAAGTTCCCGGCGCATTGCAGGCGGCACGCGGTGAAGGCCACTCCGCAGCCGCAGTCGTCTCCCGAGCAGGCACGCACCCGCACGGAGGGCGCCGCGAGCGTCACCAGAACCATCACCAACACGAGCAACATACCGAGCTTTTTCACTAACATGTGAGTTCTCCTTTTCTAAGCCGGGTGGCTTTGACGGACGGAAGTTAAGTCGCCTGGGGAGCCTTGAACCGAAAGCCGGCGGCGATAGACCTCGCCGCAGATAAGGTCTTCACGTCAGCTAAGTTCGCCGGAAAGGGTAGGTGAGACAACCTTGAATGTCTTGAGTAAAGTCTAACGGAAGTTGGATAAAGTCCTGATATCCGTCCCGGAACGCGGGTCGCGTCCAAGACGCTGAACCGGCGTACAAGATCATGGAACAACCAAAGCCGTGTTTATACGAGTTCGGCCCCTTCCGGCTCGACGACGCCGAGCGGACGCTGTCGCGCGATGGCCGGGGGATTGCGCTGTCCCCGAAGCTCTTCGAGACGCTGTCGGCGCTGGTGGAACGCGGCGGGCACGTCGTCAGTAAGGACGAGCTGCTCAAAAAAGTGTGGCCCGACAGCTTCGTGGAGGAGAGCAGTCTGTCGCAGAACATCTCCCTGCTCCGGAAGGCTCTGGGCGAGAGCGGCCAGCCGGCGAAGTACATCGAGACCATCCCGAAGCGCGGGTACAGGTTCGTCGCACCCGTGAGGGTGGTGCCGCGCGCGGCGGACGACCTGTGCCGCGAACCCTCGGAACCGCCGGCCGCCGGCAAACGGGTCGGAGTAGAGGACGAAGGGGAGGCGGGCGGCGCGCGGGACGAGCCGCGGCAGCGGCCTCAAACCCTGACCGGCTGGCCGCACGGTCGGGCGCGCCGCAAGTACCTGCTGTTAGCGGGAGTCGCCGCTTCGATAGCCGTCGCCGGGTGTCTCTACGCGTGGAGGGCGCGGAGCGCAGGGTCGGACGCTTATCCGGGGGCGGGTGTTCGATCCTTAGCCGTCGTCCCCTTTAAATCCCTCGGCGACGGAAGTAGTGACGAAGTCCTCGGTCTGGGCATGGCCGACGCTTTGATCATCAAGTTGGGTGGGGCGGACGCCTTCACCGTCCTGCCGACGAGCGCTGTGGCGAAGTTCACGGGTCGGGAGCATGACGCGAGAGAGGTTGGGAAGCGGCTCGGCGTCGAAGCCGTGCTGGACGGCACGGTGCAACGCGCCGGCGGGCGCGTGCGCGTGACCGCCACGCTGATCGACCTGCGCGACGACAGGAGGCTGTGGTCGGGTAAGTTCGACGAGCAGTTCACGGACATCTTCGCGCTCCAGGACTCGCTCTCCGAAAGAGTGTCCGCCGCGCTGCAAATGCAGTTTGCGGACGCCCGCGGGCGTCCGCCGGATAAATGGTTCACGCGGGACGCCGAAGCCTACGAGCTTTACCTGATGGGCATCTACTTCTGGAACAAGCGGACGCCGGACGGCTTGGCGAAGGCCGCCGAGTACCAGCGTCGGGCGGTCGAGAAAGACCCGAATTACGCCCTCGCCTACGCCGCGTTGTCCGACACCTACGCGATGATCGGCTACTACAGGTACGAGGCCATCATGCCCGCGGCGGAAGCCTACGGGCAGGCGCGAACCGCGGCGGAGAAGGCCCTCGCACTCGACGGCGCGCTCCCCGAAGCCTACGTCGCCCTCGCGTCGATTAAGGCCGGTGTCGAACGAGACTTGCGGGAGGCCGCTCGGATGTACGGGCGCGCCATCGAGTTGAACCCGAACTACGCCACGGCCCGCCTCAGGTACGGCGGACTTCTCTTCTATGAGGGGAAGCTCGACGAGGCCATCGAGCAGATGCGCCGCGCGCGCGCGCTCGACCCCCTCTCGCCGGGCATTAACTCGAATCTGAGCGTCTACTACATCTACGCACACCGACCGGACGAGGCCATCACTTACGCCCGCCGAGCGCTCGAAATCGAACCCACATTCTGGCGCGCCCGCGTCAACCTCGGTGAGGGCTATCAACACAAAGGTCTGCACGCGGAGGCCGAGGCGGAGTACCGGAAGCTGACCGAGCAGGAAGGCGTCCGCGTCCGGGGCGAGCTGCACCTCGCACACCTTTACGCAACCACCGGGCGCCAGGCCGAAGCCCGTGAGTTGCTGAGGCGGGTACACGAGGCCGAGCGGGCCGGCGAGAACGCGGCGGGAGCCATCAGCGTCAGCGTTGGAATCGCTCTGATCTACGTCGCGCTGGGTGAAACAGACACCGCCTTCGAGTGGCTGGGTCGGGCGGCGGAAGCGAGAGCTTTGACGCGTTACGAACTGAAGTACAACTGCAACCTGGCCCCCCTCAGAACAGACCCGCGGTTTACCACTTTGCAGGAGCGCGTTACTTCTGATTAGGCGGCAGACATCCGGTCGGGCGGGCGGCTGCCTGTTTATGCTGTTCGCACCAGCCCCCAAACAGGTCAGCCAACATGAACGTTGACAACCGCGCCCTACAGGTATACAGTCCGGGCTCCTCGTTTTGGAAATCTCGTTAAGTATCCCCTACGTTCGCCCCCGTTAGGCTTCGATAGCGCTTCGCCCCGACCCTCATTAGGTAAACTCGGCTGGCCGCCCGCAGTTTGCCCTGAACCGTCTCCGGCATCTGAAAAGCTTCTTGCCATGTCTCACATCATTTCAAGCGAAGTCATAGGTTCAGCACTGCCCCGCCGCCGTAGCCTACCCCCAATGCTCTAGCTGAGGTAAGACGGCCGGCGCTCGAAAGAGTCGCGGCCGGCCGTGGGCGGCGCACTCGCTTCGCCCCGTTCAAGTGGTTGAAGAGTTATTAGAACTTTACCGGCGCGGAGGTAAGATTAATGACTCGACCTGACATCCTGCTTCTGGTTTTCCGCCCCGAAGACCCTCTGGGCAGCACGCTGCGGAACATCCTCGACTCGTCCGCTGACGCGGGGCGCAAAGCCTGTCGAGCCCTGATGCGTGTGTGCGGCTTTGCGTCGGCGGGCGAAGGACTGGCGGCCAGCATGGCCGAGTGCCCCAACCCGGCGGCCATCCTCCTCGTGCTGCCCCGCGCGTCGGGCCGGCGTGCCCGCGAGCTGGTGCGGGCGGTCACACGCAAAGCGCCCGCCGCCCCGGTCGTCGTCGTGGCGGAAGAGGCCGAGCCGGCCGAGATGTTCGCCCTCCTCGAAGACGGGGCGGCGGACTTCATGCTCCCGCCCCTCCGGGCGTCCGACGTGCTGCCGCGTGTCTGGCGGCTGCTTGAGCGGGCGCGACCCGACGGCGCGCTCAAGCTGGCGCTACGGGAGAAGTTCGGCCTGCGGCAGTTGGTCGGGGAGAGCACCGCCTTTCTCGCCGAGGTGAGTAAAATCCCGCGCGTCGCCGGGTGCGACGCGCGCATCCTCATCAGCGGCGAGACGGGCACCGGGAAGGAACTCTGCGCGCGCGCGATTCATTACCTCAGCCCGCGCAACGGCGGGCCGTTCATCCCGGTCAACTGCGGCGCCATCCCGCCAGACCTCATCGAGAACGAACTGTTCGGGCACGAGAAGGGGGCGTTCACCGGGGCCACGGCCACGCAGCGCGGGCTGATTCACGAAGCGGAGAGCGGGACGCTCTTGCTCGACGAGATCGACTGTTTGCCGCCGCTCGCGCAGGTCAAGCTCCTGCGCTTCCTACAGGAGAAGGAATACCGGCCGCTCGGCTCCGCCCGCATCCGCCGCGCCGACGTTCGCGTGATCGCCGCCACTAACGCCGACCTTGAGGCGGCGGTCGAAGAAGGGCGGATGCGCCGTGACTTCTATTACCGCCTCAACATCATCTCGCTCATCCTCCCGCCGCTGCGCGAGCGTCGCGCCGACATCGACCTGCTGGCCCGCCACTTTCTGTCCAAATACGCGAGCGAGTTCAACTCCCCTGCGACCGACTTCGAGCCCGAGGCCATCGAGAAGCTGCGCAACTTCGACTGGCCCGGCAACGTCCGCGAGTTGGAGCACGTCGTCGAACGCGCGCTCGCGCTCGCGACCGGCGAGACGATTCGGGGCGACGACATCAACCTGCAACCCGCGTCGCACCGGACGGCGCGCGACCTCTCCTTTCAGGAGGCGAAGGCGGAGGTCGTCGCGCGGTTCGAGCGGGAGTACATCGAGACCATGCTCATCGCGCACCACGGCAACATCACGCGGGCCGCGGAGTCGGCGGGCAAGGATCGGCGGACGTTCTGGCAACTGATCCACAAGCATCGAATCGACGCGCGTCAATACAAGCAGGAAAGATGAAGTAAAGCGCCTCGTCTTTCAACAGCCGCGCGCGCCGCCCTCCCTCTGTGCGCCCAAGTCTTCCCGCGCGCCTCACGCCGGCCGACGTGCCCGGGCAAAAAAGCCTCACTTGCAGGGCAGACTTACCCGGCCTCAATCTTTACCCGCATCTTCGTTCGAATAGCCCGCACATTTGCACCCCGCAGGGCAGATTAGCCCGACCGCAGTCTTCGACGATACCCGCCGCCTACGCGCTTCCGACGCGAAACCATCCGGGCAAAAAGAACCTGTTTGACGCCGCGCCTCCGAGCCCGACGTGCGCCGCGTCCGGGGCGCGAAGTGTGCCCCGGACGCGGCAATTACACGTCGGCGACGCCCGCCGCCGCTTCACGGCGGCGGGCGTGGAGGCCGTGGCCGAGCGTTTGCAATGGATCGACTCGCTCAGAGACTTTAGTAGTGCAGATAACATTTATGTGTGTGAAGTCCGGGCCACAAATCGCTAATGAGATTCTGGGCTATCTGATCGCCCACCCCGACGCGCAGGACACGCTGGAAGGAATCGCCGAGTGGTGGCTGCTGGAACAGAAGCTCACGCATCAGGCGGCGCTGGTCAGCGAGGCGCTGGCCGGGCTCGTCTCCGAAGGGCTGGTCGTCGAGCGGAACGCGCGGGCGCACCGTTACTACAAACTCAACCGGCGGCGGCACCGGAAAATCTTGGCGCGGCTGGAGCAGGAGTAGTCAACAAAGGTTATGTACACGGCTTTGCGCGCGACGAGCCAGACGCTCGCCGAGTACCTGCGGCAGCGTTTCATCTCCGACTCGAACCTGGCGCCTTTCTTCGACGCGGTGTTGGGCGGAACGATGCTCGTCTCCCTGAACGCCCCGCAGGAGATGGCCGAGAACAACGTCGAGGGACTCTCGGTCTGGCTCTACCGCGTCACGCGAGACGAAGAGCGGCTCAACGCCCCGCCCGAAAGAATCGCTTACAACCGGCTCCGCCGCGCGCCGCTGCCCGTCCGGCTCCACTACCTGATGACGCCCATCACCGGGGGACAACTTCAGGGCGGGCCGGAGACCGAGCAGGTGATTCTCGGGAAGGTGCTCCAGATATTCCACGACCACCCGCTCCTGCGGGGCACGGACTTACAGGGCGACTTCAGCGGCACGACCGTCGAGCTGGCCGTGCGCCTTGAGACGATGTCGCTCGAAGAGATTGCGCGGGTGTGGGACACGCTCGACGGCGCGTACCAACTGTCGCTCTCTTACCAGACGAGCATCGTCGAGATCGACTCCGAGAGGGAGCCCGAGGACGTGACGCCGGTCGAGGTCGTGCTGCCCGAGCACGGAACCATCGTCGCGCCCTGAGCGAAAGGCTTGAGGCCAAAAGAATGGTGCGCCGCATCGTCGAAGTCGAATCGAGGCCGATCCTCTTCGCGCCTGACACCGAGCCGCCACTGGCGCGGCGCACGTGGGCTCTCGTCAGGGGGCGCGCGGTTGACGAGCTGACGGGCCGGCCCCCGCGCGGCGCCGTCACCGTCGAGGCGGACGCGGCCGGGATGACGCCGCGCACGGCCACCGACGGCCTCTTCGGGCTGGTGGGCCGACCGGCCGAAGTCTTCCCCGAGCTTAACCTTCAGAACTACGAAGTCAGCCTGACAATCAGAGTTGCGGGTTACATCGCGCGCCGCGAAAACGTCCTCGTCCCGCAGGACGTTAACTTCCCTGCCGCCTTCGCGCCGACGAACATCGGCGACCTCCCGCTGCACCGCGAGCCGATTCGGTTGAGGGGGCGCACCGTGCTGGCCGCCGGCAACTCGACGACTCCGGTGGCGGGCGCCACCGTCGAGATCACGGGCGTCTGGCGGACTTTGCCGCCCGCCAACGTCGTCGTCCCGCCGGAGTCACCGCTCGTTGTCTCCCTGCGGCCGCGCGCCTATTTCGCGCGCCCGGCCGGCGCGGGACGACTGAGGCGGCGCGAAATGACGCTGGTCGCGGGCGAGGACAAGCGTTTGCTCGCGGCCGCACCGCCGGGCGGCGACCGCGTCCGGCTTTCAAACCGCGTCAACCTCGTCCCCGGCACGGTCGTCGCCCTCGACCCGCTCGACCCGGAGCGGACGGAGTATCTGGTCGTCGGCAGCGTCGAAGGCGCGACCACGGACGACCAACCCGCGACGGTCGTCTTCACTTACCCGCCGGTCAACTGGCACCCGAGCGACGCGCTGGTGCGGCGCGTCACGCCGCAGCCGCCGGGCGCCGACAACCAACTCACGCGCGCGGCCGCGGTGGGCGACGCCTGCGTCTACCTGGACGGGATGGCTGACCTCGGCGCGGCCGACGTGGTGGAGATGACGGGCGGCGGCCCCGCCGACGAGTACCACCGGCTCGGCCGCTTCACGACGACCAGCGACGCCGACGGCTACTACCGTCTCCCGCCGCTCAGCCGCGTCGCGCAGTTCGAGATTCGAGCCGACGACGGCGCGCATCCGGTCATCACACGCACCGTCGCGCCCGCCTACGCCACCGGGGAACACCGTTTGGATTTCGTTTTTAGCTGAGCGAGAAGCACGAGTCACCCGAAGCCGACAGGAGGAACGTCATGCCTGAATACTTGGCACCCGGAGTCTACGTCGAAGAGATCGACACGGGCAGCAAGCCCATCGAGGGCGTCAGCACGAGCACGACCGGCGTGGTGGGCGTCACGGAGCGCGGCCCCGTCAACGTCCCCATCCTCGTGACCAGCTACGGCGAGTTCACTCGCTGGTTCGGCGAGCGCCTCAACATCCTCGAATACTCGAACGCCGACGGGCCGCACTGCTATCTGCCGCACGCCGCCGAGGGCTTCTTCACGAACGGCGGCAAACGCCTCTACGTGACGCGCGTCCTCGACGTGGCGGGGGCGAGCCGCGCCGCCGTAGGGCTGCACGACCGCGGCGACAGTCTGACCGACCCGGCCTCGACGCTGCTGCTGCGCGCCGCGGGCGAGGGGTCGGGCGCAGCGGGGCAGCCCATCTACGTGCTCAACGTCAACGACCCCGTGGCGAACGCGCTCGACGACGGCAACCGCATCCGCGTCGGCGACGGCAGCGACGCCGAGTACCGGACGGTGGTCGCCCCGAACGGCATCGGCGCGGCGGCCGACACCACCCACGTCCCCCTCGACTTCGCCCTCAGCCGCAGCCACGCGGCGGGCGCCACCATCCACCAGATCGCCCGCACGGTCGTGGCCGGGCTGACGCTCGACGCCGACGCCGAAGCGGGCGACACCCTCGTCAACCTGACGGGCGCAGCCGGCGACATCGGCGCCGTGGTCGACGGCCAACTGCTGGAGTTCGGCGCCCAGTTCGCGAGCGAGCACCGCTACGTCAGGGGCGCGCCCGTCGCGATTGACGCCACGCACATCCGCGTCACCCTCGACAGCGGGCTCGCGATGGCTTACGCCAACAGCGCGGCCGTCTCGCACCTCGACAACAGTGTGGCCGGGGCCGTCGATGACGACACGCTCGGCGTCGGCGCCAACGCGGGCGACCGCTTCGCGTTCGTCGTCAACCGCAACGGCAACTTCGACGACCGCACGTCCCTCGTCGTCATCAACAACGCCGACACCGCCACGCGCGAGACGCGCCGCATCGGCGACCTCACGCAGCTCGTCCTCTCGACCGGGGCTTACGCCGACTATGACGTTTCGACCGCCCTCTTCGGCGTCACCCTGGCGGACGACGGCGGGGTGGCGGCCAAGACGCTGACGGCGAATGCGGCCGCGGGCTCGACCGTCATCGCGCTCGACAACCGCGTCGGGATCAACGCGCCCGTCGCCCCCGCCCCCGGCGACGTGCTCCGCATCGGCGTGGCCCCGAACGACGAATTTATTACCGTCGTCGCGCTGCCGAACCCCTCGCCCGGCAACGCGCCGCCCAACGCGGGCAACGTCGTGCTGGCGCACGCGCTCGCCCGCAGCCACGCGGCGGGCGAGGAGGTTCGACGGCAGAATCCGCCGACCATCAACAACGCACGCCCCGCGTCGTCGCTGCTGCTCGGCGCCACGCGCGGCGCGGCGCGCCTCGCCGTCACCGACGGGGCGGGTTTCGCGGCGGGCGAGTTCGTCCGACTCGGCACAGACCCCGACACGTTCGTCTATCACAGGCTCGCCGAGGGCGCCGTCGATCTCGACGCCCGCCCGGTGACGCTGACGGTGCCGCTCTCGGGCGCGCACGCGGCCGGCGCGACCGTCGCCGAGCGCGGCCAACTCTTCGGCGTGCAGGCGCTCGACGCGGGCGCGTGGGGCAACCGCCTCCGCGTCTCGGTCGATGACGAGCCGGCGGGGCTCGTCTCGCGCACCACCGTCCGGACGGTCGTGGACGCCAACCACATCCGCCTCGCCTCGGCCTCGGGGGTCGAGGCCGGGACGATTCTCGAAATCATCGACCCGGCCGACGGCTCGGCGGTGGGCGACCTCCTCAAGGTGACGGGGATTGACCGCGCGTCGAACTACACGATCACGCTGGCCGGCGCGGGCATCAGCGGCGCGCAGCAGGCGCCCGGTCTCATCGTGCGCTCGCGCGAGTTCCGCCTCGCGGTCTACCTGCTGCGGCAGCCCGACCCGGCGCTGCCCTCCCGCAACGAGAACATCATCGCCTCGGAAGTCTTCCGCCACGTCTCGATGGATCCGCGCCACAGCCGCTACATCGGCAACGTCGTGGGCGACGTGAACGGCGACCTGCGCCTCTCGGACAGGCGCCCCGAGGGCGAGTCGTGGTACGTCCGCGTCGAAGATTCGGCGCCGGATCAGGCGACGCTCGAATCGATTCGCCTCGGCCCCGAGACGCTCTTCGACGTGCTCCCGAACGGGCGGCGGCGCGCGGCACGGCACGCGCTCGCGGGCGGCGGCGACTCGCTGGCGACGCTCACCGACGCCACCTACGTCGGCGTCGATGACATCGAGCCGGAGAACCGCACCGGCCTCTACTCGCTCAACAACATCGAGGACATCAGCCTCGTCGCCTGCCCCGGGCAGACGAGCCCGGCCGTTCAGGGCGCGCTCATCGACCACTGCGAGCTGATGCGCTACCGCTTCTGCGTGCTCGACGGCAACCGCCCGCCCGACGACACGCTCACTGACGTGCAGACGCAGCGCCAGCAGTTCGACACCAAGTACGCGGCGCTCTATCACCCGTGGCTGCTCATCCCCGACCCCTACCCGACCAACCTCGCGCGCATCCCCACCTTCCCCGTCCCGCCGGGCGGGCACATGCTCGGCATCTACGCCCGCACCGACGTGGAGCGCGGCGTCCACAAGGCCCCGGCCAACGAGGTGGTGCGCGGCATCCTCGGCCTCCAGCGCTCGCTGAGCAAGGGCGAGCACGACATCCTCAACCCGTACCCCGTCAACATCAACGTCATCCGTGATTTCCGCAACAACAACCGCGGCATCCGGGTCTACGGCGGGCGCGTCATCACCAGCGACTCCGACTGGAAGTACGTCAACGTCCGCCGCCTGCTCATCTTCATCGAGCACTCGCTCGACCGCGGGTTGCAGTGGGTCGTCTTCGAGCCCAACGCCGACCCGCTGTGGGCGCGCGTCGTACGCACGGTGAGCGACTTCCTGACCGTGGTCTGGCGCAACGGCGCGCTCGAAGGCACGAAGGTCGAGGAGGCGTTCTTCGTCAAGTGTGACCGGACGACGATGACGCAGACCGACATCGACAGCGGGCGGCTGATCTGCGTGATCGGCGTCGCGCCCGTCAAGCCCGCCGAGTTCGTCATCATCCGCATTGGGCTCTGGACGGCACACGCCGACGTCTGAAAGGAGAGTTGAGAGATGGCTACCGGAGAGCGCATAGACCCTTACCGGTCGTTTAACTTCCGCGTCGAGATCGACGGCCTGACGGTCGGCAGCTTCAGCGAGTGCACGGGGCTGTCGAGCGACGGCGACGCAATCGACTACCGCGAGGGCACGGACGTTCCGCTCACGGTGCGCAAGCTGCCGGGCCTGCGTAAGTACGCGAACATCATGCTCAAGCGCGGCTACACCCAGAACCGCGAGCTGTGGGCGTGGTACCGCAACGTCGTCAACGGCGTGAGCGACCGGCGCAACGGCTCGATCATCCTCATGGACGACGAGCGGCGCGATGTGCTGCGCTGGAACTTCGAGAAGGGCTGGCCCAATAAGATCGAGGCCCCGTCCTTCAAGGCCAGCGGCAACGAGATCGCCCTCGAATCGGTCGAGATCGTGCACGAGGGACTGACGCTCGCCACCTAGCGGCGGCGGCAGCGGCGAGGAGCTTGAGAGCGTGGTTGCCTACCTGACACCCGGGGTCTACTACGAGCGCGTGGACGCCACCGCGCCCGCCGTCGCGGCCGTCCGCACGGACGTGGCGGGCTTCGTCGGCATCGCCCCGCGCGGCCCCGTCGCGACCCCTGTGCCCGTCCAGTCGTGGCGGCAGTTCCAGGCTCACTTCGGCGGCTTCACGGGCGCGGGCTTTCTCGCTTACGCCGTGCGCGGCTTCTTCGAGAACGGGGGGCGGAGGTGCTGGGTGGTGCGCGCCGCTTCGCGCGACGTGGTGGGCGGGGCGGCGCACGCCGCGCTCGTCGCGCCGGCCCTCTCCGGCGGCGACGCCTGGCGCGTCGCGGCTTCGAGCCCCGGCGTGTGGGGCAACAACCTCTCCGTCACCTTGAAGACTACGCACCGCGCCCAGACGTTGACCGACCCAGCGCGGAGCACGCCGGAGACCTCCGCGGTCGCGGCGACGAGCGGGTTCGCGCGCGGGACGATGGTTCGACTGGCGCAGGACGGCGCGCCCGACCTCTGGAAGGTCGTCTCGGACGTTGACCACACGGAAGGTCTCCTCTTCTGGGTGCACCGACAGCCGGAGATGCGCCTGCCCTACGACTCCGCGGTCGCGGGCTTCGACCCCGACCGCCCGCTGCTCGTCGAGAGCCTCGAATACACCCTCGTCGTGCGCGAGTCGCGGGTGCCCCTCGCGCTCTACGAGAACCTTTCGCTCGTGCC
>JBEVJD010000272.1:0-36222 GCA_040510435.1 Pyrinomonadaceae bacterium | reverse complement strand
GGCAGCGTCGAGGCCAGCAGCGCCCGCCCCTCGTCCGGGGAGAGCAGGGCCAGGCGGCGCAGCGGCAGCGAGGGGTCGGCGCAGAAGGAGGCGAGCAGCGTGCGCAGGTGTTCTAGCAGGCGCAGCGCGGCCGGCTCGTCCATCTGCGCCTCGTTGTAGGCGACCTCCATCGTCCACTCCCTGCCCGGTGTCACCTGTAGCTGTAAGGGAATGTCAGTCCGGTCGTAGATGTGTGGCTCGGAAATGATCAATCCGCCGCCGCCGCGCGTGAGCGATTCGTTCAGCGGGTAGTTCATGAAGATCACGTTGCTGTTGAAGAGCGGCGTGCCGCGCGGCACCTCGCTCCACTGCTGTACGTCGGAGAGGGGCTCGTATTCGTAGCGGCTGCGGTCGGCCTGGTGCACCTGAATCTGTTTCAGCCAGTCCATCAGCACGGCCTCGTACTCGACGCGCACGCGCACCGGAACCGTATTGATGAAGAGGCCGAGCATGTCGCCGACGCCCGGCAGTTCGGCCGGGCGTCCGGAGACGGTGGTGCCGAAGACTACGTCACGCTCGCCGCTGTAGCGCGACAGGAGAAGCGCCCACGCGCCCTGAATAATGACGCTCGGCGTGACGCCATGCCGGTGAGCCATCAGGCGCAGGCTTCGTCCCAACTCGTCGGGCAACTCGCACTGAGCCACCCCGCCGGCTTCGGGCCTGCCCGGCGTCTTCTCGCGGAGGGTCGGCAACTCGGTCGCGGCGCGGAAGCCTTTCAGGTAGTCGGCCCAGTAGTCTCTGGCCTTCCCCACGTCTTGCCGCTGCAACCACTCGATGTATGTTCTGTAGGAAGACGGCGGCGGGAGGTCGGGCGTTCGCAGCGAAGCGAGGGCGTCATAAGTTTTAAACAACTCCTCCAGCGTCGGCGAGAGGCACCATCCGTCCATGATGATGTGGTGGAAGCTCCACTTGAAGAGGTACTCGGACTCGGCGGTCCTGACCAGCGTGCAGCGCATCAGCGGCGGTCGGTCGAGGGCGAAGCCGGCCTCCAGGTCTGCGCGCAGGTGTTCCCGCCAACGCGCATCCTGCGTGCGGGCGTCGAGGTGTCGCCAGTCCTCAAAAGTCCACGGCAGAGTCGCCGCGTCGTGGACGACCTGAACCGGCTTGTCCAGTCCCTCCCAGTGAAAAGAGGTTCGGAGAACGCCGTGCCGCTCCACCAGTTTCTCCCACGCGCGCCGGAACAGCCCGGGCTCCAGCGGGCCCGAGAGTTTGCAGCCGAACTGGTTGAAGTGGGCGGTCGAGCGCGGCGAGTATGCCGCGTGAAACAGCATCGACCGTTGCATCGGGGACAACTCGTAGATGTCGGCGATCATTGAAATCCTCGTTCCGGTCGTGCCCTTAGCCCTGAAGCCGTGTGATGAGTGCGTCGAGCGTTTTCTGGTCGAGTCTGGCGGCGGGGAAGTCGGACGGTGTGAAGCCGCGGGTCTCGGCCGAGGCGCACCGTTCGATCAGCGACCGCAGAACTTCCGCGTAGCGCGCGGCGAGCTGCCCGATGGTGGCGGGCGCGTGGAGGTCGCGGCTGTACTTCCAGGTCAGGTGCAACCGGCGGCCGTGGACAATTCCCTCCACCTCCAGCAGGTGGTTGCGCAGTTCGTCCGGCGCGTGCTCGTGCCCTCCCGAGGCCGGCAGCAGCTTCCAGCCCGCGTCGGCGGCCAGGATGTGGTCGATCTGGCCGAAGTAGTTGAACAACACCTCGGCCGGCGGCTGTGCTTCGAGTTCCTCGACGTAGGCGCGGTCGGCGCTCAGGTAGCGCCCGATGCCGTAGCCGGCTCCGCGCAGCGGCACGGCCCGCACCTGCTCCTTGACGCTCTTCAGCGTCTCCGTCGGCGAGCCGCCCGCCGCGGGTTCCAGCAGCAGCGGGTAGAGAGACGTGAACCAGCCGACAGTCCTGGAGATGTCTGACTCGTCGAACAGGTCTTCGCGCCCGTGCCCTTCCAGGGCGACGAGCAGGCGCGGCTGCCCGCTCCACTCCTGAAAGACGAGCAGCAGCGCCGTCAGGAGCACTTCGTTGATCTGCGTGTCGAAGGCCCGCGGAGCCTTCTGTAAGAGGTCGTGCGTCTCCTGCTCGGAAAGCTCGACGGTCACGGACGCCTGCGAGGCGACCGTGTTCTTCCCGGCCGCGGCCTCGTAGTCCAAAGGGAGGCGGGGTGCCGTACGCCGCCCCTCGTTCAGCCAGTAATGCCGGTCGGCGGGGCCGCCTTCTACGAATGCCGGCAGCCGCGCGGCCCAGTCGCGCAGCGAACTCGTCTTGGGCGGGAAGCGCGCCGGGAGCCCTTCCCGCAGCGAGCGGCAGGCCGCGTGGAAGTCCTCAAACAGGATGCGCCACGAGATGCCGTCGACTGCGAGGTGGTGGACGATGAAGAGCAGGCGCGAGGGCCTCTCCTGGCCCAGCCTGAAGAGTTGCGCGCGCAGGGTCGGGCCCCTCTCGATGTCCAGACTGCCCTGAAGCTCGGCCGCCTCGGCCTCCATCAAGGCGACCTGCGCTGCGTGCGGCAGCCCCGCCAGGTCTGTGACGGCGAACGGCACCTCCGGTTCGGGCTCCGCGTAGAACTGCTGCCAGACGCCGTCCCTGCGGGAGAAGCGCAGGCGCAGCGCGTCGTGATGTTCGAGCAGCAGGCCGAGCGCCTGCCGGAAGGTGTCAGGGGCAATCGTGTCGGGCACTTCGAGCGTCACCGACTGGTTGTAATGGTTGCGGTCGTTGACCGGCTGTGCGAAGAACCAGAGCTGCGCGGGCGTCAGCGGAGCCGGCCCGCTCAGTAAGCCTTGTTCGGCCTGTGGCCTCCCGGCCGTCGTGGCGGCGACGTGCGAGAGTTCGGCAACCGTCGGGTGCTTAAAGACCTGTCCGGCCGAGAGCCTGATGCCCTCCAGGTGCGCGTTCGAGACGATTTGAATGATCATGATCGAGTCGCCACCCGACTCGAAAAAGTTGTCGTGAATCCCGACCTTCTCTCTCCCCAGAACCTCGCCCCAGATGCGCGCCAGCCTCTCCTGTACGGGCGTCTCCGGCGGGGCGTAGGCCGATGACCTGCCCGCCTCCTCGGGCGGCATGGCGGCCAACGCCTTGCGGTCAACCTTCCCGTTGCGATTCAGCGGCAGCCGGTCTGTGAGCACGACGGAGGACGGGAGCATGTACGCGGGCAGTCCGCCCTTCAGGTATTCGGACAGCGCGTCGGCAGAGACCGTCCCCGCGGGCGAGACGAAAGCGACCAGACGTTTGCCGCCCGCCGTCTCTTCGCGGACGACGACGACCGCCTCCTTCACGTCGGCGTGCTGTAACAGCCGCGCCTCTATCTCTCCGAGTTCGACGCGGTAGCCGCGAACCTTCACCTGCGCATCCTTCCGGCGGATCAATTCCAGGTTACCGTCGGGCAGCCAGACGCCGAGGTCTCCGGTTCGATAAAGCCGCTCGCCGGGCGCATAGGGGTTG
Source organism: Pyrinomonadaceae bacterium (assembly GCA_040510435.1). GTDB lineage: Bacteria > Acidobacteriota > Blastocatellia > Pyrinomonadales > Pyrinomonadaceae > QHXN01. Next base: position 32,756 of record JBEVJD010000272.1, on the reverse strand, counting down.
GCGACGAAAGCCCTCGCCGTCAATTCTTCGAGATTGAGGTAGCTCTTCGCCAGGCCGACGCCGGAGATGCAGACCTCGCCGACCACGCCTTCGGGAACCAGATTCAACTCGTCGTCAAGCAGATAGACGCCGACGTTGCCGAGCGGCCGGCCCACGGGAACCCGACTGCCCGAGGGGGCCGACGGGTCGAAGCGATAGTTCGTGGCGCAGACGGTCGCCTCAGTCGGGCCGTAGGAGTTGTTGAAGGTGCGGCTTGCGGCGAGCCGGCGGGCCGTCTCGGGTTTGGCCTGGTCGCCCGCGCTGATGACACGCCTGACCAGCGGCAGGTTATCCCAGTCCAGCGCGTCGAGGTAGGCGGGAGGGGCGTTAACGGTCGTGACGCCATGCCCCGCGATGTAGGCGGAGAACTCTCGCGGGTCTTTAATCAGTTCGGGGCGGGTCAGCACCAGCGTCCCGCCGCACAGCAGGGAGACGAAGACTTCGACCATCGAGCCGTCGAAGCAGGGCGAGTAGAACTGCGTCAGGCGGTCGGTCTCGTCGAAGCCGAAACCCTCGACGTGCTGCACGGCCATGTTCAGCAGGCCGGCGTGGCCGAGCAGCACGCCCTTGGGCCTGCCCGTCGAGCCCGACGTGTAGATGACGTAGGCCGAGTCTTCGGGCGCGACGCGGCGGCCGGCTTCCGACGACCTGTCCCCCGGCGCGAGCGCGTCGAGCTGGAGGTCGAGCGCGAACATCGGCGTGGCCGCCAGCGCCTTCACGACGGCCAGACAGCGGGAGTGAATCAGCAGCGCCCTGGCACCCGCGTCCTGGGCCATGAACCGGATTCGCTCCTCCGGATACTCCGGGTCGAGCGGGAGGTAGACGCCGCCCGCCTTCAAGACGCCGAGCAGAGCGACAACCCACAGCTCCGTGCGCGGGCAGAGCACGCCGACCACGTCGCCGCGCCGCACCCCCTGCTCGGTGACTAGAAATTGCGCGAGGCGCGAAGACCTGTCGTCCAACTCGGCGTAACTCACCCGCAGCCCGTCGCCGACGAGCGCCATGCGCTGCGGCCCCTCGGCGACGCGCTCGCGGAACAGGTCGAGCACCGTCACGCCGGGCGGGACTTCACCCCTCGTCCACGCGAACGACCCGAGGAGCTTGTTTCGCTCCGCCTCGTCGATAACGCAGAGCCGCCCGACGGGGATGTCCAACTGCCCGGCGCCCGCGACGGCGTTGAGGAGGTGACGGCCGAAGTTTTCCAGAAAGCGCGAGGAGAAGACCGCGCCGCGGCCTTCGAGCCGGATCGACACTTCCCGGCCGCGCTCAATGCCGACAACCAGGTCGTAAGCCTCCGCGTCGGGCGGAGGCTCGTGGACGCCCCGCATCCGGACGAAGACGTTGGTGGTCGGCAGCACGCGCCCCAGTCGCGCCTCGGCGAACTCACGGAGGGGAAAGTCCTGATAGGTGTAGCTCTGCGCGACGAGGTCGCGCACGCGCCCGAGGTGGCCGCGTACGTCGAGCGAGCCGTCATAGTCGAAGATCAGCGGAACGCTGCCGCCCGTCGCCTCGCCGCCCGCACCGAAGCGAGGCGAGGCGACGAAGACCGCCTCGGCCCCGGTGTAGATTCGCAGCACATGGCAGAGGGCGGCGAGGATGACGACGAAGGCGCCCTCGTCCTTCCCGCGCCCCAGTTCGTCCACGCGGCGCGCGGCCTCGCCGTCGAGCGTCAGCTCGCGGACGACCGTGTCGGCGGCGGGCGGCGGCGGGTAGGACTGCCACGGCTGGCGCAGGCTGAAGTCTCTCTCGACAAGGTCGAGCGCGCGTTCCCAGAAGGCGGTGTGTTCGGCGTACTCTTCGCTGGTCAGCAGCGTGTTCAACTCGCTCATCTCTTCTCACCCCCGCCGCAGACGATCTCTTTCTGTGCGAACAGGCTCTCGGTGTGCATCCCCCGGGCCGAACACCACTCAAGCATCCGCCTCGATTCAAGCAGCGAGAGGGAGGTCTCCGTGAAGGCGTTGTCGAGGATGTGGTTGAGCCAGGGCTCCTGCCCCATCGCGTAGACGTAGACCTCCTCGAAGTTGCCGCGCCCCACCAGCCGCGCGGCCTCGCCGAAGTTGCACCCGCGCGCCCGGCGCGAGTCGTCTATCTCGTGGGACAGGGGCTTCGGAAAGAGCGGGCCGTATACCCAGGAGGGCGGCGCGCCCTCGCACTCCATCCCGAGGAAGAGCCTCTGCGGCTCGCCCGTGATCTTGAAGATGTGGTCGTAGAGCCGCGGGTCGAGGTTGCAGGAGTCCGCGATGCAGAGCGCCGACTCCGCGCCGAACCGCACCAGGTACGAGGTCTTGCTCTGCATCGACAGGTCGTTGTGCTCGCCGAGGAAGGGGAGCGCGACGACGGCCCCGCCGGGGAAGGGAAACTCCTGTAGGTCGCGCGCCTCGACGACGTGGCGGAAGCCGAGTCGTTGCAGCGCCAGTTGCAGCGAAGGGTCGTGCGGGAAGCCGTCACAGTTGCGGGGCACGACGACCGTGCCCGTCTTGTGCCGGAGTTGGAGCAGGGTTTCGAGCGCGATGTGGTCGTGGTGGCTGTGCGTGATGCAGACGTAGTCGATGCGCTCGGGTAGGTCTTCGTAAGTGTAACGGGCCAACTCGGAGTCTGAGGCGTAACTGACGAGCGGGTCGAGGAGGATGGTCACGTCCCGGCTCTCGAAGCAGAGGCAGGCGTGGCCGAAATAACGTATGCGGAAGCCTTCGCCCTCGAAGCGGGCGGGCGGGCGCGGCGCGCGCTCCGTGAAGAAGGTGCGGAAGAGGGGCTCGGCGTTCTCGTCCACGCCGAGCCGGTCGGCGATGGGGCGGTAGGGGGCGGGCTCACTCTTCATCCTGAAAAGGTCGTCGAGCGCGGGGCTGGAGAAAGGGACGGCGAGGCGCGCACACTTCTCGTCCGCGAGCCGCGGCGTGCTCAGGATGAACGGGCGGTGGTCGTCGCGCATGGCGAGGGAGACGCTTTGCAGACTCTCGTCGTAGAACTCGCTGCGGTAAAGGAGCGATTCGAGGACGCGGAAGGAGGGGCTGTGGTTGAGGTCGTAGAACAATTCCACGTAGCCCTTCAGCACGTCGGGGACGGCTTCGTAGAGGCCGTCCATCGCCAGCCCCCTGGCCTTCTCCGAGAGCACGGCCCCGAGCTGCTTGAGCCCGGCGGCGAACTCGACGAGGTGCCTCGACCGCTCGCGCGTCGCGTGCGCCAGCGCCTTCACCTCGTCCACGCGCCCGCCGCCCAGGTCGATGAACGGGCCGCCGCGCATCGCGGGATTCTTCACCGCGGCGGCGTGGAGCGCGGGCGAGTTGACGTAGGAGGTCATGATCGGCAGGTAGCGTTCGAGCACGTTGAGCGCCGCCGTCACCGGCGGAACCATGTGGAACCACGCGTACCAGTCATTGAACAGCGGCTCAAACTGGACGTTCTGTTTTAAGTAGACCTTCCGGTCGCCCGAGATGGACATGCCACCCTTCCTTAGTCCCCGCACGAGGCGCGCGGCTAGTACGTCCCCAACTCGATGGTTACTTTGGCGGCCGCGGCGGGGCGACCCGCCGGCCGGCCGAGCCGCAGTCGGTTGACCCGCACGCCGGGGTCTTCGGCCACAGCCGCGACGACCGCGCCGAGGTCTTCGGCCAGCCGCCGCACCGTGCCCTCCTCGAAGCTCGCGCCGTCGTAGACGACTGTCATCTGCATGGCGTCGTCACCCTCCTCGGCCAGAAACCAGAACCGCGTGAGGGCTTCCGCGCTCCGTGTCTCGACCTCCACGTCGGGCAGCGCCGAAATCTCCAGGCTGGTGCCGCGCCGCGCGTTCCCCGGCGTGCGCTGATTCTGCAACGTGAACCCGACATCAAAGACCGGGTTGCGCCCCGGCTCGCGCCGCACGCCCAGCCCGTCGAATAACCAGTCGAGCGGGTAGAGTTGGTTGGCGTAGGCGTCGATGGTCGTCTCCCGCACGCGCTCAAGCAGCGCATCGAAACGCTCGCCGCCCCGCACGTCGTCACGCAGGGCGACTACGTTCAGGTAAGGCCCAACCTGCCGCTCCGTCTCGGCGTGGACGCGCCCGGCGACGGGCGAGCCGACGACGATGTCCTCCTGCCCCGTGTGGCGGTAGAACAGCGCCTTGAGCGACGCTAGGAGACACATGAAGAGGGTGGCGCCGTAGCGCCGCCCCACCGATTCGAGGCGGCGGACGGTCGCCCGCGGAATGGTGAAGCGGAAAGTGCTGCGCCTGTACTCCCGGCCCGCACGGTCGTCGAAGTCGGGGCGCAGGTCGAGGGCCGCCGCGCCGCCGAGCTTTTCGAGCCAGTACTCCTTCATCCGTTCGCCGCGCGGGCCGCCGAGCAGGCCGTTCAGCCAGTGAGCGTAGTCGCGGTATTGCAGCGCGGGCGGCGCGAGCGGTGCGGCCCCGCCTGAAACGAACGCCTCGTACAGGGCGCTCAACTCTTCAAGAAGAATCTCGGCCGACCAGCCATCGCTGATGACGTGGTGCATCGTGCAGACGCAGACGTGTCTCGACTCGGCCAGCCGGAGCAGCTTCGCGCGGAACAGCGGCCCGCGCGCAAGGTCTATCGGTGTCAGAGCCTCGCGCCGCTCGACGGCCCTGACTTCGGCCCAAGGGTCTGCGGCGTCGGCGATGTCCGACACGTCGAGGCGCGGGGCGGCCTCCGCAGCGGGCAGCACCTTCTGGCGCGGCCCGCCGCCGCGGGTGACGAAGACGGTGCGCAGAATCTCGTGCCTCTCGACGAGCGCGCGGAAGGAGGCTTCCAGCGCGACCTCGTCGAGCCGCCCGTCGAAGAGGAACGAGGCCGGCAGCGTGCCGCCGGAATCCACCTCGTTGAGACGATCCTGAATCCAGAACCGCCTTTGCGCCGGCGACACCTCGTAGTCCTCCTGCTCGGGAAGCCTGACGACGGACTCGTAGGCCGAGCGGCTGACGCGCGACACCTGGCGCGCCAATTCCGTGAGCGTTGGGAAGAGGAAGAGGTCTCGTAACTCGATGACGACGTTCAAACGCTGACCGATGCGCGCGACGACCTGCGTGGCCGAGAGCGAGTCGCCGCCCAGTTCGAAGAAGCTGTCGTGCGCGCCGACGCGCGGCTTCCGCAAAACCTCCAGCCAGATGGAGGCCAGCGCTTCCTGAGTCTCGTCGCGGGGCGGGGCGTAGGGCGCGACGCCATCGGCGTCGGGCAGCCTCCTGCGGTCAACCTTGCCGTTGGGCAGCAGCGGGAACTCTTCGAGCACGACGAAGCGCGCGGGGCGCATGTACTCCGGCAGGCGGTCGCGCAGGAAGCGGCGCAACTCGTCCGCCACTTCGGCCGCCGGACGCCGCGAAGCCACGTAGGCCACAAGCTGTGTCTGCCGCCCTTCGCCGCGCGCCATGACGACGGTGCCATCAACCCACGCGTGCGACGCGAGGATGGCCTCCGTCTCACCCGGCTCGATGCGGAAGCCGCGCAGCTTGAGCTGGTGGTCGGCGCGCCCGAGGAACTCGATCTGCCCGTCGGCGCGGTGGCGCGCCAGGTCGCCCGTCCTGTACATGCGCGCCCCGGCTTCTTTCGAGAACGGATCGGGCAAGAACCGCTCGGCCGTGCGGGCGGGGTTGTTTAGGTAGCCGCGCGCCAGTCCCGCCCCGGCGATGAAAAGCTCGCCCGCCGCGCCGGGCGGTAGCGGCTCAAGGCCGCGGCCGAGAATGTAGGTCTTCGTGTTCGGCAGTGGTCTCCCGATTGAGGGCCGATGCCCTTCGTCCCTCGCGACGAGCGTCGCGGTCGAGTAGGTCGTGTCTTCGCTCGGGCCGTAGAGGTTGTAGACGGCTGCGACCGCCCCCGCCTCGTAAATCTGATCGACCAGCTCGCGGCCGAGCGGCTCGCCGGCCAGCGTGACGGTGCCGACCGAAGGGGGCAGCCCGCCGGCCCTCAACAACTCGCCCATCACCGACGGCACGGTGTTGACGAGCGTGACTTCGCCGGCCGCCGGCAGTTGCGGCAGGCCCAAAGCGTTCTCCGCCAGGACGACCGACCCGCCCCGGCCGAGCGTGCCGAAGATTTCAAAGATGGAGAGGTCAAAGCAGACGGAAGACGAGGCGAGGACGCACGCCATCTGCTCGTCGGTGAAGTAAGAGCGAACCCAGTGCAGGAACTCGGCGGCATTGCGGTGCTCGATGCCGACGCCCTGCGGGCGGCCGGTGGAGCCGGAGGTGTAGATCACGTAGGCCAGGTTGTCCGGGCGCGCGGCCCGCCTCGTCGCCCGTGCGGCGGGTGGCGCGGCGGGTGCCGCGTCCATCTCGACGACGCGCGCAGAGGACTGCGGAAGGTCGGCGGCGGCGCGGCTGTGTGTCAGGAGAATGTTGACGGCGGCGTCTTCGGCCATGAATTGGAGTCGCGTCTTCGGGTATGCCGGATCCATCGGGACGTAAGCGCCGCCGGCCTTGAGTACGGCGAGGAGGGCCACGACCAACTCCGGCCCGCGTTCGGCGCAGACGCCCACCAAGACCTCCGGCCCGACGCCGAGGCCCGCCAACTCGTCGGCCAGCCGCTCGGCGCGTGCGTTCAACTCGCCGTAGCTGATGCGCGTCTCGCCGCAGATGAGCGCCGTCCTGTCCGGCGTCGCCACGGCCTGCGCCTCGAACAGCTCGTGGATGCAGACGGGTGCCGGGCGCGCCTCGGCCGTGGCGTTCCATCCGTTGAGCAGACGGCGGTCGGACTCGGGGACGATGGGCAGGCAGGAGGCGATGGACTCGGGGGCTTCGGCCATCGCTCGCGCGGCGGTCTGGTAAACGTTCAGCAGCCGCTCGACCGTCTCGCGGTCGAAGAGGTCTGTGTTGTAGTCGCAGTTGATGAGGAGTTCTTCGCCCGCCTCGAAGACGTTGACGCTCAGGTCGAAGGCCGTGAAGCGGACGACCGGCTCAAGCAGCTCAAGCTCAAGGCCGGGGAGCGCGGGCAGGGCCGCGACCGGCTCAAGGTTGAAGACGGTGGAGACTACGGGTGAGAGTCCCGCGTCGCCGCGGCGACCGAGGTGTTGAATCAGCTCGGCGAAGGGGAAGTCCTGGTGGTCGAGGGCGTCGAGCAGCGCCGTCCTCGTCTGCCGCAGAAACTCGGCGACCGTCGTCCCGCTCGCCAGCCCTGCGCGCAACGGCAGCAGGTGCGTGCAGTAGCCGACGAGCCGCTCGCTGCCCGGGAACGGTCGCCCCGTCACAGGGATGCCCGTCACCACCTCCTGCTGCCCGGAGTACCTTGCGAGCGTGTACTCGAATGAGCCGAGCAGGAACATGAAGAGCGTGCAGCCGTTCCTGCGCGCCGCACCGCGCCAAAGGCCGGCGAGTTCCGGCCCGACGCTTATGCTCACGCGCCCGCCGCGGTAGCTCTTCATCGCCGGCCGCGGCCTGTCCGTCGGGAGGTTCGACGCAGGTAGCTCATCCGCGCACCGCTCGAGCCAGTAGTCCCTGTGGGCGCGCATCTCGGGCGTGGCGCTTTGCCGCGCGCACAACTCCGCGTACTCCGGAAACTGCATCGGCTCTGGCAGAAGGCCGCCGCCGCCCGCGTAGATGCGGGTCAACTCCTCAAGCAGCACGCCCATCGTCATGCCGTCGCAGATGACGTGGTGCGCCGTCAGGCTCAGGATGTGCTGTTCCGGCGCGAGCCGGATCAGCAGCGCGCGGAAGAGAGGCCTCTTCGACAGGTCGAACGCCTCTTCGCTCTCCGCGAGCCGGCAACGGGCTACCGCCCGCTCGCGCTCGTCGGCGGGGAGCGAAGAGTAGTCCAGCAGCCGAGTCTCCGGCGGCAGGTGCGCGTGTATGACCTGCGCCTCGCCGTCCGGCGCGACGGTAGTCCGCAGCGCTTCATGCCGCTCACTGAGGCGCGCCACAGCGGCCAGCATCTTCTGCGTATCCAACCCGCCCTTCAACCCAATCGTCGTGTTGACGTTGTAGGCGAGCGAGCCTTCCGGGTCTATGCGCGAGAGGAGCCAGAGCTGCTTCTGCGCTTCGGTCAGCCGGGCGCGCCTCGTCGGCGCGGAGCCGTTATGGCCGGCGTGGGCGGCGGCCGTCGCGGGCCGGGCCGGGGCGATGAAGCCGCCGGAGCGCAACGCAGTCACGCTCTGCTCGACGGCCTTGACGAAAGCGTCGAGGTCTTCGTCCGTGTGCGCCGTGGAGAGGAAGCAGGTGCGCCACTCCCAGATATAGATGCCCTGTTCGAGCATGTGATAGAAGAACAGGTCGAGGTTGGTGGAGAACTCAAACCGGAACATCGAGCCGAAATAGGTGACGCGCATCGACACCTGCTCGGCCTCGAAGAAGAGGTTGAGTCTGTCGGCCAGCCGGGCCGTGCGCTCGTTCAGGCGCTCCTGAAGGGCCGGCCCCTCCTCTTCGACCTTGCGCAGGACCGCCCGCGCCGCGGCCATCGCCAGCGGGTGCTGACAGAAGGTGCCGCCGAAGGCCGTCCGCTCGGCCGCGGGGAACGTGTGGTCGCCGTAGCTCCACATGCCGCCGTCGATGCCGTCCATGAAACGACTCTTGCCCGCGACGAGGCCGAGCGGCAGGCCGCCGCCGATAATCTTGCCGTAGCAGGCCAGGTCGGCCTGCACGCCGAACAGCCCTTGCGCCCCGGCCGGGTGGACGCGGAAGCCCGTGATCATCTCGTCGATGATGAGCGCGGCGCCGCAGGCCTCGGTGATCGCTCGCACCTCGCGCAGGAACTCCGCCGGTTGCAGCGAGGGGTTGCGGCTCTGCACCGGCTCCACCAGCACGGCCGCCAACTCGTCGCCCAGCGCACGAATCGTGTCGAGCGTCTCGGCCGTGCCGTAGTCGAGCACGACGACGCTCTCGACGACGCCGCCCGGCACGCCCGGGGCAACGGGGTAAGTCACCGCGAGGCCGTTCTCCCGCCGCGCGGCGGCGAGCGTCCCGTCGGAGTGGCCGTGGTAAGAGTGGTTGAAGATGACGAGTTTGTCGCGCCCCGTGCGGGCCCTCGCCAGGCGGACGGCCGCCATCACGGCCTCCGTGCCGGAGTTGCTGAAGGCCACGCGGTCGTGCCCCGTGACACGGGCGAACCTCTCGGCGACCTCGCCCACGAGGTCAGACCGCGCGCCGAGTTCGACGCCCCTGCCGAACTCCTCCGCGACTGCCTCGTTGACGAACGGCGGCGTGTGGCCGAACAGGTGAACACCGAAGCCCATCGTAAAATCAATGTACTCGTTGCCGTCGATGTCCCAGAGCCGCGCGCCGCGCGAACGCTCCCCGACAATCGGGTAGAGCATCTCTTTCGTCGAGAAGCGGAAGCCGACCGTCGCGCGGCTGTCGGCGAGGCTGGCGCGGTGCCGCTGCGCCGACTCCTTAGACCTGCGCGTGCGCCGGCAGTATCGCTCGATGAGGTCTTCCAAGTGCTTCTGCTGCGCGGGCGAGAGTCCCTGCGCGCGCTTCTCGGCGGGAGTGCCCCAGGGGAGGAGCGGCGCGCTCTTCTCTTCGACGGCGGCTGCGGGTTCGGTGAGCCGTGCCGCCGCGCGCGTGGGCTTCGGGGCGGCGGCGGGGCGGGGCATCTCCGCCGCGGGCACCGCCGTGCCGCGTTGCCCCAGCGTCTCTCGCAGCAGAGCCATCTGCTGCGTCAAGAGCGTCGAGATGGTGCGGTTCTGCTCGATGAGAACCTGCTCTATGCCGGAGACGTTCGCGGCCGTCCCCGTGAAGTGTGGCGGCATCGGCGCGGGTTCCGAGGGCGCGGAAGTGGTTTCCGCGGTGGAATGCCCCGAGCCGGCCGTGCCGCCGTCCGCGGCCGGCGACTCTTCCGGCAGGTTGGCGGCGATGAAATCCGCCACCGCCTCGACGGTCGAGAGGTCTTCAAAGAATCTGCGAATCGCCAGCTTGAGGCCGTACCTGTTTTCGATCTCCCGAATCGCCTCGACGAGGACGAGGGAGTCCGCACCCATCTCAAGGAAGGGTAGCCGGACGTTCACCTCCGAAACGTCGGCCTGAATCAGCGCCGCGACGCTCGCCCGCACTTCTTCGAGAATCTCGTCCCGGCGGGCCTTCTTAACTTCGGTCGCGGCGGCGCTCTGCTTTATCTGCACGGCTGGTATCCCTTCTTTGAACCAGTAGCGTTTACCTTGAAAAGGGTAGGTGGGCAACGGCACCGGCGCGCCCGCACGGCCCCGGTGAAAACCGCGCCAGTCGATCTCCGCCCCGCGCGCGTAGAGCTTCGACAGGGCTTCGAGCGCCGTCTCCCACTCCGCGCCCGGTGCCAGCATTGACGCCAGCAGCGGGCGGCCTCCGGGCGGAGAGCACGCCCGCGCCAGCCCCGTCAGGACGGGTCGCGGGCCGATCTCAATAAATGCGTCGAAGCCGTCCGCGAACAGTGCCGTCATGCCTGACGCGAAGAGGACGGGGCGGCGGCCGTGTTCGCGCCAGTAGCGCGCGTCGGGTGCGGCGGTCATCACGGCCCCCGTCAGGTTCGAGACGAGCGTGAGGGATGGCCGGTTGAAGCTGACCCTGGCGGCGGCGGCTTCAAACTCGTCCAGCATCGGTTCGAGCAGCCGCGAGTGGAAGGCGTGTGAGACGTTCAGCCTTCTGGCCTCGACGCCGACACGCGCAAGCGCCGCAAGCGCGGACGCGAGCGCCTCCTGCTCGCCCGAGATGACCGTGTGCCGCGGCCCGTTAATGGCGGCGACGGAGAGGCGGCCCGCGTGCGGCTCAATCGCTTCGGCCGCCGTCCGCTCGTCAACGAACACCGCCGCCATCGCGCCGCCGCCGGGCAGCGCCTGCATCAGCCGCGCGCGTTCGCAGACCAGCCCGAGCCCCTCTTCCAGACTGAAGACCCCGGCCGCGCACGCCGCCGCATACTCGCCGACGCTGTGACCCATGACGGCGTCGGGCCTGACGCCCCACGACTTCAGCAGTTCCACCAGCGCGTACTGGAGCGTGAAGAAGGCGGGCTGACAGTAGGCCGTCTGGTCAATCAGCGGGGGCGATTCTCCCGGCGGGTAGATGACGTCGAGCAGGGATGCGTCCAGCCGCGGCGAGGCGATTTGAGCGCAGCGCCCCACGGCCTGACGGAAGACGGGCTCGGCGTCATAAAGCGCGCGGCCCATGTTCTGGTACTGCGAGCCCTGGCCCGTGAAGAGGAATGCAGTGCGCGGGAGGGCGGCCCCCTCGGAATTGCCCGAATGCACCCCGCGCTCGGCCTGCCCGGTGACGAACGCGGTCAGCTTTTGCGCGGCCTCGCCGTCGTCGGCGGCGACGACGGCGAGCCGGTGTTTGAGGTGACTGCGCCCGCGCGCCGCCGCGGCCGACACGAGTTCCAAGCCGGGGCTCGCGTCGCTCCGCAACAACTCGGCGTAACGTCCGGCAAGCTCTTTCAGCGCCGACTCGCTCTTGGCCGACAGAACGAGCGGGTGCAGCGGCCGCGCGCCGCTGACGGGCGACCACGTCTGCGCGGGTGCCTCTTCGATGACAAGGTGGGCGTTGACTCCGCTCGCGCCGAAGGCGCTGACCCCCGCGAGACGGCGTCTGCCGTTCGGTGGCCACGGCGTCGTCTCCTTCGTGACCTCGATGGGAATGTCGGCCCAGGGGATGAGCGGGCTCGGGTTGTTGAAGTGGAGGTGTGCCGGAATCTCGTCGTGACGCAGGGCGAGAATGACCTTGATGACGCCCGCGACGCCGGCCGCCGATTCGGCGTGACCGATGTTCGTCTTGACGGAACCGATGCGGAGCTTGCCCCGCCGCCCTCCCCCGTAGACGGCGGCCAGCGCCCTGACCTCGATGGGGTCGCCGAGCGCCGTGCCCGTCCCGTGCGCCTCGACGTAGTCCACCTCGGCCGGCGCGAGCCCGCCGAGAGCGCGGCGGATGACGGCCTCCTGCGCCTTCCCGTTCGGCGCGGTAAAGCCGCCCGAGGCCCCGTCATGATTAACGGCCGAACCTCTGACGACGGCAAGGATGCGGTCGCCCGCCGCGAGCGCGTCGGAGAGTTTCTTCAGGACGACGACGCCGCAGCCCTCGCTCCGAACAAAGCCGTCGGCCGCGGCGTCGAACGTCTTCGAGCGGCCGTCGGGCGCGAGCGCACGCGTGCAGGAGACGGCGATGCTCGTGGCGGGCGAGAGAATCAGGTTGACGCCGCCGGCCAGCGCCACGTCGCACTCACCCGCGCGCAAGCTCTGGCAAGCCTGATGAATCGAGACGAGCGACGAGGAGCAGGCCGTGTCGAGCGCCAGGCTCGGCCCGTGCAGCCCGAGGAAGTAAGAGACGCGGCCCGCCATCGCGTTCAGCGGGTTGCCGGTGAAGAAATAGCCGTCCAGCCGACTCTGCCCGCCGTCAAGCATCTGGAGCTGCGCGTAGTCGTTCGTCGTGACGCCGACGAAGACGCCTGTCGCCGTGCCGTGCAGACTGTCGGGGGGAATCTGCGCGTCCTCAAGCGCCTCCCAACTGACCTGGAGCAGGAGTCGCTGCTGCGGATCCATGGCGGCGGCCTCGCGCGGGGAGATGCGAAAGAAGGGCGCGTCGAACCGGTCGACGTTCGAGAGGAAGCCCCCGTGGCGCGTGTACATCTTGCCCGGCCTCTCGGGGTCGGGGTCGTAGAACTCGTCCACGTCCCATCGGGCGGGCGGCACTTCCGTAACGGCGTCCGCGCCGTCGCGCAGCAGCCGCCAGTAAGCCTCAGGGCTGTCCGCGCCGCCGGGGAAGCGGCAGCCCATGCCGATGACGGCTATCGGCTCGGTGCGCGCGTGCTCGGCGGCGGCGAGCTGGGCTTCGAGTTCTTCGAGCCGCAGCAGGGCGCGCTTGACCGGCGACAATTGGGAAACGTTGGTCTCTTCCATGAGTTAGCCTGTCGCTTCCAGTTTTTGCAGCAGCAGTGCTACCGCCTCTTCGTCTGACAGTTGTTCGAGTTCGGCGGCGAGGAAAGACTGCGCGACGGGTCGGGCCGCGCGCACCTCGGCCTCCGCGGTCGCGGGCCAGCCCTGAATCTCGTCGGCCAGGCGCTCGGCCAGGCTCCCTGTCGTGGGATGGTCGAAAGTCAGCGTGGCGGGCAGGGCGATGGCGAGTTCGGTCTCCAGCCGCGCCTTGAATTCCAGAGACAGCAGCGAGTCCATGCCCATCTCGTAGAAGCCCTGCTCGGGGTCGGGGAGCTTCGAGCCGAGGCCGAGCACCTGCGCGACTTCCGCCTGTAGGAAGAGCAGGAGTTGGCGCTTGCGCTCGGCGGGCGAGGCGTCGCGCAGTCTCTCGACGAGGGCCGAAGACTTCGCCGCCTCGGCCGGCGCGGACGCGGCCTGAGGGATGCGGTCGAGAAACGGCTGCTTGCCGCGTGCCTCGTATGACCCGCGGAAGAGCGACCAGTCCACGTCGGCCACGGCCGCGTCCAAGTCGCCCGCGGCCAGCAGCCGTTCGAGAGCCTGAATGGCCGTCCGCGGCTTCAGCGCCCGCACGCCGACACGACGCAGCAGCGTGTCTGCCTCTGCCGTAGTCATCCCGCCTTCCGCCCACGGCCCCCAGTTGACGCACGACGCCGGCAGCCCCATCGCGCGGCGGTGAATTGCCAGCGCGTCGAGGAAGCGGTTGGCGGCGCTGTAATGCGCCTGCCCGCGCGAGCCCCAGACTGAGGCCACGGACGAGAAGAGGACGAAGAAGTCAAGCGGCTCTTCCGTCGTCAGGCGATGCAACAGCCACGAGCCCGGCACCTTCGGCCCGAAGACGGCGCGCAGGTCTGCGCCCTTCAACTCTTCGACAGGACAGTAGCCGTGTACGCCCGCCGCGTGCACGATGCCGCGCAGCCGAACCGACCTCTCGCGCAGCCCCCCGAACAGCGCCGTCATGCTCTCTTCGCTCGTCACGTCGGCCTGTTCCGCGTGCACGGTCGCGCCGGCGGCGCGCAGGCCGTCGAGTGCCGCCCGCGCCTCGACACTCTCGGCGCCGCTGCGCCCGACGAGCACCAGAGAGCGAGCGCCCGCCGACACCAGCCACGCGGCCACGCGCAGCCCGAGCGCGCCGAAGCCGCCCGTGATTAAGTAAGCACCTTCGGGCGCGATCTTGGCATTCGCGGGGGCGGGGGCCGCGACCTTCAACAGGCGCGGCACCCGACGACGGCCGCCGCGGAAAGCGACCTGCCCGTCTCGGTCTCCGCCGGCGACCTCCGCGAGCAGCATCTCTGCTTCGCCGCTCGGTCGCGACGGGTCGAGGTCGACGCAGCCTCCCGCACGTTCCTGCTGTTCAAGCAGAATCCCCTTGCCGAACCCCCATAAAGGAGACTGGGCCAGACCGTGTACACCCTCGCCGCCGCCCGCAGCCACCGCGCCGCGCGTCACGAGCCAGAGGCGCGCACGCCTGTCCGGTTCTGACCGGATGATGTTGAGCACCGCGCCGCAGCCGTCCCTCCGACAAAGCTCCAACTGCTCCCACGTGAGTTCGTCGGCCGCCGGGGCGTCCAGCGCCCAGAGGAAGAGCACACGTCCGACAGGCTTCCCGCGCGAGACCTCGCGCCACAGACGTGCGAAGTCTTCCGCGCAGTCCGGCCGCAGCCGCCAGTCGCCTTCGCCCGAGACGCCGTATTCCGAGCCCGCGTACGCGAGCGCGCAACTCTGTCCAAGCCCTTCCAGCAGACCCGCGAGCACTCTGCCGAGCCCGCCGCGGTCGGCGAAGACGAGCCACCTCCCGCCGTCCGAGCCGGCCGGGCTCGGACGCAGAGCCTTCTCCTCCCACGTCACGCGGTAGAACAGTTCGTCCAACTCGCCGCCGGGCCGGTCGAGTTCGGCCAGTGCCCGCAGAAGTTCGGGGGCGGCGCGGAGGGCTTCGGGCGAGAGTCTCCCGTCCCGTTCGAGCCGCCTGAGCAGCGCGTCCTGCGACCCGGCGGTCACCGAAACCGGCTCCGCCGGCCTGCGCCCTTCGGACGCGAAGCGTTGCCGCTGAAACGGGTAATTCGGAAGCTCTACGACCGGGGCCGGCACGCCTCGGTAGAAGGCCGGCCAGTTGATAACGGCGCCCGCGGCGTACAGGGCAGCCAGTGCCGAGAGCATGGACTCCCGGTTTTCCTGCCGCGAGCGGAGGCTGTAGAGCCAGCGGCCCGCCGTGTCCCCGAGGCACTCGCGCCCCAGCGCCGTCAGCACCGGCTCGGGGCCGACCTCCAGAAACGCGTCGAGGCCGAGCGCGCCGAGCGTCTTCATCCCGCCCGCGAAGTCCACGGGCTCGACGACGTGGCGTACCCAGTATTCGGGCTCCGTCATCTCGTGCCCGACCAGGCCGCCGGTGAGATTCGAAACAATCTTCATCTTCGGTTGCGAGAGATGCACGCGCCGCACCAGGCCGCGGAACTCTTCGAGCATGGGCTTCATGAGCGGCGAGTGAAACGCGTGCGAGACGCGCAGCTCTTTGACCCGCACCCCGCTCGTGGCTAGGTGCCGGCCGACGGCCTCGACCGCCTCTCTCCGTCCCGAGACAACCGTCTGCCCCGGCCCGTTGAAGGAGGCGACGGCGACCTCTTCGCCGTAGAGCCTGACGGCCTCGCCCACCGTCTCCCGTCCCGCGAAGGCCGTCAGCATCGCCCCGTCGCGCGGCAACTGCTGCATCAAACGCGCCCGCGCGGCGACGAGGGGGAGCCCCTCCTCAAGCGTCATCACCCCTGCCTGACACGCCGCCACGTACTCGCCGACGCTGTGGCCTATCAAGGCCGCGGGCTTCACGCCCCAGGACTTCCACAACTCGGCCAGGGCGTATTCAATCGCGAAGAGCGCCGGCTGCGTGTAAGCAGTCTGGTCGAGGAGCCCGGCCGGGCCCGCGCCGCCGAAGATAACGTCGATCAAAGGGACTTCGAGGTGCCCGGCGAGGAGTTCCCCCATCTGGTCCATGCTGGTCTTGAACGAGGGCTCCGTCTCGTACAACTGCCGCGCCATGCCGGTCGTCTGCGAGCCCTGGCCCGTGAAGAGAAACGCGACCTTCTTCGACTGCGCCGTCCTCGCGTTCCCCGCGTGCGTGAGGGGCGCTGAACCGTTCGAGACGAAGGACGCCAGCCGCTCGCGCAACTCGGCCGTCGAGTGCGCGAGCGCCGCCAGACGGAACTGGAAGTGGTCGCGCCCGGCACCCGCGCCGCGACAGAGCGCGGCGCGGTCGGCCTCCGGCCGCCGCGTCAACCACTCTTCGTAGCGCGCCGCCAACTCCCTGAGCGCCTCTTCCGTCTTCGCCGACAGCGTCAGGATGTGACAAGCAAGGGGCGGCGCTACATCAGAGGCGGCCTGGGGCGCGGCTGGCGGCTCTTCGATAATCGCGTGCGCGTTGGTGCCGCTGAACCCGAACGCGCTCAGCCCGGCGAGCCGCCTGCGCGCGTGCCCCTCCCACGGCGACGGCGTGTTGACGACGCGGACGGGGATGTCGTCCCACGCGACGTGCGGGTTCGGGCGGGTGAAGTGCAGGTGCGCCGGGAGCGTCTTGTGCCGGAACGCGAGTAGCAGCTTGACCAGCCCCGCCACGCCCGCGGCCGGTTCGAGGTGGCCGATGTTAGTCTTGACCGAGCCGGTGAGGAGGGGATTCTGCAACGTGCGCCCTTCGCCGTAGACTTTGGCGAGCGCCTCGATCTCAATCGGGTCGCCGAGCGCCGTGCCCGTCCCGTGCGCCTCGACGTAATCGACATCGAGCGGCGACGCCCCGGCCTGACGCAGCGCACGTTCGATGACGGCGGCCTGGGCCGGCCCGCTCGGGACGGTCAGCCCGCCGCTGGGGCCGCCCTGGTTGACCGCGCTCCCGCGCACGACCCCGAGAATCGTGTCGCCATCGGCCACGGCCTCCGAGAGTCGCTTCAGCAGGACGATCCCGCAGCCCTCGCCGCGCGCGTAACCGTCGGCGGTGGCGTCGAAGGTCTTACAGCGACCGTCGGCCGACAGCATCCTCGCCTGCGAGAAGCTGACCATGACCTCCGGCGAGAGCATCAGGTTGACGCCCGCGCAGAGCGCCAGCCTGCTCTCGCCCGCGCGCAGGCTCTCGCAGGCGAGGTGGAGCGCCACGAGGGACGACGAGCAGGCCGTGTCGATTGCCAGCGAGGGGCCGGTCAGGCCGAAGAAGTAGGAGAGCCGCCCGGCAGCCATGTTGAGGGCGCTGCCCGTCCCGGCGTAGGCGCCGAAATTCTCGGGCGAGGCGGCGAGACGAATCGCGTGGTCGAAACAGGTGATGCCGACGAAGACGCCGGTCTGGCTGTGGTAGACGCGCTCGGGCGGCAGGCCGGCGTTCTCGAACGCCTCCCAGGCCACTTCGAGCAGGAGCCGTTGCTGCGGGTCGAGGCTGGCGCTCTCGCGCGGCGAGATGCCGAAGAAGTGCGGGTCGAAGCCGTCAACGTCGCCGAGGAAGCCGCCGCGCCGCGTCGCCATCTTGCCGGGTGCGGCCGGGTCGGGGTCGTAAAACTCTTCGGCGTCCCATCGCGCGTCCGGGACTTCTGCGGTCGCGGCGCGACCCTCGGCGAGCAGCCCCCAGAACTGTTCGGGCGTGTCGCAGCCGCCGGGGAAGCGGCAGGCCATCCCGATGACGGCGACGGGCTCCGTCCGCTCCCCGCGGAGCGCCTCAAGCTCGGCGCGCCTGTGGCGCAGCTCTTCTAAAGCCGCAGAGAGCGCCGAGCGTAAGTCGATGCCGGAGGGCGAGGGGTTCATGGCTTTACGTCCGCGGGTTGAGCTGTCCGTAGCCGATCTCTTGCGCGATCAGCCGCGCGATCTCTTCGTCGGTGAGTGAGTCGGTTGACGGCGCTTCGCCCGTCACCGGGGCAGCCGCTTCCGGCGTCTCGGACGCGGCGGGCGGCGGGCCTGCTGCGTCCGCCGGGGGCTTCAGCTCGCCCGAGAGGTAATCTGCGAGCGACTCGACGGTCGGGTGCGTGAAGAAGAGCGTGGCCGGGAAAGGCCGGCCGAGGTTCAGTTCCAGTTTGGCTTTCAGTTGGAGGGCGAGGATAGAGTCGAGCCCCAGTTCGAACAGGCCCTGTCGCGGCGTCAGCGGTTCGCGGCTCTTCAGCTTGAGCGTCTCGGCAAGCAGCGATGAAAGGAATGCCGCCAGCTCCTCGCGGCGCTCTGCCTCGGGGAGCGCGCGCAGCGTCTTCAGTAACTCTGGCTCTTCGGCCTGCGCGGGCGTCGGCACCGCGTCCCGCGCTTGCTCGGAGAGCAGAGGCGAGAGCGCAGCCGCGGGGTCGGCCTGAAACAGCTTGCTCCAGTCTACGCGCGCGACACCAACCTGCGTCTCGCCGCGGCCCAGCAGAGTCCCGAGCAGACGCAGCCCCGTCCGCGGCGAGACGGCCCCGATGCCCATCCCGGCCAGTCGCGCGTGAGCGCCGCGCCCGTACGCGGTCGCCGCGTGCCCGACCTCGCTCCAAGGCCCCCAGTTGACGCACAGCGCCGGAAGCCCCAGCGCGCGGCGGTAATGGGCCAGCGCGTCGAGGAACGCGTTCGCCGCCGCATAGCTGCCTTGCCCCGGCACGCTCACCAGCGAGGCCATCGACGAGAAGAGCACGAAGAAGTCGAGCGCCGCGCCCTGTGTCAGCCGGTGCAGGTTCCACGCGCCCTCCACTTTAGCGAGGCCGGCGGCCCGGAAGCGGGGCCACGTCTGCCCGGCCAGCGCACGGTCGTCGAGGGTGCCGGCCAGGTGTAACACACCCCTGAGCGGGGGCATGGTGGAGCCGACTTCCGAGATGACGCCGGACAGTTCGTCGGCACTTGAAACGTCGGCGCGGAAGACGCGCGCGCGGACGCCGCCCTGCTCAAGCCGTCGGACGGCACTCGCGGCCTCGGCGGCCGGCTCGCTTCGCGACACCAGCGCCAGATTGCGCGCCCCTAGATCGGTCATCCAGCGCGCGACCTCAAGTCCCAGCCCGCCCGAGCCACCGGTAATCAGGTAGGTTGCAGACCCGTCAAAACTGACTCCCCGCGCGGCCGACGGGGCGTCCGCCTGTAGGCGGGCGACATGGCGGCGGCTCGCGCGGAAGGCGACCATGTCTTCGCCGTCGGGCGCGAGCAGCCATTCAAAGAGTTGGCGGGCGGCTTCGGGCGCGGGCAATGCGCCGTCGAGGTCAACGACGCCGCCCCAGGTCTTCGGGTGCTCGACCGCTGCTACGCGCGCCAGCCCCCAGAGCGGTGCCTGCGCGACGGCGACCGGCTCTGCGTCCCGCACGGCCATCGCCCCTTTGGTGACGAAGCAGACGCGAATCGGGCTTTCGGTCGTCCTGCCCGCGACCGCCTGAATCAGATGAAGCGCACAGGCGCAGGCCGTCTCCTGGTCGCGTGCCAGCGACTCGACGGTCGTCTCTTCCGGCGGGGCTGCGTCCAAAGCCCTGAGGTGCAGGACATGCCGCGGCGCTTCCCGCGCGACGAGGGCGTTAACCGCTGCCGGGTCGGCTGCGTCGCACTCCTCCGGCGAGACGAGCGTGAAGGCGGCACCCGACTCCGCGAGCAGCGCCGACAGACTTGCCCCGACCCCGCCGCGGTCGGAGAAGATGAGCCACCTGCCTGCGGGCAGCGCCCGCGCCGCGCCGGACGGCCTGACGACCCAGCCCCGCTTGTAGGTCACGCCTTCGTCCCGCGCGGCGCGCTCTTCGACGGCCTCGGGCAGGGGCCGCTCAAGGCGCAGTCCCTCGATGCGAATCGCCGGACGCCCTTCGAGGTCGTAGATGTCTATGTCGCCTTCCAACATCCTCTGCCCGGTGCCATCGGGCGGGGGGCTGATTACGGCGTGGCTCCAACCGGCGACGGGCACGGCGCCCGCGATCCGCAGCGAGCGCACCTTCGCGGGCAGGTAGAGGCCGCCGCCCGAGTCTTCGGGCAGTGCCGCGGCGAGCACACGGCTGCACGCGTCAAGGAAGGCCGGGCGGATGGTGAAGTCGCCCGCGGGGGCCGTCGCGCCGGGCGGGAGCCGGATGCGCCCCAGTGCCTCGCCGTCGCGCCGCCAGATTCGTTCGACGGCCTTGAACTGTCCGTCAATCTCGACGCCGCGGGAGCGCAGCCGCTCGTCGAACTCTGCGCCCGAAAGCTCCGACGTGCAGCGCGCCTGCACGCTCTCGGGCGAGAACCTCGCTGTCGCCTCCCGGCGCTGTGCCTCGCCCGCCGGGCGCGTCCGGCAGAGATCTTTCAGGCGGCTCAGGTGCGGAAGGTTTCCCAGAATCAGCTCCGGCGCCGGGCCGAAGTCGAGCAGGCACGCGACCTCGTTGACGCCCACGGCATGCAGCCGCTTCACCAGTGGGAGGCAACTCTCCGGCGAGCCTATCAGGCCGCGCTCGGCCGCGAATCGTTCGTAGAGGAAGTTGACGAACTCGTCCAGGTCGCGTTCCGGCATCGAGGAGATGTCCACGTTCTGCCCCCGGCTGTGGGACAGCCCTTTCAGCAGCCCGATGTTGCTCTTGATGTACTGGCAGAAGGGCACGCGCGCCTGTTCGCGCGTCAGCGCGTCGTCGGCACCCACGAAGGTGTGCAGCATCACGGTGACGACTCCCGCCTCCGGCTTCCAGCCGTGTGAGGCGCGCGCCTGACGGTAGAGGGCGATCTTAGCGGCCAGTTGCTCTTCGTCCTGGTCGAGCAGGTGTGTCAGCAGGTTTGCGCCGAGTTCGCCCGCCAGCGCGTACGTCCCGGGGTTGCCGGCCGCGGTCAGCCAGACGGGCAACTCCGGCTGAACCGGCGAGGGATAGACGCGGACGTTTATCTCTTCGCCGTTTCCGCTCACGGCCTTCGTCGTCTCACCGCGCCACAGACGCCGGACGGCGCGCACTCCTTCGACCATGAACTCCTGCCGTTCGCCATACCGCGCGGGGAAGAACGCGAAGTCGTCAGGGTTCCAGCCCGACGCAAAGGAGACTCCCACGCGGCCACCCGAAAGGTTGTCCACCATCGACCACTCCTCGGCGATCCGGAGCGGGTCGTGGAGGGGCGCGACGACGCTGCCGGCGTTCAGGCGGATACGCTCGGTCGCCACGGCTAGGGCCGCGTGAAGCACGGCCGCGTTCGGGTAGAGGCTGCCGAATTTCGTGAAATGGCGTTCGGGCACCCAGACGCTCGAAAACCCGTGGCGGTCTGCGAAGCGGGCGCTCTCCAGCACGACGCGATACCGGCTGCCGGATATAGCGTCCTCACTGCTGGCGAAAAACATTAGTCCGAAGTTCATAATCCTCGTTCCCGCCGGCCGCCCGGATCAGCGCGCTGGCGCACAGCGCCCACTCGCGATTCGAAGAGGCGACCTGTGCCCGACGGCTGAAGACTTTGAAGGAGAGGTTGCCGTCGCCCAGTTCTACGATGACGACCTGAACGACCCTCACGTCGCCCTTCGAGACGAAGAGGGGCTGATGCAACGTCAGGTCGTTGATCTGGTAGAAGCGGCGTCGGCCGACCTCCCCGGCCGCGGCCAACGCCAGCTCGATAAAAGCCGCATACGGCACCACCGTCGAGCCCAACAGACGGTGCCCCTCCGACAGTCCCGCGGCAACTCCCCCGAGCGTCATCTCCCAGACGTGTGCGCCCGGCAGCAGCGCCACCTCGCCCAGCCGCCTCGCCAGCAGCGGGTGGGCGCCGGCCCCCACGCCCGCCGCCGAAGACGAAGGGCGCGGCTCTTCTTCCAGCCAGTAGCTCTGCCGCTCGAAGGGGTAGGTGGGGAGAGGGATGCGCCGCGCTTTGCCGTCGTTCACGGCGTGCCAGTTCACATCAGCCCCCGCCTCGTAGAGCGCGCCGAGGGCTTCGAGCATCGAGCGCAAGTCCTCGGCGCCCGGCCCGAGCGACGAGAGCCAAACGCGAGCCCGGCTGTCGAGGCAGTCCTGCGCCATCGCCGTCAGTACCGGCTTCGGGCCGATTTCGACGAAGGCGTCAACGTCCATCGCGCCGAGGCTTCTGACCGCCTCGGCGAAACGAACCGGTGCCAGTATCTGGTCGCGCCAGTAGGCGGGCGTGGACATCTCACCGTCGGCCTTGAAGCCCGTCACGCAGGAGACGACCTCAACCGCAGCCGTCCCGTACTTGACCCCCGCGGCCACGCGCGCGAACTGCTCCACCATCGGCCTCATCAGAGGCGAATGGAAGGCGTGCGAGACGCGCAGGCGCTTCACGCCCACGCCGCGCGCGGCGAGCGCCGACTCGATTCGCGCTATCGCCTTCGCATCGCCGGATAAGACCGTCTGCGCGGGGCCGTTCACGGCCGCGATGCCGACCGTGTTCGCGTCTGACCCGACCGCCTCGGCGCACGTCTCCTCGTCGGCGAAGACCGAGAGCATCGCCCCCGCCTCGGGCAGCGCCTGCATGAGCCGCCCCCTTTCGGCGACCATGCGCAGTCCGTCTTCGAGGTTGAACAGGCCCGCGAAATAGGCCGCCGCGTATTCGCCCACGCTGTGGCCGAGCACGGCGCAGGGGACGACGCCCCAGGACTTCCACAACTCGGCCAGCGCATATTCGAGCGCGAAGAGCGCCGGCTGTGCGTAGAGGGTCTCGTCGATCTCGTCGCCCTCGCCGAAGAGCACCTCCAATAGAGGCTTCGGCAGACGGCCCCGCAGCAGTTCGTCGCAACGCTCAAGTGTCTGCCTGAAGCCCGCGTGTGCGTCGAAGAGCTGCCGCCCCATACCGCGGTGCTGCGAACCCTGTCCCGTGAAGAGGAAGGCGATTCTCGGCGCACGCGCCGCGTGAGCGCCCGCGCGGCCGGACTCCAGACGCGCGGCGGCCTCTTCCGCCGTCGCGGCGACCGCGGTCAGCCTGAAAGGAAAGTGCGCCCGGCCCGCGTTGACCGTGTGCGCGAAGTCCGAGAGCGATACCTTCGGGTGTGAGCGCAGGTGCTGTACGTAAGAGGCGCTCAAGGTTTGCAGCGCCGAAGAGGTGCGCGCGGACAGCGCGAGGAGTTCGACTGGCGGCTTTGTCTCGTCCCGACTCGGGGCCACCGGGGCCTCTTCGAGGATGACGTGCGCGTTCGTCCCGCCGAAGCCGAACGAACTCACCCCGGCCAGTCGCTTCCGGCCCTGCGGCCACGGCTGAAGGGTCGCGGGAATGCGCAGGGCGGCACCGTCGAGTTTGATGTGCGGGTTGAGCTGGCGCAGTCGAAGGTGCGGCGGTATCACCTCGTTGGTGAGGGCGAGAACGACCTTGATGAGCCCTGCTATCCCCGCAGCCGCCTCCAGATGGCCGATGTTGGTCTTGACCGAGCCGACCCAGCAGGTCTCTCCTTCCCGCCGCCCCTCGCCGAGCACCGCGGCGAGCGAGTTCATCTCAATCGGATCGCCCAGGGGCGTGCCCGTGCCGTGCGCCTCCACGTAGGCGACCTCGTGCGCATGTGCGCCCGCGACCGCGAGCGCCCGGCGGACGGCCGCCTGCTGCGCCGGCCCGTTCGGCGCCGTCAGCCCGTTGCTGCGCCCGTCCTGATTGACGGCCGAGCCGCGGATGAGGGCGAGGACGTTGTCGCCGTCGCGCTCCGCATCTTCGAGCCGCTTGAGCACGACGACGCCGACGCCCTCGCCCCGGACGTAGCCGTCGGCGTCGGCGTCGAACGTCTTGCACCTCCCGGCGGGCGAGAGCATGCCCGCGTTGGAGAAGGCGGTGTTGAGTTGCGGCGTCAGAATCAGGTTGGCCCCCCCGGCGAGCGCCAGGTCGCACTCGCCGGCCAGAAGGCTCCGGCACGCCTGATGGACGGCCACGAGCGAGGAGGAGCACGCGGTGTCCACGGCCCAACTCGGCCCGCGCAGGTCGAGCAGGTACGAGAGACGGTTGGCCGCGATGCTGAGGGCCGAGCCCGTGGCGGTGTACGGGTCGGTCGCCGCGGCGCCGCCGGGGCGCAGCCGTGAGTAGTCGAGGTTGCTGATGCCAACGATGACGGCCGTGTTGCTGCCGGCCAGCCCGCGCGGCGAGATGCCTGCGTACTCGAGAGCCTCCCACGCCACTTCGGCGAGGAGCCGTTGTTGCGGATCCATCAACTCGGCTTCACGGCCGCTGATGCCGAAGAACTCCGGCTCGAAGAGGTCAACGTCGTCGAGGTAGCCGCCCCACATGACTCCGCCGCCGGTAGCGGCCGGGGAGAGTCCGTCGCGGTCGGGTGCGGGCCTGATAGCGTCGCGTCCTTCGGCCAGCAGCTTCCAGAAGCTCTCGGGGTTGTTAGCGCCAGGGAAGCGGCAACCGATTCCCACGACGGCGATGCGCCCACTGTTGCTCGCCCCGGCGCGACGGCGCCGGGCCGTGCCGTTCGGATGGGTCAGGTGCGCGGTTAACGCTTCGATGTTGGGGTAATCGTAGACCAGCGTCGGCGGCAGTGGGCGGCCGAGCAACTCCTGAAGCTCTCCCGAAAGGGCAACCGCGTCGCGCGATTCGAGCCCGTAACGCGTGAACGGCTCCCGTGAATCGACGGCCGACGGCGCAACGCCGAGCTTGGCCGCGACCCTTTCGCATAGCCACCGGCGGAGGAAAGACTCGTCAGCCGGGCGGCCTGCGGTGGCGACCTCCGCTGCCGTATCGTCGTCGGGCCGTCCCGCGCTCTCGGGCCGCGTAACTCTTCGCCATTGGGCCACGACCTCCGGCCCGCCTCCGCCGAGGAAGGCCGCACGGCAGGCGTGCCGCTGTACCTTTCCGCTCGACGTTCGCGGCAACCCGAGCGGCTTCAGGAAGAGGATCGCGTGAAGCTCAAGCTCGTGCGCTTCGGCGACGGCCCGGCGGACGCAGGCCGCCAAGTCCTCGGGGGCGAGCCGCCGCAGATACTCACGCCGAATTTCGCAGACGGCCACCAGCCGCTCCTCGCCGTCCGCCTCGACCGAGAAGGCCGCGCAGCCGTTCGGCGCGATGGCGGCGTGGCATCGTTCGAGGGTCTGCTCGATGTCCTGCGGGTAATGGTTCAGGCCGTTGACGATGATGAGGTCTTTGATACGCCCGGCGACGAACAGTTCGTCTCCCCTGAGAAAGCCGAGGTCGCCCGTCCGCAGGAACGCTTCGCCGTCGCCGCCTTCGACGCGCGCGCGGAACGTCGCTTCCGACAGCTCGGGGCGGTTCCAGTATCCACTCGCCACGCTCGGCCCGGCGACCCATACCTCGCCCACCTGTCCTTCGGCGCAGGGGCGTAGCGTGGCGGGGTCAACAATCCTGACCGCGTGCCCGTTCCACGCGTGGCCGCATCCGACCTTAACCGTAGCCGTCTCGTCGCCGCTCGGGGGGACGGCTTCGTGGCGTTCGAGCGCGGGGCCGTCGAAGGCCGCGTGGACGGGCCGGCGGCCGGCGGCGCCGCCGGTGACGAACAGCGTCGCCTCGGCTAAGCCGTAGCATGGATACATCGTCTCGGGCCTGAAGCCACAAGGTTGAAAAGCCGCGGCGAAGCCTTCGAGTGTTTCATGGCGCAGCGGCTCTGACCCGTTGAAGGCCAGCCGCCAGCAGCTCAGGTTCAGTCCCTCCTTCTGTCGCCCGGTCACTTTGCGGAGACAGAGGTCGTAGCCGGAGTTCGGGGCGGCGGCCGCCGTGGCGCGATACTTCGAGATCGCTTCGAGCCAGCGCACGGGCTTCTGAATGAAGGCCGCGGGCTCCATCGAGACCAGCGTCCCGCCTTCGACCAGCGGCCAGATGAGCGTGCCGATCAAACCCATGTCGTGAAACAGCGGCAGCCAACTGGCGAGAATCAGGCCGCGTTCAAGGCCGGCACCCACCGTGGCCGCGCGGATCACGTCCACGTTCGCCATGATGTTTGCATGGCTGACCATCACGCCTTTCGGCGTCCCCGTGGAGCCCGACGTGTACTGGAGGAAGGCCGGTGCCCCCGGCTCGACGGGCGGCGGACTCCAAAGACCCGCGCCCGATTCGTCAACCTCGTCGGTAGCGATGAAGCAAAGCCCTTCGAACTCGCGCACGCCGGCCCCGCGTCCTTCGAGGGCGGAGCGCGTCGAGGCGGTGGTCAGCGCCACGCGCGCCCCGGCGTCGTCGACAATGGCCCGCAGCCTTTCGGCGGAGCGGTTTCGCCGCGGCGGGTAGGCCGGGACGGCGACGACCCCGGCGTAGAGGCAGCCGAGGAAGGCGACAGGGAACTCCACGCTCGACGGGTAGAGCAGAAGCGCCCGCGCGCCCGGCCCGGCGACCGCGGCGAGACGCGCCGCGATGCCGCGCGCCCTCTCGTCTACCTGCTGGAAGGTCAGCCGCAGCGCCTCGCGCTCGCCGTCTTCGAGGAAGACGAGCGCCGTTTCGTCGGGCGCGTCGGCGGCCCTGAACCGCACGGCCTCGACGAGACTGGCGAACTCCGCTCTTGGGATGACGGGCTGCACTTGTGGTTTCTCGAATCCTTAGTCAGGTGGTTGTTAGACCGGCGGGGACGGCCCAATGTTCGTCTTCCCACATCGGGCTCAGATCGCCGAAGTGCTCGTTGACCCAGGCTTCGGAATAGATCGTCTCCAGGTAACGCTCGCCGCGGTCACACAGGACGACGACGCAGTTGGCCCCCTCGGGGATTTCGTGACGGAGCTTCGAGACGGCCATGACGACCGCGCCCGCCGAGCCGCCCGCGAAGATCGCCTCGCGCCGCAGAAGCCGGAAACATCCCACCACGCATTCCCAATCGGTGACCTTCGAGCGTCCGTGCTCCAGCCCCGGCCGGTACAGCTCCGGCAGCCTCGAAGCCCCGTGGCCGGGTATCAGGCGTTGGCCGGGGGCGTCACCGAAGATAACGCTCCCGACTGCGTCCACGCCGATGACCTTTGTGCGCATGTCGTGGTCGCGGACGTACTCGCTGACTCCGCGCAGGGTGCCGCAGGTGCTCGTAGCCGTGAAGACGTAATCGACTCGCCCGCCGAGTCTCGCGGTGATCTCCTCCATCGTTCGGTAGTGCGCCTTCGGGTTATCTTCGTTGGCATACTGGTTGACCCAGATGCTGCCGGGGATTTCCGCACACAACTGCCTGACGCGGTTAATGCGCGCCGTCAGCAGGTCGCCGGTCACGGGGTCGGGGGCCTCCACCAGCTCGATCTCTACGCCGTAGGCTTTGAGAATCGCCAGGTTGGCCGGCGTGGTGCGCGTGTCCACGACGCAGATGAAGCGGAGCCCGAGGTAGGTGCAGACCTGAGCCAGTCCGACGCCGAGGTTGCCCGAGCTGGACTCGATGATCGTCGCGCCCGGCCCGATGCTCCCTGACTCGTAGGCCCCGAGCACCATGCAGACGGCCGAGCGGTCTTTGCCGCTGCCGCCCGGGTTGAACATCTCCAGCTTGGCGTACAGGTGGAAGTGGCTGGCGGGGAACAGGCGGTCGAGTGATACCAATGGGGTATTACCGACGGCCGTCAGAACGCCGCTACCGAGAGGTCTGGCCGGGTGGGAGAGCATATTACTTACTCGAAGGGTGATTGCCGTTGCGGGTGTAGTCACTCCGGCGCGTGGCTTCCGTAGTCGTGGAGCCGTGTTGGCCTCTTGTCGAATGCGCGCCCCGGGGCTGCCGTGGTGAGTTGCCGTTTCAACCACCGGGACGACGCGCGAGTTTAGCGGTCTTGATTAAGAGAACGGGCGGGGCGCGCCGCTCTCCCGTGACCTGACTCCTGAGTGCTACTCCCAGTGCGAGCCCGCGCCGGTCTGCAACTGCCAGAGCGACGCGTATATCCCGCCCTTGCCGACGAGCCCTTCGTGATCGCCTTCCTCGCGAATCTTACCGCCGTCAAGCACGATGATCTTGTCCGAGTCGCGCACGACCGCCAGCCGGTGCGCGATGGTGATGACGCTCTTCTCGGCCGTGACCTCGCGGACGGAACGCTTGACCGACGCCTCCGTCTCGTAGTCCAGGTGCGAAGTCACCTCGTCGAGGGCCAGCACGGGAGCGTCTCTCAGGAGCGCGCGGGCGATGGCGATGCGCTGCCTCTGCCCGCCGGAGAGCTTTCGGCCGTGCTCCCCGACTTCACCGTCGAGCCCGCCGGGCACGGTGGTCAGCAGTTCTTTCGCCCCGGCCCTGGTCAGGGCGCCCACGATATCCGCTTCCGCCGCCCCCGGCCTGCCGTAGGCGACGTTGTCGCCGACCGTCCCCTGAAACACGTAAGCCTCCTGGCTGACCAGGCTGATCGCCGAGCGCAAGTCCTCAAGGTTCAACTCGCGGATGTCCGTCCCGTCGAGCAGGATTCTTCCCTCGTCTACGTCGTAAAAGCGCATCAGCAGCCGCAGCAGCGTGCTCTTGCCGGAGCCCGTGCGCCCCACAATCCCCAACTTCTCGCCGGAGCGGAGACGGAAGGAGACGTTATCCAGAACCTTCACCCCCGGGTGGTAGCCGAACGAGACGTTCTCAAACATCACCTCGCCGCGCACGTCCTCGCGGTTGACTCGCGCCGGGCCGCTCCTGATTGAGGGGCGTGCCTCCAGCGCCTGCACGATGCGCTCCGACGAACTCCTCCCCGCGTGGTACAGGCGGGTCACTTCTTCGAGGCCGCCCAGCGCGCTGAGCATGCGCTGGAACATGTAGACGACGCGCAGGTAGCTCTCCTGCTTCAGCTTGCCCTCCGCGACCAACTGCCCGCCATAGGCCGAAGTCAGGGCAAACCCGACCGAGTAGATGCCGCGGCCCAGACCTGATTCCAGCGCCGAGACCGCGCCCGCCTCCACCGACGCTTCGCCCAACTCTTCCCCACAGGCGGCGAACCGCCGAATCTCCTGCTGCTCCGCGGTGAAGCTCTTCACATCGACGATACCGGTCAGGTTGTTCTCCAACATCTGGCTGAACCGGCTGCTCGCCTCGCTCCGCCTCCCGTAACTCTCCGAGAGCGACCGGGCGAGCAGGCGCGAAGGCAGGAAGAGAAGCGCCATCGGCACGCCAGCCATGAGGGCCAGCGTCGGCGACGCGCTGACTATCACCGCCCCGTAGATCCCCACGGAGAGCACGTTTTCAACGACCTGCTCACCGCCGCGCCCGATGAATTCGCCGACGCGCTGTGTGTCCTCGGTCGTGAGGTTCATCAACTCGCCGGTGGTGTGCCGGGTGAAGAACGCCAAATCCTGGTTTTGAATTTGGGCGATCAGTTGCGTGCGCAACCCCTGTTGCGTCTCCTGCCCGACTTCCTGCCACAGGCGGGCCCGGTGGTAGCGGAGCCAAACGTCGATGCCGTTCAGCAGCAGCCCCGTTCCGGCATAGTAGAGCAGTCCCCGCTGGCGCGACTCCGTTGCCTCCGCTCCCGCGGCCTCGCCGCCGGGCTTAATTGAGTTGACGACGAACAGTGCTTCCAGAAAACGAACCAGAAAGCTTAAGCCGGAGACGAAGACCGGCATGGCAAGTCGCCGCCGCTCCGGCAGCGAAATCTGCAAAACGCGATAGAGCGCCGTAGACTCTTTCGGCCGATGGGCCGGGTCGAGGCCGCGGGCGACGATATCATCCAACGACTTCTTGATCAGTTTGTCGACCGGGAGGCGCGGCCGGTTGCGTGAGTATAAGACGAGGACACGCCCTGTCGTCGGGTTGACCTCGGCATGCAACACGTCGGGGTGTGTCAGCAGTGTCTCTTCAAGCGGTTGCGCCAGATAAGGCTTCGCCAGGATTGCTTCCACGCCCCATCTCTGGCGGCCGGGGGTGAACGACCTTAAAGTTAGTCCCCACGGGTCGCGTCGCTTCGCTTTCGGCCCGGAGTTCACCGCCCTGCCTTCTGTTCCTGTTCCTGTAGCTCTTCGAACGCCTCGACACTGGCGTCCTCCAAGTCTTCCATCACCTGGTCGGAGACCTGCTTGATTTGACGGCCGGCGAGAACCCCTACCTTGATCCCTTCTTTGACGAGAGGTTTCCAGTAACGCGCGAGAACCAAGCCGGACGCAAGCCCGAGTAGATACGTTCTTGTTTTCATGCTGTCGATCGACTCCCCGAAGCTTTCCGTCTCTTTGTGGTGGACTTGGCTCTGGACTTCCTGCTCGGTGGAGGCCGCTCCTCAGACTTTACCGCCGCGTCGCCGGGAGCATCCGGGGAATCAAGGCGCGCCCGCTTCAGTTGCCTCGGCGTTTTGGCGTGCCCGGCTGGCGGGGTCGTCGGCGCGCGCTCTGCCGGTGGCGACATCATGGCCGATAGGTGCTCGTGGAGGTGTCGTCCGGTGACCGCCTTGACCACGGCGTTGGTAGAGACCAAGATGGTGCCCGCGGGGCCGAGCAAAGCTCTTGCGACGAGATTAAGTCCGAGGTGGAGACCGGCTTGCTTAAAATCTACTTTCACAGGTGACTCCCGCTGAGGACGATGACCGCGCTTGAAATTCGTACGAACGGCCTGTACAGACCTGCTCGTCCACAAGTCTTACTGCTCAACTGAGATTCTCCCCGCGCGGGCAAAGAATAACCTGACGGGGCCAAAAGTCCCCGATGTTTAAGCTTGCGATGATCTTGTTTTACGGCCGCGCCAACACAGAGACGCTACTGACTCTCTGCCTCGTCGGTGGTCTCGTCGTCTCTCGTCAGATTCTCGGTGAGGTGGCGGCCCGTCGTGGCCTTCGAGAAGGAGTTCGCGGAGACGAGGAGCAGTCCTGGCAGACCGAACGCTATACGGGCGGCGATCCCCAGCGCGGCGTGAATAGCGCCCTGCTTGATGTCTCCCTTAATGAGGTTGCTGCCGCCTGGCACTAGGATTTCTCCCACCAGTTTGACCGCGTTGTTGATAGGAGTGTCGCCGTTTGCCATGTCGTTTCTCTCTTTCCCGAAAATCCTTCGGACGGTGAGTTGAGACAGAATAGAGCCCCTGGCTACGCACTGCGTGGCCAAATCATTTCAACGACAGTAAACCGAGCCGCTGAACCTAACTGCGTCCGCAACGGGCCAACCTTACACTCGAATCTTATGTCTTGCAATATTTTTTTTCATGCGTGGCAATTCTATTTGGAATCGAGAGTTAAGGCTGCTCGGGTGCAGGCGTCAGGGCGCCGCCCGCGCCCTGACCGGCCGTCGCCGGAAGCCCCGCGTGCTTCGACTGATTCTCTCACTCAAGGACGAGGTGTCGGTATTTCAGCAGCCACATGATGTGGAAGCGTAAAGAATCGGGCGTGACCTTATTCTCCCCGGCGAGTTGTTCCAGGTCGCCGATTGTTACCCCTGGGTCGGCGGCCCGCGTGATCTGCTCAAGGAGGTCGGGCCGAATCTCGGGCGACAACTCAGGGTACCATCTGAAATCGCTCTGGCTGTGCGTCGTCACCTTCGAAGAGGGGTCAAGAATGCGTGTGGGATAATGGCGGAAGGTCTGGAAGAAGTCGGGCCTGTACCAAGAGGTATGGCGTAGATCGCCGGGGGGTTCGGCCGCCGCCTGCGCCTTTAACTCCTGCCACAGATCGAGGTACTGCCGGATGATGACGGGCCAATCGAAATACTGCAAAACCCGTTTTCGGCCGTTCTCCCCCCACTGTCTGCGCAGCCCCTCATCTCTGACCAGCCGCCCGATGGCCAGCGCCATTTCCGGAACATCAACACTCACCGACTGACCCAGGTAGAAATGGTCGGCCATCCAGTCCGCGAGCCCTGCGTGGTCACAGACCTTTCGGTCGCACTGCATCCAGTAAGTGGGCACACGATACCCTGTCAGACCATGCTCCACCAGTTCTTTATAGCCGTCCCAGTCCGAACAGATGACGGGCAGGCCGGAGGCCATGGCCTCGATGATCGAGAGGCCGAACGTCTCCTGTATGTTGTCGCTCGGCGAAATGAAGATGTCGGAGGCGGCGTAGTAGTCCGGCACGTCCCCGTCGGCCAGGTTCGTCCGGATGACGACGCGATGGTCGAGGCCCAGGTCTGCGGCAAACTGCCCCACCCGCCCGGCGTACTTGTACAGACTGTCTGACCCGGCCATGACCAGCGTCACTCGAAGTCCGGGATTCTGCTCCAACGCCTCCTTGAAGGCCAGCAGCAGGGGGAAAAGGTCCATCTTATCGACGTGGGAAAACCTCCCGACGTAAAGAAGCAGTATGTCGTCGGGCGGGAGCGCCAAGCGCCTGCGCGTCTGCGCCTTGTCTTTCGGGGCGAAGACCTCCGCGTCCACCGCGAGCGGAATCTTGTCAAGCCTCCCTTCGTAGCCGACGGCCGCGCCCATCTGCGCGCCGAACTCGCGCCGCAGGTGCTCGATCCAGTTCGACATGACGACTCTGGCCGACTCCGTCGTGCAGATGATCGTGTCGGAGGGGCGCGCGCCCATGACCATCGTGCTCAGGACGCGCGGCAGAAAGGACTGGTAGCTGATGGTATGAGTCAAGCCCGTGACGGGAACTCCCGATGGGCAGAGGCGGTTTCTCATGTCCGCCCAAGGCCCGATGTCCGGCGTCCAGATGTTGTGCAGGACGTGATAATCGAACTGCCGCGCCGAAGCGCTGAATTCGTGCAGCGGGAGGAGGCGGACGCGACCGTCAGAGCCCAACAAGTCTCCTCCACGCGGGTCGCCGTAAGGGCTTGAGCAGAAGAAGTGGAATTCGTCGAAATCGGAGTGAAGCAGAAGCGCCCGGAGGAACCTTTTGGCAAAGATTCCTAACCCGTAAACCCCCTCCGGCGGCACCACCTCTAAGCCGGCTAGTTCGTACGGGGCCACAAACGTCCCGAAGATTTTCACATTCGCCTCGCTGTTATTCAGGATGCTTTGGGCACCGCGTCGGAAGCATAACCGGCACCCTCAAGAGCTCGGCCCCGCGCAGTTTATCACGCCCCGCAACGCCCGGCCGAGGGCAGTAAGTTCACCTCGCGGCCGGGCCGGAAACTTTGTCGATGGCTTTGATCAACTCCGTGGTCGTAGCGGGTCCTTCGGCCACCGTCCAGACGCCCCTCCGGTCGTTGCCGATGAGGAGAATGGGCGAGTGGAGTTGTTCGCCGGGGCCGCCGCCGGTGAAGTCCAGGATCAGCTTCTTCATCACTCGCTCTTCGCCGGTTAC
>JBEVJD010000271.1:0-6315 GCA_040510435.1 Pyrinomonadaceae bacterium | reverse complement strand
GGACTGGCGCAGGTCTGCGCTTATTACAAACTCCGGCTCATCTGCGTCGTTGACCCCAAGACCAACCTCCGGAACATCAAGCTGATGAGGGCTTACGGCGCAGAGATCGACATGACGGAGACGCCCGACCCGGAGACGAACGAGTTCCTACAGGCGCGGCTCAACCGCGTGCAGACGCTGCTCTGGACACACAAGAACAGCTTCTGGCCCAACCAGTACGCCAACCTCTACAACCCCATCTCCCACCACCGGACGATGGAGGAGATCGTCAACGCTTTAGGCGGCAAGGTCGATTACCTGTTCTGCGCGACGAGCACCTGCGGCACGCTCCGCGGCTGCGCCGAGTACGTGAGGGCGCACGGGCTGCCGACTAAAATCTGCGCCGTTGACGCCAAGGGTAGCGTCATCTTCGGCGGGCAGAGCGCGCGCCGGCTGATTCCGGGGCACGGCGCGGCGGTGGTTCCAAAGCTTTACCAGAACGACCTCGTCGAGCTTTGCGTGCACGTTTCCGACGTGGACTGCGTCGTCGGCTGCCGACGGCTGGTGAGGTCTGAGGCGCTGCTCGCGGGCGGCTCGGCGGGCGGCATCATCATGGCCGTCGAAGAGGTCAGAAGCACCATCCCCAACGGTGCCAACTGCGTGCTCCTGTTCGCCGACCGCGGCGAGCGCTACATCGACACCATCTACTCGGACGCGTGGGTGACCGAACACTTCGGCGCCATCTCGCACCTCTGGGAGCGCTCACTGGAAGTTCAGTATGCGTGACGGCGACATCCTCATCCTGAAGGGGCGCGAGGTTCAAGCCCTGCTCGAAGGCCGCGAGGCCGAACTGCTGGAGACGGTGCGCAGGGCTTACGTGGCCCACGCGCGCGGGGAGAGCGTTCTGCCGCACTCCAGCTTCCTGAATTTTCCGAACGAGCAGGGGAATCGAATCATCGCCATGCCCGCATACCTCGGGCAGGATTTCGACATCGCAGGCATCAGTGGATAGCCTCGTTCCCGAATAACGTGCAGCACGGGATGAACCGGGCCTCGGCCGTGTTGATACTAAATTCGGCGCAGACGGGAGCCCCGCGGGCGATCATCGAAGGCTCCATCCCGAGCGCCAAGCGGACGGCCGCGAGCGCCGCGCTCGCCGCACGCACACTGCATCGGGGGCCGGTCTAAGGTGGCGTCGGGCTCATCGGGTGCGGGCTCATCAACTTTGAGTACTCCGCTTTCTCCGCGCCTCGCTGGACGGCGCGCGGAGGTTCGTCGTCTTCGACCTGAGCCCGCGGCGGGCGGAGGCGTTCAGGCGGGGTTGCCTCAACACGTTCGGGGACATCTCGGTCGAGGTGGCGGCGGACGCGGGCCGTGTGCTGTCCGGCTGCTCTCTCGTCTCGATGGCGACGACCGCCGTCAAACCACACCTCGAAGACCTCTCCCCCTGCGCCCCGGGGACTACGATCCTGCACATCTCGCTCCGCGACGTGACGCCCGAAGTAATGCTCTCGTGCGACAACGTCGTGGACGACATCGACCACGCGTGTCGCGCGCAGACCTCCGTCCATCTGGCGGCACTGTTGACGGGCCGGCGCGACTTCATCCGTTGCACGCTCTCGGACGTGCTGCTCGGACAGGCCCCGCCGAGGCGGGACGCGGAGAGCGTTCTGCTCTTCAGCCCGTTCGGCCTGGGGGTGCTCGACCTGGCCGTCGGCCAACTCGTCTACGAACTGGCGCACGAACAGGGCCGCGGGCTGGTCGTTGACTCTTTCCTCCCGGACGCATGGGAGGGGAATACCGCTGCCTGAGACTCACCGCCGAAACACCTTCACCCCTCAACACAGGGATTCGCCATGAGACCTGTTCAAGAGACAGACCGCGGGCCGCGGCCCCTGCGCGAGTTGAAACAGCGTTTCGACCCGCTGGTCGCACGACTGCGGCGAACCTTCGAGTGGTACGACGCGCTGCTCCTCGAAACGGGCTTCGACGTGGACGGCGACCCGGGGCGGCTGCCCTACATCGACGAGCACGTCCTGACGCGGCACTACTATCACGCAAGCGACCCGGGACTTGAGGACTGCTCGGCCTACTACACGTCCGGCACTTCGACCGGGGCGCGCAAGCGAATCCTGTACTCGGCCGAAGACCACGGCCTCTATGTTGAGCAGCGGCGGAAAATCTTCGCGCGCTTCCTCTCGCCGGAATGCAGGACGGCCTGCTCCGACCTGGGGACGGGGCGCGCCGCCGCCTCCGCGTTGGAGATTTTCGCAGGGCTGGGCGTCGAGTGCTTCCACATAGATTTCCGCCGGCCCGTCGGCGAGCACGTCGCGCTCCTGAACGAGCGCCGCCCCGACGTGCTCTTCACGATGCCGATGGTGCTCGACAGCCTCATCCGTGCGGGCGGCCTGAAGTTCCGGCCCCGTAAGATCATCACGGTCGGCGATGTGGCCTCGCGCGCGTGGAAGAGGCGCGTCGTGGACTTCTTCTCTTTGCGGGGCGAAGACCTGCTCGACATCGTCGGGAGCATCGAGGTCGGCTCCATCGCCTACGAGTGTTTCGACTGCGGCCTCTACCATTTCGACGACCACATCATCCCCGAGACCGTCAGGCCGTCCGAGTTGTACGAGGATTTCGCCGGCCGCGGGACGGCTGAGATACTCATCCTGACCTCGCTGGCTCGCTCCGTCTTCCCCGCGGTTCGCTTCATCACCAACGACCTCGTCGAAGGGTTCACGACGCGCGCGTGCCGCGGCGCCGAGCGCTACTCCTTCGAGCGCATCGTCGGGCGCGCGGGCAGCGACTTTAAGAACGGCGAGAACATCAGCCTCTACGACGTTAACGAGGCGGTCAACACCTTCCTCCCGGCCAGCCCCTTCGAGGTGCGCAAGGACTCGGGCAAATTCACCATCCGCGTCTGCTCGGCCGACTTCACGGACGAGATAGGGGAGCGCATCAAGGGCTTTTTGAAGGAGCTTAACCCGGACAGCTTCCAGATGATCGAGTCCTCACTCGTCGAAGACATCGAGGTCTGCAACGTCCCCATCGGCGAGCTGTCCACTCACACGGCCAAGCGACTCTTCCTGGTCAGAAAGACGAAGGCGGACTGATGTGCGGCATAGCCGGTGAAGTGACTTTCGGCAAGCGCCGGCCCTCGCGCGAGAGCGTGGCGCGGATGTGCGAGCGCCTCGTGCATCGTGGGCCGGACGAGGGGGGCTTCCACGTCTCGCCGCAGGCCGTGCTCGGCATCCGGCGGCTCAAGGTCACCGGCCTCGTCAACGGCTCGCAGCCGGTCGCCAACTCAGCCGGGACGGCCTTCTGCGTCTTCAACGGGGAGATTTACAACTACCGCGAATTGAAGGCGGGGCTGGAGAGGGACGGCTACGTCTTCAAGACGAACACGGACGCCGAGGTCGTCATCCACCTCTACGACCGGAAGGGCGAAGGCTTCGTCAAAGACCTGCGCGGCATGTTCGCCATCGCCATCTACGACGAGGTGAAAAAGCGGCTGCTCCTGACCAGAGACCGCGCCGGGAAGAAGCCGCTCAACTACACGTTCACGCCCGACGGCAGCGTCGTCTTCGCCTCGGAGCTGCACGCCCTCGTCTCGCACCCGTCCGTGCGGCGGCGGGTCAACACGGAGGCGGTTGACCGCTTCCTCAGCTTCAGGATCATCCCCGCCCCGCTGACCATCTACGGCGACGTGTTCAAGGTCGAGCCCGCCACCGTCCTGACCTTCGACGAGCGCGGGATGGAGAGAAAGAAATACTGGCGCTTCGATTTCACCGAGCGCGAAACGGCCGCAGACGAGGGCGAGCTCATACGGAAGATGACCGGGCTGCTGCGCGAGGCCGTCGAGGTGCGGCTGCGCAGCGAGGTCGCGCTCGGCGCCCTCCTGAGCGGCGGGCTCGATTCGAGCCTCGTCGTCTCAATCATGTCGCGGCTCGTCTCCGACCCCGTCCACACCTTCTCCATCGGCTTTCAGGATAAGCAGTTCGATGAGCTGCGCTACGCCCGGCTCGTCTCCGAACACTGCGGCACCGTCCACCACGAGCACGTCATCACGCCCGACTCCGCGCTCGGGGTCATCCACGAACTGCTCCTGAACTTCGGTGAGCCTTACGCCTTCCCCTCCGCCATCGCCACCTACTTCATGAACCACCTCGCGCGGCAGTTCGTGACGGTGGTGTTGACCGGCGACGGCGCGGACGAGCTCTTCTGCGGCTACAACCGCTACAAGACGTTCGACTCGCTGACGGACTTGCTTGAGCGCGGCGACCTTCCGGTTAAGGTTGACCGGGAACTGCTCGGCGGTGCGTGCGGCGACATCTCCGTCCAGTATCAGTCGGTGCTGACGGACGGCCTGCGCGACTCCGTCAAGCGCCGCCTCTACTCCAAAGCCTTCAGGGAACGGCTCGGCGCCGAGTTTCCCGCCAACTACCTGCGCGAGCGTTTCGCGCGCACCGGCGGCCTCATGCACCGGCTCGACCGTGCGATGGAGGTGGACTGCAACTTCTGGCTGCCCGACGCGCAGCTCGTCAAGATCGACATCACCTCGATGGCGAACTCGGTCGAAGTCCGCTGTCCCATGCTCGACGCCAAACTAATCGAGTTCGTCACGGGCGTCGGCGTCCGGCACAAGTTGGCGGGCGGCAACGAGAAGCAAATCCTCAAGAGGCTGGCCGCGAATTTTCTGCCCGCGGAGATCGTCAACCGCCGCAAGCAGGAGTTGGCCGTGCCGCTCGAACACTGGCTCACCTCCTCGCTGAGGGGCGAGATAACGCGGACGCTCCTGTCTGAAGAGTCGCTCGCGCGCGGCTACTTCGACCCCGACCGCCTGACCGAGTTCGTCGGGAATTACGGCGAGGCCGACAGCTACGCGGTCTGGACGCTCTACATCCTCGAAGTGTGGCATCGGACGGCCGCCGCCGAGGCCCCTTTCCACGGCGCCGAGAGCGAAGGCCGGTCGCTCCTGCTCGCCCGCTGAAAGACCCGAAGGCCCGCAGATGGAAACGTTGGCCGACCCCTTCAAGGGTTGTCTTGCAAATGTCGCCTTGGGCACGCGAAGGCTTCAAGAGTTCCCGGGTCGGGCGGCGACACCGAAGAGGACGTTTGAGCGGGCGGGCACCAGTAAGTCAAGGAGTGTCGAATGAAGCACCGGAGCGTTCAGGAGATGTTCAGCGGCGTCGCCGCCGAGTTCGGCCCGCGGGTCGCAATCGAGCACGGCGGCCGCATCCTTACCTATTCGGAGCTTGAGGCGGAATCCAACCGGCTCGCCAACTTCCTGCTCGACGGAGGGCTTCACAGAGGCGGCATGGTCGGCCTCTTCACGGACGACCCCGCGGCGGTCATCACAGGCATCCTCGGCGTCCTCAAGGCCGGTGGCGTCTTCGTCCCCCTCGACCCAACCTTCCCCGAGCGGCGGTTGCAAGTCTTGAGCGGGCAGGTGCGGCCCGAGTGGTTCGTCTCGGCGGGCAGGCACCTTGAGAAGCTGCGCCGCCTGCGCGGAGAGACGAGCGCGCGAGCGAGGGTCATCTGCCTCGACGGGCAGGACGATATTTCCGGGTTCGCTGCGGACGGCCTTGAGGTGCTTGAGAGCTTCGGCAGTTACGACATCACCGCTCACCCCGCCGTCGAATACGACCCCGACGTGCCCTGCTCCGTCTACTTCACCTCCGGCTCGACAGGGACGCCCAAGGCCATCCTCGGCCGCCTCAAGGGCATAGACCACTTCATGAAGTGGGAGATTGAAGCCGTCGGCGCCGGCCCCGGCACGCGCGTCAGCCAGTTGGCTTCCCCCTCCTTCGACGGCTTTCTGAAAGACGCCTTCGTCCCGCTCTGCTCGGGCGGCACGGTCTGCGCCCCCGCGAGCCGCGACATAATTTTGGACGCCAGGAGCCTCGCCGACTGGCTCGACGTTGAGCAGGTGGAAGTCCTCCACTGCGTCCCTTCGATCTTCCGCGCACTCACCAACGAAGGGCTCAACGGCGATTACTTCGGGGCCATGAAGTCAATCGTCATGACCGGGGAGCCACTGTACCCGGCCGACGTGAAGCGTTGGATGGACATCTTCGGCGAGCGCATCAGGCTCTTCAACATCTACGGCACGACCGAGACCAGCCTCTCGAAGTTCGCCTACGAGGTCAGGGCGGAGGACGTGGAGCGCCCCTCCATCCCGGTGGGGCGGCCCATCAAGGGCGCGGCCGTGATGGTCATCAACTCGCGCGGGCAGGTGTGCCGGGAGGAGGCCGTCGGAGAGATTCACATCCGCACGCCTTACCGCTCGCACGGCTACTACGGCGAGCCCGAGTTGACGAAGGAAGTCTTCATCCAGAA
>JBEVJD010000270.1:0-8771 GCA_040510435.1 Pyrinomonadaceae bacterium | reverse complement strand
CCGGTATCAACAGACTGACGAGCCCGCCGCCGAAGGGGTCGATTAACCTTGCCTGTTCTTCGTGTTGAATCATCGCCTCTGCCTCTTTAATTCGTGCCTAACGTCAAAAGCTCCGGCGTATCAGGTACGACAGCTTGACGAAGAAGACGCGCCCGTTACGCCTGAAGCCGGGTTCGAGTTGTCCGGTGAAGGGGTTGAAGCCGTTGCGATTCACGTCGTCGTTATAACCGGCGTAGAAGGCCGTCCCCGGGTTGGGCGTCCACCCCAGGAGGAACTGCCCGCGCACGTTGGCGTTGAGCGTGCTGTAGTCAACGCGCGCGCGCGCGAAGAGGAAACGTGTGAACTGGTATGTGGAGCGCAGGGCGAAGATGTTTTCGTCGAAGGCCGTGCGCCGGTTGTCGTGCCGAATCAGCCGCGATTTCTTGTAGTTGAGCGACGTGCGCCACGCTTCGGTGGGCTGGTAGACGACCTCCGCTTCGACTTCAAGGGAATCGCCGGGGCCGGGGTCGAGCGGGGCTTCGGGGTCGAGCAGTGCGGCGGGGCTGACGCGCGGGAATCTCGGGTCAGCCCCGAAGTCCAGGTCGAACACGCCGCCCGACGAGGTGACGTAGAGAAAGGCCGAATACTTCTCGCTCGGCGTCGCTTCCAGAATGCCGTAGAAGCTGCGGAAGTTGCCGGAGCGTTCGGCGTCGTCGCCCGCGAACGCCCCCGAACGCTCCGGCGTCCGCTTCGCGCCGAACTCCTCTTCGAACAAGCGCTCGTAGCCGTTGACGACTCCGGCGACGAGCCTGATCTGGCGTCTGAAATTCAGTTCGAGTTGCGGCTCGACGGCCCAACCCTGTTGCCGACCCTGCCAGTCGAAGTCTGTGAGAGCGGAACCCGCGAAGCGCCACCGGACGAGCTTCGCGCCGGGGCGTGGGGTCGATTGGTAGTAGGCGGTCAACTCCTCGCGGTTGGTGTCGGTGCGGCGCGTGAACCCCACGTCGGCGAGGTAGTAACGGCTGAAGCCGCTGCCGTCGAAGTTGTAGCCGAAGTTGCGCCCGGCCTTTTCATACCTGACGGAATACCCGAGGGCGTTGCCCGTCCGGTAACTCCCGCGGCCGAGGTCGGCGTCGAAGAAGCGGCGGCGCGAGGTGGTGCCGAGCATCTGAAAATCGAGTGTGGTCTGCTCGTCCAACTTGAAGCGGCCGTCGATGCCGAACACGTCGTTGTGCCGCTCGACGAAGTTGTAGGTCGTCGCGACGAGGCCGAGGCTGTTCTCGGCGCCGATGTCGCGCTTCAGGCGCAGGGCGCCGACGATGGCGTTGCGGTCGAGTGATTTAGAGATGACGGGCAGCAGTTCCGGGTCGGCGCGCTCCTCTTCGCTGAAGTTACCGGGGCCGTTATCCGAAGCGAGGAGCAGGCCGAACGACGTGCGCCCCTGCTTGCCCGTTAGTTTGACGGCGGCGTCCGGGTCGATGATGGCGCGCGTGTGGATGACCGTCACCGGCGTGTGAAAAACATCGACGCCCTCAAGGAAGAACGGGCGCTTCTCCTCGAAGAAGATGGGGAAGCGCTGGTTGGCCGTGATGACCGTCTGGTCGGCCTCCACCTGCGCGAAGTCCGGGTTGACGGCGAGGCTGAGGGTGGCCGTGGGCGTGAGGCCGAAATTCGCGGTCAGTCCGAGGTCAACGTGCGGCCTCCTGTTGACGAACCGGCCCGGGTCGAACGGCTCGGGGAGAATCTGAAGGTCTGCCGGCGAGAGGGTGCGCGCGCGCGCGCCCGTCTGGGAGACGAGCGCGCTGGGGATTAGCTCCAGTGTGCGCTCGGTCGAGATGTCTTCGAGCCCGGTGATGTGTCCGGCCTGATTGATCAAGCCGGACACGTCACGCGAGATGGGCATCCACGAGTCCTCTTCGTCGAAGCGGTGAATGCGCCTGAAGATTTGGAGCCCCCAGAGTTTGCCCTTCCCCGCCTCGTAGCGCAGAGACTTGAAGGGTATGGCCACCTCGACGACGTAGCCGTCCGGGGTGAGCGTGCCCTTCGATTCCATCACGATGTCGATGCTGCAATCGGGGCCGACGCCCTCGGTACGGATGCAGTCCTGCTGCACCCCGAGCGGGTTGAACGCCAGGACGTAGGCCCTGCGCTTGTCGTTGAACGTGTCGAGGAAGACGCGGACGGTGTCGTCGGCGAAGATGTTGTCGCGCTTCGGGATGGTGGCGCGCACCT
This sequence comes from Pyrinomonadaceae bacterium, assembly GCA_040510435.1. Taxonomy (GTDB): domain Bacteria; phylum Acidobacteriota; class Blastocatellia; order Pyrinomonadales; family Pyrinomonadaceae; genus QHXN01. The sequence continues at coordinate 6,560 of JBEVJD010000270.1, read as the reverse complement.
TGCCGGGTTCGTCGAAGCAGTGGAAGGCGAAGTAGAGGTACTTCGCGTCGTAGCCGATGAGGACTTCGGTGGGCAGCGAGGGGGCGGCGTTGTCGCCGGGACTGATCTGGTAAAAATCCTTGAAGACGGCCGCGCTCTTCCACACCGCCTCGTCGAGCCGGCCGTCGATGACGGGCGGCTTCTCCAGACGAGAGATGCGAACCGGGCGCGTCTTCTCCTCCGGTACCGCGGCGGCCGTGCCGGCGACGGGAACCTTCGCCGTCTCCACGGCGGCGGGCGTTTGTGCCGTGGGCGGCTCCTGAGCGGAAACCTTCCCGGCCGACAGCGCAACGTGTGCGAGCGCCCCGAGCAGGCCGAGGGCGAGGAGCGCCAATCTCATAACCAAGACCCTTTCCCGACGCCGTCGAGCGTTCAGAGGCACACGCGCCGCCGCGTGTCTCGTATCGTGAGCGCGTGTGCGTGCTCTTTATTCTAAAGCGTTGTTCAGCGGGCTTGAGAGACGTGAGTCCCGGGCGCAAATCAGGCGGGGGCAAGTGTGGCCGTGAGAAGCCTGGTTCAGCGAGGGCGCATCCTAACACGGAGGGGTGACAAAGACAATGGGGCGTTCGGCGGGCGGGTGCCGGGCGACCGCCCCGCCGGGCGATTTCGTCGGGCGGACGCCTTTACGGTTCAATGTTCAAGGCACTGAGGGAGATTTGATAGATATCGCCGAGGCCGTTACCCGGCCCCCTCAACCTTTTTTCCAGCTCGCGATAAGTCAGACGTTTTTCCTGCCGCCCGTCCCCAAACCCGGCCCCCCGCGTGCTCGTCCAAAACAGATATTTTCCGCCGGGCGCGATCATGGGTGAAAGCTCGTTGCCGTCGGAGTTGACTTTACTACCCAGGTTGATGGGCTTCGTCCACACGCCGTCGCGCCGGTAGCTGAGGTAGAGGTCAAAGCCCCCCAGCCCTTCGGTCCGTCCGCCGCCCATGAAAATGAGGAAGCGTTCGTCAGGCGAGATGTAAGGCTCGAACTCGTTGAACTGCGTGTTGATGTTTTCGCCAAGGTTCTCAGGCTCGCCGTACTTCCCTTCGACGAGGCGGGAGCGGTAAATGTCCGTCCTCCCTTTGCCGCCCGCGCGATCCGAGCCGAAGTAGATCGTACCGTCGCGCGTGAGCGTCGGATACCATTCGTTGCCTTCGCTGTTGACGGAAGCCCCCAGGTTCTTCGGCTCGCCCCAGCCGCCGGCCGTCTTCTCCACCACCCAGATGTCCATGTCGGGCTTCGTCTTGCCGGGCACCGGCCGGCCGGAGATGAAATACAGGCGGGAGCCGTCGGCCGTGATGAACGGGTCGGCGTCGCTATACTGACCCGAGAACGGCGCCACCTCGGGCGCGCCCCACCTCCCCGCGTCGAAGCGCGAGACGACGATTGTCCAAAAGCTGAAGTCGGGAGTGCTCTTTAAGAAATAGAGAGTCCTGCCGTCGGGCGTGAACGCGGGGTGGGAGTCGTAGTCGCCGGTGGAGACGACCCCTTCCGCGAAGAGTGCCGGCTCGTTCAACGGTTTGTCGGAGGCGTAAGGGGGCGCGGCCCCGTTCGATTGCCGGGCCGCCACGCGCTCAAAGCAGACGGAACCGAAGCCCAAAACAATTAGTGCTGCCGAGAGGAGACGACGTCGCTTCATACGACACCCCTTCTTTCACGTTGTGACGCGCGCCGCCCGTGCCGCTTGACAACCCCCGGGATGGGTGTATGATTCCCCCCTCAAAAATTTCTCCCGCGGCGCGCTGATGCATCTCGTGATCAATCGCCAACGCTTCGACAAATCGTCATTGAATATATCAAAGTGGAGACCTGAATTCCGAAGATTTTATGATTCGGTCGCCGAAAACGTGAGCAGGTTCGGCGGCCGCTCGGGACTTATTTCGACGAGTTAAGTGACGGTAGTCTTGCCCCGCATTGGTGCTTTCGTCGCACCTCCGGTCTTGAAGCCTTAAGAGGGTATTTCACCCATCCCTCGGTTCTTGGCTCTTGCCCTTGTTCTCGTAAAAATTAAACAACGTGGCCCTGGAAACAGTAAGGCCCTGATTCGCGGTGTCTTCGCGCCGCCGCGGTCTTGATGCGACATGTGGAGCCGGCGCGAGTACGACTGCTTTAGTCAACCAGGAGGTTCAAGGGGCAACCCGCGCGCGGGTTCTTCAACGGCCGACGTTTTCCGCTAATCCTTGACACCAATTTTCGCGCCCCGCCATCTCTCCCGCTAACGAAGGTTCGCAAATAGCTGCTTCAGGTTCAACAGCGTCGGGCGGATAAGACGGGCATTCCTATGACTAACAACGAGAGCAGTCCCGGCTCGGCGCTGCTTCACGCGGCTGAACTGCTGGTGCTCGCGCGCGAGGAGGCGCGGCGACCGGCGGAGCAGTGCGGCCCAACGTCCGTCGCCCACCCGCAGGTCGAGGGTCTGCACCAACTATTCGAGACGCAGGCCGCGCGCACGCCCGACGCGGTCGCGGTCACCTTCGAGGGGCGGCACTTCACCTACCGCGAGTTAAACGAGCGGGCCAATCGGCTGGCACGCCTTCTCATCCGCTCGGGGGTCGGGCCCGAGGGAATCGTCCCCATCTGCGTCGAGCGCTCTATCGAGATGGTCGTCGGGCTCTACGGCATCCTCAAAGCCGGTGCCGCCTACCTGCCTCTCGACCCGGCGTACCCCGCGGAAAGACTCGCCTTCATGCTGCGGGATTGCCGCCCGTCGGTGCTGCTCACACAACGGCCGCTGTTCGAAACACTGCCCGCGCACGGCGCGCGCGCGATTTGCCTCGACGCGGATTGGAGCGAGATCGAAGCGGAGGCCGTTGACAACCCGACGGTCGGCGTCGCCGCGAGCAACCTGGCCTACGTCATCTACACTTCGGGCTCCACGGGGAAACCGAAGGGCGCGATGAATACGCACCGCGCCATCATCAACCGCCTGCTCTGGATGCAAGAGGCTTACGGGCTGGACGCGACCGACAGCGTGCTGCAAAAAACTCCGTTCAGTTTTGACGTGTCGGTGTGGGAGTTCTTCTGGCCTTTGATGACGGGCGCGCGGCTGGTGGTGGCCCGCCCGCTCGGCCACCACGACAACGCGTACCTCGCAGACGTGATCGAGGCCGAGCGCATCACGACGCTCCACTTCGTGCCCTCGATGCTTCAGGTCTTCCTCGAAGAGCCGGAGTTGAGGAGGAGATGTGCTTCGCTCCGCCGCGTCGTCTGTAGCGGCGAGGCGCTCACTTACGACCTTCAGAGACGTTTCTTCAGCCACCTCGACGCCGAGCTGCACAACCTGTACGGGCCGACCGAGGCGGCCGTCGATGTCACCTTCTGGCAATGCGAGCGGGCGGGCGACCTGCGCGTGGTGCCCATCGGACGCCCCATCGCCAACACGGAAATTCTCCTGCTCGACGAACAACTGAGGCCCGTCCCCGTCGGCGTCGCCGGAGAGCTGCACATCGGCGGGATGTGCCTGGCCCGCGGCTACCTCAACCGCGCGGCGCTCACCGCCGAACGTTTCATCCCGCATCCCTCCTCGCCGGCAGCCGGCGGTCGTCTCTACAAAACCGGAGACCTCGCGCGCCAACTGCCCGGCGGGGCCATCGAGTACGTCGGGCGCATCGACCATCAGGTGAAGATTTGCGGCGTCCGCATCGAGCTGGGAGAGATCGAAGCCGCCGCCGTCGAACACCCGTCGGTGCGCGAGGCCGTCGTCCTCGCACGCGAAGACGCGCCGGGGGACAAGCGGCTGGCCGCTTACCTCCTGACCGACGACGCGGGAGGTGGCCGGCCGGCCGACGGAGAGTTGCGTGCCTTCCTGCGTGAGCGACTGCCGCAGTACATGGTGCCCTCGGCCTACGTCTGGCTGGAGCAATGGCCGCTCACGACGAGCGGCAAGGTTGACCGCCTCCGGCTGCCCGCGCCGCCGCCCGCCGCTCACGACGAGCGACAGTCGGCCGCGCCGCGGAACATCGCCGAGGAGTTGATTGCCGGCGTCTGGTGCGAGGTGATGGGACTCGCCTCGGTCGGCGTTGACGACAACTTCTTCGACCTCGGCGGCCACTCGCTGCTCGCCGCGAAGCTCGTCTCGCGCCTGCGCCGCGACCTGCGCGCGGAAGTATCCGTCAACGACGTTTTCGACTCTCCGACAATCGCGCGGCTCGCCGCCGCCATCGGGGCACGGCAGGCGCGCGGGACGCGTGTGGTGCCGCCCACTTCAGAACGGACGAGCGCGGGCAACACCGTCAAACTTTCCCACGCGCAGCAGCGCCTCTGGTTCCTCCACCAGATGAAGCCCGAAAGCTCCTTCTACAACCTCCCGCTGGCGGCGCACCTGCGCGGGGCGCTGGACGTGACCGCGCTCGAAGCGGGTCTCGCCGAGCTGGCCGAACGTCACGAGGCGCTGCGCACAAGATTCGTCGAGATCGGGGGCGAGCCCGCGCAGGTCATCGACGAGGCGTCGGCGGTGAAGCTCGCACTCGTGGATGTCAGCGACGCGGAGGAAGACGCGCGCGAGGAAGACGCGCGGCGGGCGCTGCGAGAAGCGTTGAGTGAGCCCTTCGACTTGACGCAGTCGCCGCCGTGGCGTGCCGTCGTCGTGCGCCTCGGCGCAGAGGAGCACATGCTCGCCGTGGTGATGCACCACATCATCAGCGACGGCTGGTCGTTGGACGTGCTCGCGCGCGAACTCTCCGCCGTCTACTCCGCCCGCGCGCGCGGGCTCGCGTCGTCGCTCCCGGCGCTGCCCGTCCAGTACGCGGACTTCGCCGCGTGGCAGCGCCGTTGGCTGGCCGACGGGGTCGGCGACGAACAGTTACGTTACTGGCGGGAGCAGTTGGAGGGCAGCCGATCCGTCTTGCAGTTGCCGACCGACCGGCCGCGCCCGCCCGTCGCGAGCTACGAGGGGGATACACTTTACGCAAGGCTTCCGGTTCCGCTGACGCGCGACCTCAAGGCTTTGAGCCGGCGCGAATCGGTCACGCTCTACATGACGCTGCTGGCGGCCTTCAACGTGCTGCTCCAACGCTACACGGGCGAGGCCGACATTAACGTCGGGACGCCGCTGGCCGGGCGCGACTGGGCCGAGGCGGAGAATCTCATCGGGTTCTTCATCAACACGGTGGTGATGCGAACACGCCTCTCCGGTGACCCGAGTTTCCGCGAGTTGCTGAAACGCGTGCGCGAGACGACGCTCGCGGCTTACGCACACCAGGAGGTGCCGTTCGAACGGCTCGTCGAGGAATTGCAGGTCGAGCGCAGCCTGAGCCACGCGCCGCTGTTTCAAGTGGTCTTCGCCTTCAACAACTCGCCGCGACAGGGTCTCGAACTGGCCGGGCTGGACACGGCACTCCTCGACGTTCACACGGCGTCCTCGAAATTCGACCTGGCGCTTCTCGTCGAGGATGCCGGGGATGAATTGAAGGTAGCCGTCGAGTACAGCGTTGACCTCTTCGACGCCTCGACCATCGAGCGCATGGTCGCGCACTTCGAGGTGCTTCTCCAAAGCATCGCCGCCGACCCTGACAGGCGTCTGTCTGAACTCGCGCTCTTGACCCCGGACGAAGGCCGCCGGATGGTCTCGCGTTGGAACGACACGCGACGAGACTTCCCGCGCGCGGCGTGCGTCCACGAGTTGTTCGAGCGGCAGGCCGAGCTGACGCCCGACGCGTGCGCGGTGGCCTCGGGCGGCGAGCGGCTGACTTACGCGGAATTGAACGCACGCGCCGACCAACTGGCGAACCGCCTGCGCGCGGCGGGGGTCGACTCCGAGACGCTGGTCGCGGTCTGCGTCGAACGCTCGCCGCGGATGATTGTGGGTGCGCTCGGCGTGTTCAAGGCCGGCGGGGCCTACGTCCCGCTCGACCCGCGGTACCCGCGCGCGCGCCTCGCCTTCATGCTCGAAGAGACGGCCGCGCCGGTGCTTTTGACAGAGCGCCGTCTGCTCGACACTCTGCCGCGCTGCCGCGCACAGGTCATCTGTCTCGACGCGGAATCCGAGTGGGACGCGGGCGAGGACGACCGGAATCCCGTGCGCGCCGCGCGGCCCGAAAACCTCGCCTACGTCATCTACACCTCCGGCTCGACGGGTCGGCCGAAAGGGGTTGCCGTGCCGCACGCGGAGCTGGTCAACCTCGCCGCGTGGCACCGCGAGAGCTACGGGCTCGACGCACGCGCGCGCGCCTCGCAGGTCGCCGGCCCGTCCTTCGACGCCTCGGTGTGGGAAGTGTGGCCGTACCTGACGACCGGCGGCTCGGTCTATCTGGCGGACGAGGAGACCGTCCTCTCCGCGGCTCGGTTCTGGGAGTGGCTGCGGAGCAATCGCATCACGCACTGCTTCCTCCCGACGGCGCTGGCCGAGTCGTTGCTGCCGCTGATCGAGACGGCCGCGGGCTCCGCCGACGCGCCTGACCACGCGTACGACCACGCGCTGCGTTACCTGTTCACGGGCGGCGACAAGTTACACCGCCACCCCGCGTGCGAGCTGCCCTTCCGGTTGGTCAATCACTACGGGCCGACGGAGAACACGGTGGTCAGCACGTCGGCCGCG
>JBEVJD010000269.1:0-23732 GCA_040510435.1 Pyrinomonadaceae bacterium | reverse complement strand
GCAAGCGATGGACGATGCCGATCAAGAACTGGAGCGGGGCGCTCAATCAGTTCGCGATCCTGTTCGAGGGGCGAGTGCCGATGGGCGGGCTCAGCTCAAACCCACTTACACAGACCGCTTAGAACCTCCCGAGCAATCGCAGCAGCCGAAGAATACATTTCAAAACTTCGGCGCAAGACAAAGGAGAGGAAATGAAATTAGTCAGCGCAACATCGGCTGCATTAACGCAGCTACAAAACAGTAAGAACAGATTGGCAGAGTTACCGGCCAAGATTAAAGAAGCAGTAGAGGCGGCAGACGTTAAGAAACTAACTCGATTACGCCAGCAACAGACCGAACTTCAAGACATCATCAAGGCGCAAGAAATTATTTTGGCGCGAATTAAAGTAAACGAACTTGAGAGCGAAAAATTAAGACTCGCTGAACAACTAAAAGAAGCAGAACAAACTCAACTCAAAGCGCGACAGGTTAATACTCTGATAAGAAATGAACTTGATAACTCAGAGCGATTATTTAACCTTGCATCGCTTGAGAGGGTAAGCATTGAGTCTCGGTTAAAGCAGACGAGTGACGACATAAGAGACGCCCGATTAGAACTGGAACGCCTCATCCGTCAGCATTCAGAAGCCGCCTAAAGCCCGCCAAACCGTAAAGCTCACGCGAATTTTTCAAAAATCTTCGGCGGGCAAGCTTGTATAACTGAAGGGGCGGAAAGAAAAGCTTCACTTTTCGCCCGACTTTACGCAGGGGGTGGTCTTTCTATATCAAAGCCACCCTCTAAAAGACCTGATATATGGTCTGGAAAATCACCTGAAAATCAGCCGGAATGGTAAGCGAATATGAAAGGAAATGAGCATGAACTATCCAGAAAAAAGCTAATGGCTGTCGCGGCTCTTGTAACGTCGCCAACGGTCAAGGAAGCTGCCGCGAAAAGCGGAGTAGGGGAGTCAACCTTGCGCCGATGGTTAGCTAAAGATGAGAAATTTTCGCTAGAGGTACGGGAGGCTCAAAGACAGGCTTTAGACCTTGCAATCCTACGGGCGCAGGCTATCGCTGACGAGGCCGTAACGACCTTAGAGGCTATCCACACGGACACGACAAAGCCAGCTAACGCGAGAGTAGCGGCGGCGAGGTATTTGGACTCAAGGCGTATCCCTCTGGCGGAACTTGGGGACATACGCCAGCAAATCAAAGAACTCAAGGAACTTTATGAACAGGTAAAGCGGGAGCGGTAACAATGAGCATCAAACGTGAACTTGAAAAATTAAAGAAGGGCGCGGAATTTTACGAGAGTACCAGACCGCCGAAGGTTGACGTTCCGGCGAGCGTCATTCTCTCGGCAATCACGGCACGTTGGGAGAGGCACAACGGTTCGCTTGCTCTGGATGCCGGTTTTGAAGATGAAAAAAAATACGAGGTGAGGCGGTTCTTAGAAAGCATGAGAGAGCCGCCCAAAGTCGCTTGGGACGAGTTGCCACCTAACGATGTGCGAAAGGTTCTGTTAGACCGCTTCTCACGAATAGCGGCCTCGCTCGCACGCTAAAGGAGGCCGGATGCGCCCGCCCTCTCGCACCCGGCCTCGTTCCCCGGCGTGGTCGCCGGGGTTGCGGCACAGTCCTGCCCTTCAGACGTGCCAGCATTAAGAAACGAGAATGCCCATGTGTTATCCTCCTGCGCGTTCAGTCTTTGAAAACGTAAGGTCAGCGGGTCGGATGCGTAGCGTGGCTCACCCTCAGAAGAGATGAGCATCGCCGTTGAGCAAGGAAGGTTCCTACTCACGGCAGAACAGTTACGCAATCACATCCTACACATATTTATGTGTAGGCGCAAGCTTCGACCGTCAGGGGGTGGTTCCTGATGGGGAAGCGTGCGCGTATGAGGCCGGAACGCCTCCCTATGAAGCTGCAACAAATAAGGGAGGCTCTAGGGCTGTCTCAGAGTGAAATGCTACGGCGGTTAGGTTTTGAGGCCGATATGGTAGCGGCGAGGATTTCGGAGTTTGAGTTGGGCAAGAACGAGCCGCCCTTGCCTGTGCTGTTAGAGTATGCAAGAGCGGCTAACGTGAGTACAGATATTTTGATTGATGATGAGCTAGACTTACCCGTTAAGTTGCCAGCGAAGCCAAGACACAAATAAACAGCCGACCTCAGACGCTTACGCAGTGAAGCGCACTCCTATTATTTAACCTGTTCTCCGCGCCTGAGAATAATATCGCTCCAACCCGCAAGGCTCCGGTCATTACGAACTTGAGTAGGTTGGATTTTTCTTAGAAGCATACTGATTTCTTCAGTAGGCATCGGCAAGAGCGATTTGACGAGTGGCACTATTGTCTTATCACGGGTTTTAGCTTTGACAAGAGGGAGACCATTATCCTGAACAAATGCTCTCACATCTCTCAAAGTCGGCAAAAAAGCTTTTGACATCAATCCATCAAGTAATTGAACAAGCATTACGCTCTTGTCCGGTTCAGATTCCCCAAGTTCAACTAGTGAAGTTCGGAAATCCACTCTAGGCTTCGTTGTTCGTCCCTGCGCCTTTCGAGGGCGAGCTATACGAGAAGCCTTTGCGGTTGTCGAGATAATTTCAGCAAGTTGGTAGATGAAGTCAGGTCGTGACAACTGACTTGCTAGAGTCTCAAATGTTTCTGGCCCGTATTTCTTTACGAGCCGTGCAAGGTCGGACAACAAATCGTATTCGTTATTATTAGTCATAAACCAATCCTACCAGCAAATTCTTGCGCGACTGTTCCAAAGCGTGAAGCTTGGTCAGAGCGAGCATAGGAAGTCCTGAAAATAGGTTGCCCTTCACGCGCCCCTTTTGGGTATGACCTTGAGTACGTAACTTCAGAGTTGAATACGTACCAATCATTTTCAGCGGCTAGCTCTTTAACCTCTCTTTTTGAGTGTTGCTCTTCGGGTGAATAATTAGTGGTAGCGTTAAAGACAACTCCTGCTAGCTCTAATTCATGTTCTTCGTATTCTTCCTTGAAGTCTTGCATAGAAGTTACAAGGAGTGGAAGCCCTATTGTTGAAAGGTACTCAGGCTTGACAGGAACCAGAATGTAGTTGCTCGAAAGGTAGGCTGAGGTAGTTAAAATAGATTCGGTAGGGGCACAGTCAATAAGAATAAGGTCATAATCGCTCTCTAAATTCGATAATACTTTTGGCAAGAGGCGCCCCTTTTGGCCGGGGCTCTTTAAGGATAATGCTAACTCTAGCCGTGAAGGTATAAGGTCAATTCTTCCGCCTCCTTGAATATGAGCCACATTTCTTACAGCCTCAGCAGCATCAAAAGCACCTCTTTTCCCGCTAGGCGTTCGCGTATGCTGCTCAAAAATATCCCAAATAGTTGGTTTGCCATCATTGAGCATGTCCTGATACCCGCTGACGCCAACAAGATATTGACTCGCATTAAATTGCGGGTCTAAATCAACTACTAACACCTTCTTTAACCAATTACGGTAAGCCGCAAAATGCCAAGCAAGATTGACTGTGAGAGTTGATTTGCCTACGCCACCTTTCATGTTAATCAACGAAACCGTCTTTGCCATTTAATCCTCCTGAGGTCTGTGATTGTAAAGTTTTCAGAGGTTCGGCCAAGTTTTATCGCATCTGGAAGAGATTTGGAAGAAAAAAAGCGCGGGGGCGATTGCACCCCGCGCCTCTTTCCCTGTCAATCTGTTTAATTGACGCTTTGTGTAGCTTCTACCGTGACACTGTTTCCCGCTAGATATGCCTCAAGTGCCGATGCTGCACGATAGATAGTGTTTTCATCGGCGCGGCAGTAGCGGTAAAGACAGCTAAGGGTAGTATGACCGCTCACGCGCATAACCTCTGCGGGTGGCATCCCTGCGCGTATCATTCGGGTTATAGCTGTTGCTCGGCAATCGTGAAAATGGAAGTTCGTCACGCTGGCCTTGCGGCAGACTTTGTTAAAGGCAGTCTTTATGGACACCCTCACGCCGAACACTAGCGAATTTTCATCGGGCGGAGATTCTTGCCAGCGTCCGACCAATGCATCATAGACGCGGGTTGTCATGGCTACCGTTCTACTGCGGGCGGTTTTAGAATTAAAGGCGCGGACTGTGATTGTTCTACGGTCTAGGTCTACGTCCGACCATCGGAGTTTGAATATCTCGCCCCTTCGCAAAGCACAGTCAAGAGCAATCAATAAAATTCCTCTGAGGTGTTCGCGCTTTGGCTCGGCATCAATGGCCGCGAATATCCGCGCCTCTTCTTGCTCGCTCAAAATCCTTTCGCGTTTAGTTTCATCGCTCAGACTGATGAGGCTTTCACCGTCCGCGAAAGGGCTACGGGAAATCCACTGTTCGCGGACAGCAATCCGCATCATGCGGCGCAGCTTCCCCAATTCCTTGTTTACGGCGGCAATGCTTCGGGTTGGTTGAAGTTCGGCTTTCGGGTTCGTTTGTAATGCTCTCTTGTGGCGTGCTACGTCGTTCTGTGTCGGGGTGCTAAGGCGGGTCTGTTTGTAGGTGCGAAGGTCGCCGTATGTTAGCGAGCGGAGTTTACGTCTGCCGAAATGGGCGGTTAGCGGTTTAACTTCGGCTAGAGCCTCGGACACGCCCCGCACGCCGGAAACCTTACGCTCGCCAACATAAACGGCCTCTTGTAGATAGTTCGTTATGTAGTGGTCGGCAAGCTCCGCAAACGTCATATTGGCGGAGTCTAGTTGTTTCGGGGTGCTTTCCTCTACCTGTTTTAGTAGCTGGCAGGTAATTTGCCGCGCCTCTCGGCGGTTCTCAACTTTCCGCCAAATATCGCGCCTTTTCCCGTCCTCGTCGGTAAACTGCACTCGCGCATAGAGTTTGCCGCCCCTTTCTACCACTGAGCCTTTGCGTTCTCTTGCCATTTCGGTTATCCTCTCAGGTCTGAAAAGACAACCGCCGTCTACTTATTCATCTACTTTTTGAATAAGTAGGCGGCGGAATTGACAGAGCCGCAGCTTTCAGTAAAATGAAAAAGTAGGCGGTTTTTGACAGGTTTAGGTTTTGTAGGCACGTAGCTCAGGGGTAGAGCACTACCTTGACACGGTAGGGGTCCGCGGTTCAAATCCGCGCGTGCCTACCATTCACTTTTTCGACAGGGAGCCCCGTAAGTCCCTTGCCCGAAACGATGACGCGAACGCGAACTACGTTTCGATTTTAGTTGACGCTGGCCGACCCGCCACACGGGTTGCGGCCGCGCGGCGAGGGCGCTTCTGTCGAATCCGATCTGGTTGGTTAATCCCTAACGGGGACGACACATACGTTTTTTACCCTTCTCCGCGCAGCCGGGCGCCGGCGCGTTGGGCTTTTTGCCCGCGTGACTTGAGCCGGCCCGGCAGGCCGCTTGAGTCTTTTCGAAGCTCCGGCCGGAGCGGAAAGGGGTTGTGAGTCATGAGCGAGATAAGCGTACAGCTTGAGGGCGGACGTTCGGCGCAGGTGCCGGCGGGCACGACCGTCGCCGAGGCGCTGAAGGTCGCCGACCGCGACGCCGCGAAGCAGGCGCTTGCGGCGAAGGTCAACGGCCGCGAGGTTGACCTGACCCACCGCCTCGAAGAGTCGGCGGCTGCGGGCGAGCCCCTGCGGGTCGAGCCCGTGCTGCCCGGCACCCTCGAAGGCTTGGACGTGATCCGCCACTCGACCGCGCACCTGCTGGCGGCGGCCGTGCTCGACCTCTTCCCCGGCTCGAAGCTCGGGGTCGGGCCGGCGCTGTTGGAAGACCCGCGCTACGGCTTCTTCTACGATATCATCGCGCCGCGGCAGTTGACGGAAGAAGACCTCCCGGTCATCGAGAAGCGCATGCGCGAACTCGCCAAGCGCAACCTCGCGTACCGCCGTGAAGAGATTCCGAAGCACGAGGCCCTGCGCGTCTTCGGCGAGCGCGACGAGCCGCTGAAGTGCGAGCTGATTGAGGAGAAGGCCGGCGACGTGGTGAGCGTCTACTACATCGACGGCTCGCCCTTCCTCGACTTCTGCCTCGGCCCGCACGTGCCGAACACGAACAAGCTGAAGGCGTTCAAGCTGCTCTCGCTCTCCGGCGCCTACTGGAAGGGCGACGCCGAGCGCGAGCAGATGCAGCGCATTTACGGCACGGCCTTCGCCACGCAGGACGAACTCGACGCCTGGGTCAAACAGCGCGAGGAGGCCGAGCGGCGCGACCACCGTCGCATCGGGAAAGAGCTTGACCTCTTCTCGATTCAAGACCAGTACGGCGCCGGGCTCGTCTTCTGGCACCCGAAGGGCGCGGTCATCCGCAAGGCGATGGAGGACTACCTCTACGAGGAGCTGAACCGCCGCGGCTACACCTTCGTCTACACGCCGCACATCGCCAAGCGCGACCTCTGGATTACGAGCGGCCACGACCAGAGCTACGGCGACTCGATGTTCTCGCCGGTCAAGCTCGAAGACGTGGAGTTCCGCCTGAAGCCGATGAACTGCCCGTTCCACATCGGCATCTACAAGTCGCAGCAGCGCTCTTATCGAGACTTGCCGCAGCGCTACGCCGAGATGGGCACAGTCTACCGCGCGGAACTCTCGGGCACGCTGCACGGGCTGATGCGCGTGCGCGGCTTCACGGTGGACGACGCGCACCTCTTCTGCACGCCCGAGCAGGTGCGTAAGGAGATCGGCGACTGCGTGGACTTCGTCGTGGACGTGTTCAAGACCTTCGGTTTCCAGAAGGTGAAGTTCGAGCTGTCGGTCAAGGGCAACGACACGTCGAAGCAGTGGCTCGGCTCGGAGGAGAACTGGGCGCACGCCGAGGCGGAGCTGGCCTCTGCGCTCGGCGAGCGCGGCGTCCCCTATGAGCGCGTCGAGGGCGAGGCCGCCTTCTACGGCCCGAAAATCGACCTCAAGATCGAGGACGCCATCGGCCGCCTCTGGCAGTTGGGGACGGTGCAGTGGGACTTCAACCTGCCGGAACGGTTCGGGCTCGAATACGTCGGCGAGGACAACCGCGCGCACCAGCCGGTGATGGTGCACCGCGCCCTGTTCGGCTCCATCGAGCGCTTCTTCGGCATCCTGATCGAGCAGTACACGGGGGCGTTCCCCGTGTGGCTCGCGCCGGTGCAGGTGGCGGTGCTGCCCATCACCGACCGCGTCAACGACTACGTCGAGGGCGTCGCGCAGCAGTTGCGCGACGCCGGCCTGCGGGTCGAGACCAACACGCGCGGCGAGAAGATCGGCGCGAAGATTCGCAACGCGCAGTTGCAGAAGATTCCTTTCATGCTCGTCTGCGGCGACCGCGAGATGGAAGAGGGCAAGGTCGCCGTCCGCGAGCGCTCGCGGGGCGACATCGGGGCGATGCCGCTCGAAGAGTTCAGGGATTTGGCGCTGCGGCTCGTTCGCACGCGCGCCCTGAGTATGGAAACGTGATGCTGGATGACAGATGCCGGATGTTAGTTAAAGACTCAAGCTCAAACCCACATCCGGCGTCTGACATCTGACATCTAACTGAGGAGGTGTAGGTATTCCTTCATTTCGAGGCCGCGGGCAGCGCCCGGACAACCGCCGCGCCCCCGCCACGCGCATCAACGATAGAATCCGCGTGCCGCAGGTGAGGGTCATCGCGGAGAACGGCGACCAGCTCGGCATCATGAACACGCGCGAGGCCGTGACCCTCGCGCGCTCGCAGGGGCTCGACCTCGTCGAGGTCGCGGCGACCGCAGACCCGCCCGTCTGCCGCATCATCGACTACGGCAAGTTCACCTACGAGGCGAAGAAGAAGGCGAGCGAGGCCAAGAAGAAGCAGGTCATCATCACGGTGAAGGAGGTCAAGTTCCGACCCGGCACCGACGACCATGACTACAACTTCAAGATGAAGCACGCGCGCGACTGGCTCACCGAGGGCGACAAGGTCAAGGCCACGATCTTCTTCCGCGGCCGCGAGATCACGCACCGCGAGCTGGGCGCCGAGCTGCTCCAGCGCCTCGAAAAAGACCTCACCGAGGTGGCCGAGGTCGAGCAGCGCCCCAAGATGGAGGGCAACCAGATGTTTTTAATCTTCGCCCCCAAGCGGCACAAGTCGCCGAAGCAGCAGCAACAGCAGCAGCAGCAGGAGGCGAAGACGGACGGCGGCGTCAAACAGGGCCCGCCCGTCCCGGAAGGCACCGGCGGGATGGTGCAATCGTGAAAGCAGTAGACAGTAGACAGTAGACAGTAGTCGGTAGTCAGTAGGCTCTGCTCGGCGGGCGCTGACACCGACACTCGAAAGATTTAAATAGAGAATGCTTTTCTACTGACTACTGACTACTGACTACTAACTACTTGGAGAGTTATCATGCCGAAACTTAAAACACACAAGGGCGCGGCGAAGCGTTTCCGCACGACCGCGACGGGCAAGGTCAAGCGCGGGCACTCGCACGCGCGCCACATCCTGACGAAGAAGACGGCCAAGCGGAAGCGCTCGCTCGACATCGACGTGCTCGTCTCCGAGTCCGACGAGAAGCGCATCGAGCGCATGCTGCCCTACGGGCGAAGCTGAATTGAAGTAGTCAGTAGACAGTAGTCAGTAGTCAGTAGGGCTCCGTCCCGCGTTTGTTGACGCTGACCACCGGAAGCTTCCGTGTGACGAATGTTCTTCTACTGACTGCTGACTACTGACTACTGTCTACTCGCATTGGAGGTTTTGAGTCATGCCTAGGGCAAAACGTGGGAACAAGCGCACGGAGAAGCGCAAGAAGATACTTGACCTCGCGAAGGGTTACCGCGGGACGAAGTCGAAGTTGTACCGCTCGGCGAAGGAGTCGGTCGAGCGCGGGCTAAAGTTCGCCTACACCGGCCGCAAGCTGAAGAAGCGCGACTTCCGCAGCCTGTGGATCGTCCGCATCGGCGCCGCCGCGCGCATCAACGGCCTGAACTACTCGCAGTTCATGCACGGCCTCACGCTGGCCGGCATCGAGCTCGACCGCAAGGTGCTCGCCGACCTCGCCGCCAACTCGCCCGACGCGTTCGCCGAGCTGGCCGGACAGGCGCGCACCGCCATCGACAACCGGCCGCAGCCCGCGGCCTAACGGTAACAGTGAAGACGATGAGAGGACTCTCTGATGAGTTCCGAAGCGGTTGACTACGACGCACAAGTCGAAGCTGTGCGCGAAGCGTTCGAGCGAGAGTTCGAACGCTTCGCTCGCTTTCGCACGTACGAAGGGACGGCAGGGCTCACGCTCGACGAGGCCGAGTCCCTCTCGCGCGAGGTGAAGGAGCTGGCGACGCGCCACACCGCGAAGAAGAGCGCGGTCTCGCAGTTGATGAAGCTGGTCGGGCGCGTGGCCGCGGAGGAGCGCGCGCACTTCGGGCAGCTCGTCCAGCAGCTCGACAAGGAGATACGCGGGGCCTTGGGCGACGTGGCCGTGTCGCTCGCCGGGCGCATCAACCTGCTCAAGACGGAGCGCGAGCGCGTGGACGTGACGCTGCCCGGGCGCAGGCCCCGGCGCGGGCACCTGCACCCGATCACGCTCCTGCGCCAGCGCATCGAGGACATCTTCGTCTCGATGGGCTACGCGGTCGAGGACGGGCCGGAAGTCGAGACGGACTTCTACAACTTCACCGCGCTCAACATCCCCGAGCTGCATCCGGCGCGCTCGCCGCAGGACACGTTCTACACGACCGACGGGCTCTCCCTGCGCTCGCAGACCTCGACCGTGCAGATTCACGCGATGCAGCGGCGGAGTCCGCCCCTGCGCGTCGTCGCGCCCGGCCGAGTCTTCCGGCGCGACACGCCGGACGCGACGCACAACCCGATGTTCTTCCAGGTCGAGGGGCTTCTGGTTGACCGCGGCATCCACATGGGTCATCTGAAGGGGACGCTCTCCGAGTTTGTCCGCCGCCTCTTCGGCCCCGACACGCGGACGCGCTTCCGCCCGTCCTACTTCCCGTTCACCGAGCCGAGCATGGAGGCCGACTACTCCTGCTTCAAGTGCGACGGCACCGGCTGCCGCCTCTGCAAGGGCTCCGGTTGGATCGAGTTGGGCGGCTCCGGCATGGTGCACCCGAACGTTCTGCGCGCGGTCGGGATAGACCCCGAAGAGTTCTCGGGCTTCGCCTTCGGACTCGGCATCGACCGCATGTGCGGCCTGATGTACGAGCTCGACGACATCCGCCTCCTCTTCGAGAACGACGTGCGCTTCTTAGAGCAGTTCTAGAAGGGTGTTGGGTTCTGGGTGTTGGTTAAAAACCGACTCTTACCCTGAACCCAGAACCCAACACCCAACACCCAACACCCATCTTATGGACATCAGCTACAACTGGCTCCTCGAACTGACGGACGTGGCGCTCGCGCCGCGCGAGCTGGCGGAGCGCCTGACGATGGCGGGGCTCGCGGTGGACGCGGTGAAGGAGTCGGGCGACGACTTCGTGCTTGAGTTCGACCTGACCTCGAACCGCCCCGACTGCCTCTCGCACCTCGGCATCGCGCGCGAGGCGGCGGCGCTCGCGGGCGCGTCGGTGAGACTCCCAGACCTGACGGCGCGGAGCGTCGGCGGGCAGGCGGAGCAGTTCACGGCGGTCGAGATAGAGGACGCGCAGCTCTGCCCGCGCTACGCCGCGCGCGTGGTGCGCGGCGTGAAGATCGCGCCGTCGCCCGAGTGGCTGGTCAAACGCTTGCAGGCCATCGGGCAGCGCCCCATCAACAACGTCGCGGACATCACCAACTTCGTGATGCATGAGATGGGCCAGCCCCTCCACGCCTTCGACCTCGCGAAGCTCTCGGAGTTCCGCATCGTCGTCCGGCGCGCGCGCGCGGGCGAGAAGCTGAAGACGCTGGACGGCGTCGAGCGCGAGCTGGACGGGCAGATGCTCGTCATCGCCGACGCCATGCGCGCCGTGGCCGTCGCGGGCGTGATGGGCGGCGAAGAGACGGAGATTTCCGACCAGACGGTGGACGTGCTCATCGAGAGCGCCTACTTCGACCCGCAGTCCGTGCGCCGCACGTCGAAACTGCTCGGGCTCCAGACCGAGGCTTCGTACCGCTTCGAGCGCGGCGTAGACTACGAGGGCGTGCGCCGCGCGCAAGATCGCTGCGTCGCGCTCATCTGCGAGCTGGCGGGCGGCACCGCGACCGAAGACGCCGTTGACGTGTACCCCGAGAGGATTGTGCCGCCGACCGTCCGCCTGCGCCCGCGCCGCGTCGAAGAGTTGACGGCGTTGAGCGTCGCGGCGGAAGAGAGCGCGCGCATACTTCGCTCGCTCGGCTTCGAGCCGGCCGGGGACGGCGCCGAAGGCGGCGAACTCGCATTCGGCGTGCCGACGTGGCGCACGGACGTGAAGATTGAGGAAGACCTTGTCGAAGAGGTCGCGCGCGTCCACGGGTACGAGAAGATCGGCGAGGCCCTGCCGCCGTCGCCCGTGACGGGCGAGTACCTCGCGGGCGACCGCAGGCGCAGAGCGGCGCGGCAGGTGCTCACCGCCCTAGGCTTCAACGAGGCCGTCAGCATCAGCTTCATCGAAGAGGCGTCGGCCGTCGCAGAGTCCGGCGAGAGCCGCTTCGAGCCCGTGCCCGGCCTGCAACAGGTCGAGGGCGAGGGCGCGTTCGTCACTCTGTCGAACCCGATCATCGAGGGCGCGCGCCTGATGCGCCCCAGCCTGCTCCCGGGGCTGCTCGAAGCCACGCGCAACAACTTCAACCACGGCACGCGCGACGTGCGCCTCTTCGAGACGGGACGCGTCTTCGCCGCGCGAGTTGTGTCGGCGGGCGAAGACGAATCGCGCCCCGTAGAGGTCGAGGCGTTCGCGCTGCTCATCACCGGCGATGCGCTGGAAGAGGGGAAGGCCGCGGGGCGCGCGGCCGACTTCTTCGACCTGAAGGGCGCGCTCGAAGCGGCGGCGGACGCGATGCGCGTCGGCGAGCTTGAGTTCGCGCCCGACTCCGTCCGCCACCTGCGCGAGGGGCAGGCGGCGCGCGTCAGACTGGGGGGCCGGGAGGTCGGCCACGCCGGCAGGCTGTCGGAAGATTCGGCCGCGCGCTACAAGTTCCGCCAGCCGGTCTACGTCGCCGAGGTGAGTTTGACGGCGCTGCTCGCGACCGGCGAGCGTCCCGCGCGCTACACGCCTCTGCCGCGCTTCCCCGGCGTCGCGCGCGACGTGTCGCTCGTCGCCGACCGCGGCGTCACCTTCGGCGAGATGCGCCGCGCCGTGCTCGCGCTCGGGATCGAGGAGTGCCGCGGCGTCGCGCTCGTGGACGTGTACGAGGGCGCGAACATGCCGGAAGGGAAGCGCTCGCTGACGCTCCGCGTCGAGTACCGCGCCGACGACCGCACGTTCCGCGACGAGGAGGTTGACGCCATGCACGCGCGCGTCGTCGCCGCTCTGGAGGGCGAGTTCGGGGCGCAACTGAGAGGGTAGGGTTCTGGTTTTTGGGTTTTAGGTGTTGGGTAAAAACCGAATCTAACCAACACCCAGAACCCAAAACCCAACACCCAAAACTTACTCTTGCGCTCTCGCGCGCCACGGCGCATAATCGCTCGGCAGTCACGAGGCCGCAGCCGCACGGAGAAGGAAGATGGTCGGATTGACCGGACTGGAAAAGTTCTCTCACCTCGAAGACAAAATTTACCGCACCATCGAGCTGACCAAGACTCTCCGCCAGGAGAAGGAGGGGCTGGAGCGTGAACTGGCCTCGGTGCGCCGCGAGCTGGGCGCGCTCCTGGACGAGAAGGACAGGCTCGAAACGCAGGTTGAGCGGCTACTCTCGGAGCGAGACACGATCCGCACCAAGGTCGAAGCGATGCTCGATGCCATCGCCGTGCTCGACCCCGAGGCCGTCGAGGTCATGCGCAGGTAAGTCTTCGGAGTCTCTAACGCATGAGCGCCATCAAGAACCCGGCGGAAGGCACGCCGACCATCCGGGTCGAAATCTACAACCAGACCTACAACATCCGCTCCGACGGCGACAGCGAGTACGTCATCGGGCTGGCGGAGTTCGTCGACCGCCGCATGCGCGAAATCTCCTCGGGCACGCTCACGGTCGATTCGCTCAAGGTCGCCATCCTCGCCGCGCTCCACATCGCCGACGAGTTGCACCGCCTCAAGCGCCTCCACGAACAGACCGATCAGCAGCTCGCCGCGCGCAGCGCCGAGTGCGCCGAGATGCTCGACCGCGTCCTCAAGGCACGCCAAGTGGCCGACCTCGCCGCGCCCTCCATCACCATCTCCTAGCCGCCGTCCGGGCGAACGTCGCGCTCCTGACTTTCGTATTAATGACGGAGGCGAATCCCAATGACATACAGATCGAAGAAGGACGGCTGGCTCTTCGGCCTCGTCTGGGGCGTGGTGCTCGGGCTGCTCGCCGTCGGGCTCATGGGCGTGCTCGCGCCGTTCGGAAACCCCGCGCTCGGCTGGGCGCTCGTGCGGGCCGGCGCCGCCGCGCTGCTGGGCGTGATGCTGACCACCTACCCGCTGGACTACGAAATCAACGGGGCAGAGCTGATCGCGCGCAGCGGCTTCATGCGCTGGCGCGTGCCGCTCGCCGACATCCAGGAAGTGAGGCCGACGCGCAGCGCCGCGAGCGCGCCCGCGTGGTCGCTCGACCGCCTGCGCGTCGAGTACCTGAAGGGCGCCGCGCCGCGCGTGCTCCTCATCTCGCCGGAGGAGAAGGGGAGCTTTATGCGCCACCTCGCGGACGCCGCGCCGGGGCTTGAATTGAGGGGCGAGCGTGTCGTGCGTAACGTCTGAATTCCGGCCGGACGCGCCTTTAAACGTGGATTTACGACCCGCGCCGAGCGGGGCCGGCTCAGGATTTTTGTCAAGCAGGCCGGGCGCACTTTTTAGCTCACATTTTCTGACGCGCCCTCGCGGGCTGTGCTAGTATTTCGGCAGGCTGAGGGTGTCGGTTCTGCGCGGCTCGCCACCGATTTACAATGGTTGAGCCTATGTCGTGAATACGGGAGACCGATGCCGCCGCCAGTGCGATCCCTCACTGTAGGGATGCGCCAGAGGCGACGGCTTCGACCGCAAGGTCAAGGTCACCCACCTGTTAACGCAGGTTCAATTACGACTTCGGAGCGGCCGTCGCGGTTCGCCCCCGGCCCTAATCTCTTCGTGAACCGTAAACCGTAAACCGTGACGAGAGAAGAGAAGTTCTTCTTGTCACGGTTTACGGTTTACGGTTCACGCCTTTTAACCTATGAGAGTCCTGATGATCGGAGACGTGGTGGCGCGACCCGGGCGGGTGGCGGTGCTGGAGCGCATCCAGGACTTGCGCGAGCAGCACGCGGTCGATCTCGCCGTGATGAACGCCGAGAACGTCGCGGGCGGCTTCTCCATCACGCCCTCGATGGCCGAGGAATTGTTCGCCGCCGGCATCGACGTGATGACTTCCGGCAATCACATCTTCGACAAGCGCGAGGCCGCCGCTTACATCGCGCGCCAGCCGCGCCTGCTGCGCCCCGCCAACTACCCGGCCGCCGCGCCCGGCTCCGGAATGTGGGTGGGCGAGGTGCGCGGCACGCGCGTCGCCGTCCTCAACCTGATGGGGCGCGTCTACATGCCGCCGACGCACGACAGCCCCTTCGCCGCCGCCGACGAGGTGCTCTCACGCCTGGATACGGAAGTGAAGGTGCGGCTCGTGGACATGCACGCCGAAGCGACCTCCGAGAAGATCGCGATGGCGTGGCACCTCGACGGGCGCGTCTCGGCCGTCGTCGGCACGCACACGCACGTGCAGACCGCCGACGAGCGCATCCTCCCGCGCGGCGCGGCCTTCATCACAGACCTTGGGATGACGGGCAGCTACTCGGGCTGCATCGGCATGGAGCGCGAGGGCGCGCTCGCCCGCTTCCTCAACCCCGCCGCCCCACGTGCCGAGCACTCCAAGGGCGACGTGCGCATCTGCGCCGCCATCATCGTCGTTGACGACGCGACGGGTCGCGCACGCGAAATCTCCCGCATCTCTTTGCCGCACGAATCGTGAAAAGCAGTAGGCAGACGGCAGTTAGAGCTTTTTTGGAAAGCCCCGTAGGGGCTTCACGTTTATAGCCTGCGGTATTCATTAAACTCCCGAGCCCCGGAGGGGCGGCATGGATGATGCCGCCCCTCCGGGGCTCGTAGTGAGTAAGAGCGATGGGGCTATAAACATCCCGCTCCTCCGGAGCGGCGAGAGCGGAGGTTGGTGATGATTGAATTTAAATGCGGCAGTTGGTTGACTGCCGTCTGTCTACCGCTTACTACTCGCCGTCGGGCGACGCAGCGAGGGGCGGGGAGCTGAGGGCGAGGCGGTAGCTCTCCGGCAGCGAGATGACGCGGCTGTTGGCGTCGGTGACGACGTGGCCGGTCTCGCCCTCGGCGATGATGCGGCCGTCGGCGGCGTTGACGATCTCGTAGCCGAAGCGGACGGAGCGGCGGCGCAGCTCCGTGATGTGCGTCCGCACGATCAGCTCGTCGTCGTAGCGCGCGGGCGCCTTGTAGCGGCAGTAGCTTTCGGCGACGACGAGGAAAGCGCGGTCGTTCTCCTCCATGTCCTTGTAGGCGAAGCCGCGCGCGCGGCAGAACTCGGTGCGGCCGATCTCGAACCAGACGAGGTAGTTCGCGTGGTACACTACGCCCATGCGATCCGTCTCCGCGTAGCGGACGCGGATGGTCGTCTCGTGCCAGTCGTCGAAGAGGGCGTCTGCCTCAATGGGTTGCATCATCTTCAAGGGTTGCGAGAGCGTTCCAGGTTCAGCGGACTATAAAAGCGAAGGGTTCGTGATGTCAAAGAGAATCAGGGCGGGGGAGTGTGCCGCGCTGGCGGTTTTGATGCTGTGCGCGTGCGTGCTGGCCGCCGGGGCCGGGGCGGCGGGGCAGAAAGCCAGGCCCGCGGCCATCAACCCGAAGACGGGCGCCGTGCGCGAGGCGACCGCCGAAGTGCTGCGCGAGACGAGCGAGCTGCGCAAGCTCCCTGTGCTCCGGCAGGTGCGCAGCGGCGCACAGTCGCGCGCCGAGATCGAGCAGATGCTCATCCGCAACCTCAACGAAGGCGCGACTCCCGAAGAGACCCGGGCCACCGAGATCATGATGAAGAAGTTCGGCCTCGCGCCCGCGGACTTCCAGCTCCGCCCCTTCCTCATCAAGCTCCTGGCCGAGCAGGTCGCTGGCTACTACGACCCGAAGACGCAGGAGTTCTACCTCGCCGACTGGATCGACCTCGACGGCCAGCGCCCCGTGATAGCGCACGAGCTGACGCACGCCCTCCAAGACCAGCACTTCAACCTGCGCCGCTTCCAGAAGTGGCCCGAGCACGACTCCGACGCCGAACTGGCCGCGCACGCGCTCGTCGAGGGCGACGCCTCGTTCCTGATGATGCAGTACGTGGCGCGCGACCCAGCGCGGCAGTTCGCCTTCCTCAAGTCGATGATGTCGGGCGGCGCGAACGCCAGCGAGCAGATCGATAAGGCGCCGCGCGTCCTGCGCGAGCAGATACTCTTCCCGTACCTGCAAGGCATGATCTGGGTCGCGCAAATCCACAAGCAGGGCGGGTGGGAGGCCGTCTCGGCCGCCTACAAGAACCTGCCCAAGTCCACCGAGCAGGTGTTCCATCACGAGAAGTACGCGGCGAACGAGCTGCCGCAGAAGGTCTCGGTGCGCGACCTTTCGTCGTCGCTCGGCCGCGGGTGGCGGATGGCCGACAACGACGTGCAGGGCGAGTGGGGCTGCTACATCCTGCTCGACGAGTTCCTACAGTCAATCGACGTGTCGAAGAGCGCGGCGGCCGGTTGGGGCGGCGACCGCTACGCGCTCTTCATCGGCCCGCGGAAGACGGACGCGGTCGTCGCGCTCAAGACCGTGTGGGACACCGAGTTGGACGCGCGCGAGTTCTTCGAAGCCTACGTGAAGCGCACGACGAAGCGCTACGGCGTCGAGCCCGCGGAGGCCGCGCCTGCCGACCGCCACGTCTGGAAGACGAAGGAGGGCGCGGTCGTCGTCGAGCGTCAGGGCAGCGCCGTCGTCATCATCGAAGGCGTGCCCGCCGGCCTGGACGCGAAGTCGCTCGTCAGGAGTTTGTGAAGAACTGTAGGCGGTAGAACAAGTAGATAGTAGACAGTAGTCAGTAGCCAGTAGAACCTTTATCGCTCGAACCGTGCGATCGTCATCTTCATCATGATTAAGCGGAGCCTACTGACTACTGTCTACTGACTACTGTCTACTTTTCGTATGACCGCCCGCCCGAACGAAGCCCCGGCCGCAGTCCTCGACTTCGCGGACGACTGCCCCGCGGGCGCCCGCGCCTTCTTCACGAACCCCGTCGAGGTCGTCTCCGCGCAGACGCACGCAGAGGTACGCCCCGCGCTCAGGCGCGTCGAGCGCGCCGCGTCCGCAGGTCTCTACGCCGTCGGGTTCGTCGCATACGAGGCCGCGCCCGCGTTCGACCGCGCACTCGCCGTCAAACAACATTCGACCGGCCTGCCGCTGCTCTGGTTCGGCATCTTCGACAGCCCTTCGAAAGAAGAGCCCGTGGGCGGCGAGTTTCGCGTCTCCGACTGGTCGCCCTCCGTCAATCGCGCCGAATACGAGCAGAACGTCGAGTCCGTGCGCGAGGCCATCGCGCGCGGCGACACCTATCAGGTCAACTACACTTTAAGACTTCGCGCGCGTTTCGAGGGCGACGACTTCGCCTTCTACAAGCGCCTGCGCGCGGCGCAGCAAACGCGCTTCGGCGCGTACCTCAACGCCGGCCGCTTCCGCGTGCTCTCGGCCTCGCCCGAGCTTTTCTTCCGGCGCGAGGGGCGTCGCGTCGAGACGCGGCCGATGAAGGGGACTGCCGCCCGCGGGCGTTGGGGGGAGGAGGACGAGGCGGCCGCCGCGCGGCTCGTCGCTTCGGAGAAGGAGCGGGCCGAGAACCTGATGATCGTTGACCTTCTCCGCAACGACCTCGGCCGCGTCGCGGAGACCGGCGCGGTGCGTGTCGAAGAACTCTTCAGGGTCGAGCGCTACCCGACGGTCTTGCAGATGACCTCGACCGTCGCGGCGACTTTGCGCGAGGGCGTCACGCTGGAAGAGTTGTTCGCCGCGCTTTTCCCGTGCGGCTCCGTCACCGGCGCGCCGAAGGTGAGCACGACGCGCTTCATCGCCGCGCTCGAAGATTCGCCGCGCGGTGTCTACTGCGGCGCGGTCGGCTTCGTCGCGCCGGGCGGCGACGCGGCCTTCAACGTCGCTATCCGCACGGTCGTCGTCGACAAAGAGTCCGGCGAGGCCGTGTACGGTGTGGGCGGCGGCGTCACGTGGGATTCGACGCCCGGCGGCGAGTACGCGGAGGCGCTCCAGAAGGCGAAGCTGCTGACCGAAGAAGCGCCCGACTTCGAGCTGCTGGAAACGATGCGGCTGGACGACGGGGGCTTCCGCCTCCTCGAAGAGCATCTCGCGCGGCTCGAAACGTCGGCGGCGTATTTCGACATCCCGGTCAACGTCGCCGACGTGCGCGAAGCCCTCGCACTTCACGCCGAAAGTCACACGAGCGTCCCGCGCCGCGTGCGCCTGCTCGTCTCGACGGACGGCCGCGCGCGCGTCGAAAGCGAGTCGCTGGCGGAGCTTCCCGTCGGCCCCCTCCGTGTCGCACTCGCGCTCACGCCGGTGCAGAAGTCAGACCGCTTCCTCTGCCACAAGACGACGAGGCGCGGGACTTACGAGGCGCGGCGCTCCGAAGCCTCCGGCACGTTCGACGTGCTGCTGTGGAACGAGGAGGGCGAGTTGACCGAGTTCACGAACGGCAATGTCGTCGTGGAGATTGACGGGCGCCGCTGGACTCCGCCGCGCGCGTGCGGGCTGCTCGCGGGGACTTTCCGCGCGTTGATTCTGCGCGAAGGCGAAGTCGCGGAGCGCGTGCTGTCCAAAGAAGATTTGGCGCGCGCCACGCGCGTCTGGTTCGTCAACGGGGTGCGCGGCTGGGTCGAAGTCACCTTCTGACCTTCTAAAAATAACGCTTATCCCAATGATAAAAACTTTTAGCTTTCCTTATTGACCGCGTGTTCATTAGAATACGCGCCAAGTTCGCACAAGGGCCGTATTCGGTCGTCCGCCACCTGCGCGGCCGCGTCGACTTACCCATCACAAGCCTAACCACGGAGAACGAGATGAATAGACGGAGCTTTTCCGCACTAGCCCTGATTGCCGCACTACTTCTGACCTACGCACCGGCCGCGCGCGCGCAGGGAACCGCATCGCGCGTGACCGGCGTGGTCACCGACCCGTCGGGGGCGGTCGTCCCCGGCGCGACCGTGACGCTCAGGAACGATGCCACCAACGTCTCTTTCACAACCGAGACGACATCGACCGGCCAGTACGTCTTCGAGTCGGTGCAGGTCGGCGTCTACACCGTCGAGGTCGAGCGGCAGGGCTTCAAAAAGTTCTCCTCGCCCGGCAACCAGATCAACGTCAACCAGACGGCGACCGTTAACGTGCAGCTTGAGGTCGGGGCCATCACCGACGTGGTGACGGTCGAGGCGGCGGCCGAGCTGGTGCAGACGAGCAGCTCGGGCAACCTCGGCAACACGGTCGAGGAGCGGTCGCTCGAAGCCCTGCCCATCGTCGGCGAGCGCGGGCGCAACCCCTTGCAGTTCATCTCGCTCCAGCCCGGCGTCATCGGCAACGGCCGCGCGGGCACGGGCGGCAACACCGGCGGCAACGTCCACGTCCACGGCTCGCGCGACCGCGCCTTCAACTTCACGCTCGACGGCATCGACATCAACGAGTCGAGCGCGGGCGGCTCGAACTTCACGCCGCTGCGGCCGAACCCCGACTCGATCTCGCAGTTTCAGGTCGTGACCAGCAACTTCACGGCCGAGCTGGGCCGCTCCTCGGGCGCGCAGGTCTCGCTCGTCACGCGCTCGGGGACGAACGAGTTCCATGGCACGCTCTTCGAGCTTTACCGCACGCCGCGCCTGAACGCCAACGAGTACGAGAACACCATCGCCGGGCGCGGGCGCGGCCAGTTCGTCCAGCACATCTTCGGCGGCAGCATCGGCGGCCCCGTCCTGCTCCCGGGCTACGACGGCCGCGAGCACAAGACCTACTTCTTTACTAATCTTCAAATGCTGCGCGCGAACCAGTCGTTCCTCACCACGCGCACGGTCTACACGGCGCAGGCGCGGCAGGGATTGTTCCGCTACCGCGTCGGCGCGGCCAACGCCCCGGCCGGCACCGGCAATCCTACGGTCGATCAGGCCGGCAACGTCCTGCCCGGCGTGACCGTCGCCAACTACAACATCCCGGCCAACGACCCGCTGTGCGGGACGAACCCGTCGAACTGCGGGATCGACCCGACGACGCTGGCGCTCATCAACGCCGCGCCGCTGCCGAACAACTTCACCACGGGCGACGGCCTCAACACCGCGGGCTTCAGCTTCGGCGCACCGCAGATCGAGCGGCAGTGGGACTTCGTCACCAAGATCGACCACTCGTTCAACGACCGCAACCAGATTTACGTGCGCTACGCGCAGGGCGAGCAGAACACGTTCGGCGACAACGGCAACGGCGGCCTGCGCTCGTTCCCCGACAGCCCGTTCAACCGCACCGACACGTTCCGCAACCCGAAGAACGTCGCCTTCAACTACCGCTGGACGCCGACCGCGCGCGTCACCAACGAGTTCGTCGTCGGGCGCAACAGCTTCGCCTTCCTCTTCACCAACCCCGACCCCGAGCCCGTCCCCTTCATCCTCAACCTCCCGCGCGACCCGTTCAGCGTCGTGCCGCAGATAGACAATCAGCGCGAGATCACGACGTGGCAGTTCGTGGACAACCTCAGCTTCGTCAAAGGCGCGCACACCTTCCGAGGCGGTACCAACCTCCGCTTCCAGAAGCACGACGACACGCGCAGCGCCGTCGGCGGCGTGAACATCAACCTTCAGGTCAACTTCTCGCGCACGGTCAACGTCATCCCGGCCAGCTTCAACCTGCCGAACACGACCGGCGCCAACGCCATCAACAACACCGACCGCAACAACCTCCAGTCGGCCATCAACGACCTGCTCGGCCGCTACGGCGGCTTCTCGCGCGCCTTCGTCGCCGACAGCGACGCGGCCTTCGCGCCCGCCGGGACGCACTTCCTCTACGTCTCGAAGTACGACGAGTACGACTTCTATTTCCAGGACACCTGGAAGGTGCGCCCGAACCTGACCTTCGACTTCGGCCTGCGCTGGGAGCCGAAGCGCAGCCCGCGCTCGGGCGACGGCGACCTGCTCCTGAGCCCTGACCGCGCCGTCCGTCTGGGCGAAGCGCCGACCGACCAGATCAGGTTCGTCGAGGGCAAGCTCTTCGACGACGACTGGAACAACCTCGCGCCCACGGTCGGCTTCGCGTGGGATCCGTTCGGGACGGGCAAGACCTCGGTGCGCGCCAACTACCGTCTGGCCTACGACCGCATGAACACCTTCCTCGCGTCTTCGGCCATCTTCCCGAACACGCCGGGGACGAGCGTGACCTGCAACGAGTCGAACTGCGCCAACATCCCCGCGGGCGAGCAGCGCCGCATACGCTTCGGTATCCCGGCGCTCACCCCCACGAACACGCCCGGCAACTTGCGCCAGCCCGCGGCCTTCTCGACCAACAGCATCACGGTCTTCGACCCTTCGCTGCGCTTCCCGAAGACGAACCAGTGGTCTTTGAGCATCCAGCGCGAGGTCGGCGCGGGGTTCGTGCTTGAGGCCAACTACATCGGGCGCAAGGGCGTCGGCCTCTTCGGCGCGTACGACGTGAACCAGGTCAACATCTTCGCCGCGGACGCGCGCTGCCCCGGCGAGACCTTCCTCTCGGCCTTCAACACGCTGCGGGGCAGCACGTCGGCGACGAGCTGTCTGGCGAACCTCCTGTTCACGGGCAGCACGGCGAACAACACGGGCTCGGCCACGTTCCGCACGACCTTCTCGTCCGAGCTGAACCAGGGCTCGGTCGCGTCGGCGGCGCTCCTGATGTCGCAGCGCGTGGCGGGCGGCGTGCGCACCATCGCGCAGGCGAATAACGTCGGCGCCTCCTTCTTCCAGCCCTACTCGCAGTTCACGGGCGGCCTGAACGTCATCGACAGCAACGACTACTCGACCTACCACGGCTTCGAGCTACAACTCAGCCGCCGCGTCGGGCGCGGGCTGCTGATGCAGGCGTCCTACACGCTCTCGAAGTCTCTGGACACGCGCTCGTTCGACCCGGCGTTCACGGTCGTGGCGCGCACGACGAACACGGGGACGGGCGCGTCGCCTTCGGGGCAGAACACTCCGTTCGACATACGCAACCGCCGCCTGAACTACGCGCGCTCCGACTTCGACCGGCGGCACGCGCTGCAAGGCTATCTCGTCTACGATCTGCCGTTCGGGAAGAACCGCCGGTACCTGAACGACGCGCCCGGCGTCGTCAACCAGATCATCGGCGGGTGGGAGATCGCCAACTCGCTCATCCTCCAGAGCGGTCGGCCGTTCACGGTCTACTCGGGCGCGTTCACGCTGAGCAACGTCGTGCTCTCGCCGGCCAACTGCAACGGCTGTAACCCGGGCACGGCGGGCGTCGTCCAGAACGCGGGCACGACCTTCATCTTCGCGCAGGGCGAGATCGACCGCTTCTCGACGCCCGCGCCGGGCGAGCTGGGCAACACGGGGCGCAACTTCTTCACGGGGCCGAAGTTCTTCAACCTCGACATGACGCTGCGTAAGCGTTTCTACTTCGGCGAGCGGACGAACCTTGAGTTCCGCGCCGACATCAACAACGTGACCAACACGCCGTCGTTCGAGTTTCCCATCGCCGCGACGGCCAGCATCGGCACACAGTCGCCGGGCTTCACGGGGACGCCTTCGACGAACGCGACCTTCGGCCGCATCCGCGACAGCGTCAACAGCAACGCGCGCCGCATCCAGTTGGGCATCAAGTTCAACTTCTAAGCGCCGGACAAGTCTGCTCAGCGCCTTTGCGCCTTTGCGTGAATCTTAATTTCACGCAAAGGCGCAAAGGCATTTAGAATGGCCGGCAGGTTTTAAGGGCGTGAGAGTCAAGCTAACAGCGGCGTTCGTCCTCCTGCTCTGCGCGTGGGGCGCGGCCCGCGCGCAGGCGCCGCCCGCGCTCCAAATCTTCATGCCGGACGGCGCGCGACCCTCGCGCGAGCTGCGCATCCAGCTCACGCGCGACGACGGGCGCATCGAGACGGTCTACACCGACTCGAAGGGCAAGTTCCAGTTCACAGGCGACCTCAACGGCATCCACGACTACGAGGTCAGGATCGAGGGCGACGGCCGCACGTTCGGCACGACCAACACCAGCCTGCGCTTCCTGCGCGGGCAGGTGAGCTACGTGACCCTCTTCCTCAACCCGCACAAGGGGCCGCCGCTGCCGCCCAACGAGGTGGTTGACGCGTCGGGTCTCGACGCGGACGTGCCCGCGGCGGCGCGCGCCGCCTACGACCGCGCGATGAAGGCCGTCGGCGACGGGCGCGCCGACGAGGCGGTCACGGAGCTGAAGCGCGCGGTCGCCGCACACCCGAAGTACGCGCGCGCGCTCAACGACCTCGGCGTGCTCTATCTCAAGCTCGACCGTCTGGACGAGGCGGCCGAGACGCTCGCGCGCGCGGCGAAGATAAACAAGCGTTTCTACTTCCCGCGTCTGAACCTCGGCGTGGTGCTCAACCGGCAGGGCAAGTACGCGGAGGCGGTCGAAGTCCTGGGCAAGCTCCACGGCGAGAGCCCGAACTTCCCGGGGCTCGGTCAGACGTACGCGGACGCGCTCGTCGGGGCGGGGCAGGCCGCGCGCGCGAAGAAGGTTTTGGGCGACGCGCTCGCCGCAACCGACCTCG
>JBEVJD010000268.1:0-11298 GCA_040510435.1 Pyrinomonadaceae bacterium | reverse complement strand
AACTCCGAGCGTCACAACTTCGAGCCAATAGGCAAGCTGCGCCGAAGTGACCCGCACGTGTGAAGACCTACCGGTGATATACTGCGCGCGCCGCGGCAATTGAATCCTCAGCCCTCGAACACGTCGGCGCCGTTACTCTTTAGCTCAGAGCCCGTCGCGCGCCGGCTTCTCAGTCGCAACACGCCGCCGGCCCGAGGGTCTTAACCTGAGTTAAGGAGCCTGCCCGTGGATTTAGGCAAAGCCCCTGAGGCCGGAACCATCTCCCTCATCATCATCACGGCCACGATCACGGCGCTGATCTCGACGCTGATGGGCACCTTCGGCAAGGCGGCCGCCGAGGGGCTGATGAACCTCATCCTCCGCCCCGTCCGGTTCGTCACGGAGAGCGTCTACAGTTGGATCGCCCCGCGTAACCCGCTCTCGATCTCGTTGCGCAGCTACAAGCGGCACGTCTCGCGCTCGAACCTGACGCGCATCGAGAACCCGGTCGGCCCGAACCTCGAAGTCCCGCTCGAACACGCCTTCGCCCCGCTCAAGCTCATCTCCGGCGCGACGGAGGAGAGCGTAGACCTGTTCGCGCAGGCCGCCGCCTCTTACCGCTGCATCGTGCTCGGCGGCCCCGGCACGGGCAAGACAACGCTGATGAAGAGCCTCGTCACCGGCGTCGTCAAGGGGCGCGTGCGCGAGGAGGCGCTCAAAGACCTCATCCCGGTCTTCGTCGTGTTGAGGAATCTTGCTAAGAAGGAGCACACGGTCGAGCAGGCCGTCGTCGCGGCCTTCGCCGACCACCACTTCCCGGGCGCGGATAAGTTCGTGGCCTCCGCGCTCGAACAGGGGAAGCTGCTCGTCATCCTCGACGGGCTCGACGAGGTGGGCGCGAGTCGGGACTTCGTCGCCGAGCAGATTCAAAAGTTCTGCGAGTACGACGACCAGAGCGCGCGGCGCAACCGCCTGCTCGTCACCTGCCGCGAGCACAGCTACCGGACGAAGGACTTGCAGGGCGTCATCCCCGAGGTCGTGCGCGTCGAGCCCTTCGCCAACCACCACATGCGCGTCTTCCTACAGGGCTGGCCCGCGCACAAGGGGCGGACGGCGATGAAGCTCTACGGCCTCATCCAGGACGACCCGCAGATCAGGGACATCTGCCGCAACCCGCTGCTGCTGACCATCCTGACGGGGCTCTACCTCGACACGGACAACTTCGAGCTGCCCTCCTCGCGCGAGCGCTTCTACAAAGACGCCGTGGACGAGCTGCTCGTCCACCGCCCCGCGCGCCGCAACGTCCGCCAGGCGTTCGACGCCGACGACAAGCGGCAGATTCTCGAACGCGTGGCGCTCGACCGCCTTGAGACGGCCGCGCGCCACGAAGACCCCGAGGAGTTCACGCACGAGGTCATCCGCCGCAAGGCCGAGGAGGTTCTGCGCCAGGAGAAGTTCGACCCGCGCGACCTCATCAAAGAACTCGTCGAGGTCAACGGCATCATCAAGCCCGGCCACGAAGGCAGCTACACCTGCGCGCACCGCACCATCCAGGAGTACTTCGCCGCCCGCGAGGCGCGCCGCACGCGCGAGACGCCCGAGGTGGTCGAACACTTCGGCAGCCGCCCCGAGTTCATCGAAGTCCTCTACTTCTACTGCGGCCTCGTGGAGAACCTTCCCGCGCTCGCCTACGTCGTCAACACCCTCGTCGGACAGGGGCGCTGGCTCGAAGCCGGCCGCTGCATCCTCTACATGAAGGAGCCGCCCGACCGCGCCCTCGTCGAACGCGTCGCCCGAGAGCTGCACGACCTCGTCTCCCCCTCCGTCGAATACAAGGCCGCGCTCGAAGTGCTCTCCTCGCTCGCGCAGCGCCGTGCTCCCGAGTTCGACCCCGCGCGCGACCTCTTCGCCCGGGCCATAGACCGCCTCGCCGAAGGCTACGGCGAGAGCGGCGCCTCCGCCCTCGAATCCGCCCTCGCCACCTCGCCCGAAGCGGCCATGAAGGTCATCCCCGTCCTCCTCAAACACCCCTCGCCCCGCTGGCGCGAGGCCGCCGTCCAACTCCTCCGCGACATCGGCACCGACGAAGCGCTCGACCGACTCGTCCTGCTCCTCAACGACCCCGACCCCACCGTCAAAGCCCACG
Source organism: Pyrinomonadaceae bacterium (assembly GCA_040510435.1). GTDB lineage: Bacteria > Acidobacteriota > Blastocatellia > Pyrinomonadales > Pyrinomonadaceae > QHXN01. The sequence continues at coordinate 9,173 of JBEVJD010000268.1, read as the reverse complement.
CCGGTCGCACGCTCGCCGAGATGCTCAAGAGTCGCCCCGACGACCTCCGCGCCCGCGCCGCCCTTCTCCCCCCGCGCACGGACGCGACCGTCTGGCCCCTCGAAGAATACTTCCCCGGCCGCCTCGCTATCCCCATCGCCGAATCTTTGGTAGACGGCGTCCACATGGTGGACAACAGGGCCGTCGATTACGCAGTGTTCGTGCTCCGGGCGCGAGCCGACGGCTACACGTCCGACATACGTCGCCACCTCAAGCTCTGGCGGTGCGTGCCGCGAGACCTTCGCATCCGGCGGTACAGGCAGCGTGTCGGGAGGGCGCTCGCCCTCTGCGGCTACGCGCTCCCGCTGGCGTTCCTCCTCGCGGTCTTGGCCCTTCAGTTCCGGGCGTACCGGACGAATCAAGTCTTCGTCCTCACGCTCTCGCCGCCTCGCGTGCAAAGCATGGACGCCCGGTGGTTGAATGAGTTTCAGTCCAGCGTCAGAGTCATCACCGCCGACATAGAACAGCACCAGCTGCCGGGCGCTTTCGGGCAGTGGTCGTTTATCATTGAGGAAGCCTACGAGCAGGCGCGCAAGTGGGAAGGGAAAGACCACCCGAACCCCTACTTCCCGCACACGCACATCGGTTTCACGCTCCGCTTGAGGGATTATCGGCGGATGTTGGCGGAAGATGTGTCGGTGGCGGCGGAAGATAAATTCGTGGTGGCGGAAGATAAATTGGTCGCAGTTGAAGAAAGCTACGCGGCGTTCAAACAGCACTTGCCTCCGGTGGGAGGCTCCAGCTACGTTCTCATCGAGCCGTCGAGCCGAATCTTCTCGGTGACAGGTCTTGGCCTCTTGTTCGTGCTCTCGCTATGCATCTGGATGCTGTTCAGGGTGGTTCGTCCCATGACGCGCAGACTAAAGCCCCAGGCCGCGCTGCGCGGCATCATCACACTACCGGGGGACTTCCGCAGCGGCGCCGTGTTTCCAAATATTCTGATATGCCTGTCAATCGTCCTCGTGTGGTTGTTCACCCTCCTCAACTTCGCGGGGGTGAGTGGCCCTTGGGCGCTGCCGCTCACTCCGCTGCTGGCGGGCGCGGGAGTCGGAGCGTTTTTGCAGAGACTTTCGGGGCCGAACAACCCGCTCATCCCGGCGGTCGCCGACGTGCTTCCGCGTCAGGAGCGGAGAACTACGGGGCAAGAAGAACTGGACGAAGAAGACGCACAGGAGGTAGAGAATAATTCGCGCGCCGGTTAGCGGCGTCGGTCAAATCGCAAACACGCGGCGCTCCGCACACGTCATGACGATCCACAAATCATTTCTCTGTTTGCTACTCTTTCTCCCGTTGATGATTCAGACTGGCAACGAACAGAGGCGGCCGCGGGCGCGCGACATAGGGTTGCGGGTGGGGGTGCTGCCGGCAGGGAGGCTCGACGCCATTACGGACGTTGAGGGCGTGAGGGTCGGCCAGGCGACTTTGATTCGTGGTGAAGACGTGCGGACGGGCGTGACGGCCGTCGTGCCGCACGGGGGGAATCTGTTTCGGGAGAAGGTGCCCGCGGCCGTCTTCGTCGGCAACGGGTTCGGGAAGCTGATGGGCTCGACGCAGGTCGAGGAGTTGGGCGAGCTTGAGACGCCGATTCTCTTAACGAACACTCTCAACGTGCCGCGCGCGGCCGACGCGCTCGTCGAGTGGATGCTTCAACTTCCCGGCAACGAGGACGTGCGCAGCGTCAACGCCCTGGTCGCCGAGACGAACGACGGGCAACTCAACGACATCCGCGGCCGCCACGTCGGGCGCGACGAGGTCTTCGCGGCGCTCAAAGGTGCGAAGGGCGGCGAGGTCGAGGAGGGCTCGGTCGGGGCGGGCACGGGCACCGTGGCCTTCGGCTTCAAGGGCGGCATCGGCACGGCCTCGCGCGTGGTGCCGGCGCGCTACGGCGGCTACACGGTCGGCGTGCTCGTGCAGACGAACTACGGCGGCGTGCTCACCATGAACGGCGCGCCGGTCGGGCGCGAGCTGGGCCGCTACTACCTCAAAGACGACCTTGAGCCCGCGCGCCGGTCTGAACGGAAGAAGGAACGGCCGGGGCCTTCGTCGGACGTTGACCGCGCGGACGGCTCGGTCATCGTTGTCGTTGCGACGGACGCGCCGCTCGACGCGCGCAACCTGCGGCGCCTCGCCGCGCGCGCCATGCTGGGGCTCGCGCGCACCGGGTCGCCTTCGACTCAGGGGAGTGGCGATTATGTCGTCGCCTTCAGCACGGCGCCGCAGAATCGAATCAAGCACGGCGAGATCTCCCTGCGCCGCGTCGAACTCCTCCCCAACGACTCGATGTCGCCCCTCTTCCTCGCCTGCGTCGAGGCGACCGAGGAGGCCGTCTACAACTCCCTGCTCCGCGCCACGACCGTCACGGGGCGCGGCGGCGCCCGCGTCGAGGCTTTGCCCATCGAGAAGACGGTCGAGATTCTGAAGAAGTACAACGCGCTCCGGCGGTAGGTGCCGCGGGATTGAACCCGCCCGGATGACGTTTCGGTGTTATCATGCCCGCCGTCGCCGTCAGCGGCCGCCGGTTGGCAAACCCGAAACCGTCTTCAGACTCACGAAAGGGGAGCCGTGGCCACCATCTTCATCTCGTACCAGTCGAACGACAAACCGCTGGCGCTCGGCTTACAGAAGGCGCTGGAGGCGCAGAGGCACAAGGTGCGGCTCGACGCCAACGGGCTGCTCGCCGGCCACGACTGGCGGAGGTTCCTGCTGGACTCGCTCGGGTCTTCGGACGCGGTGGCCGTCCTGCTCTCGGCCAACTCTTTGAACTCGCATTTCGTGATGGCCGAGATAGGCGCGGCGCGCGTCTTCGCCGACTCGCGGGGGCTGGTCTTGTTGCCCGTCCTCGTGGGTAAAATCGGCGTGCCCCTCATCGTCGGGGACATCCAGGCCATCGGCCTCAAGGGCGGCGACAGCCGGTCGCTCTCCAGTACGGCCGCCGAGATAGACCGGGCGGTGACGGGGCACTTCGCGGAGATGCGCGGGCGGTACCCGCAGATTTTCATCAGCCACAGGCACAAGGACGTGGACATCGCCACGGCGCTCGCGCGGATGCTGGAGGCCACCTTCTACGTCGAGAGGGAGGACATCCGCTGCACTTCCGTCCACCCTTACAAGCTCCGCATGGGCGAGCGGACGCCGGACAGGCTCCGCGCCGAGATTCGCCACGCCAAGGCCGTCCTCGGCATCCTGACGCCGGACACGCACGAGTCGAGCTACGTGATGTTCGAGCTGGGGGCCGCGTGGGGGCAGAAGGTGCCTTCGATCCCGCTTCTGGCGAAGGGGGCGCAGTTGGCCGACATCCCGTCGCCCATCAGCGACCTGCACCCCATCCAGTTGGCCGACAGCAGCGACTGCTACCAGTTCATCAACGACCTGCCGGAGATTGTAGACTTGCGCAGCCGCAGGGGTGCCGCGCAGAAGACCGCGGAGAAGGTGGCGGAGCTGGTCGCGCGGGCGCAGCCCGGCCCGACTCAACAGCCGGCCGCCGCCGGGGCGTCGAACAACGGCGCGGCCGGCGCGCCGGGGCGGGCGGATGACGAGGGGCTCAAGGGCGTGCTGCGAAAGCTGCTCAGCGACCCTAAGTATCCGGACGGCCGTTCCCTCGACACCTTGTGCAGGAAGGCCGGCCCCTCGCGCTCGAAGAATGAATGCCGGAGGCTGCTGGTCGAAATCGGCGCGCGCGAGGTCGAGTTGCAGGATGGCGAGGGCTGGACGTTGAGGCCGCGCCTTTGAAACGGCGAGAGACAACGGAGGCAGGGATGGATTCAGGCGAGGAGACGGACGGGCGGAAGCGCGGTGCGGGCGGGACGAGTGGCGGGGTGGGCGAGTTTCTGCTGGGCTTGGGGATGGCCGTCGCCGGGGCGTACCTTCTGACGCAGCGCGTGACGGTGACGAGCGGCTACTGGACTTTGTGGGGCTACAACGCCTTCGGCCTCTCCCTGCTGCCGCTCCTCTTCGGCACGGGGCTGCTCTTCTTCAACGGCCGCTCAATCGCGGGCTGGCTGCTCACCTTCGCGGGCGTCGTCATCATCTTCGTCGGCATCATCGCCAACCTCGGCGTCTACTTCCAGCCGACCAGCCTCTTCAACACACTCGTCATGCTCATCCTCCTCGCCGGAGGCATCGGCCTCGTCGCGCGCTCCCTCAGGCCGCACATGTAATCCGCCCGCCCTGCGCCGGCACCATGTGCGAGGCGTTGCGGCGAGTCGGTGTCGGTGGGTATAAATGTCGGGCGTGGAGCGTTGCTCTGACCGAAGCTCTCAGGAATCTGTTCCGTTAAAAAAAAGCGAGGGGTGAAAATTTATGGCGACTTTTTCGCGGGCGTGTCGTGCGTGGTCGACTCTGTTAATGCTTGTGGTCTCGGCGGGCGTGTGCGTGGGGCAGGCGTCGGACGCGAAGCCGGCGCAGGGCGACGCGGGCGGCGGCAAGGTGACGACGGTCTTTCTCGTCCGCCACGCGGAGAAGGCGCAGGAGCCCGCGCAAGACCCGGCGCTGACGGAGGCGGGCCGTGCGCGCGCCGAGGCGCTGGCCCGCCTGCTGTCGGGCGCAGGCGTGAAGGGCGTCTACACCTCGCAGTTCGCGCGCACGAAGCAGACGGGGGAGCCGCTGGCGAAGCTGCTGGGCGTGCCCGTAAGCGTCGTGGCGCTCGGCGTGAAGCCGGACAGGCCGAGGGAGGTGAGCGAGCAGTCCATCCGCGAGTTGAAGAGCAGCGTTGAAGGGCACGCGGGCGAGGCCGTGCTGGTCGTGGGTCACTCCAACAGCGTGCCCGACCTCATCCGCGCGCTGGGCGGCGACCTTGTGCCGACGATTGACGAGAGCAAGTTCGACGACCTCTTCGTCGTCACCGTCTACGCGCCGGGGCGCGCGAAGGTCGTGCAACTGAAATACGGGGCCCCCTGAGCGGCAGCCCGCGCAGCGCCGCCGTGGCCGAACGCCTTTGAAGAAGTCAGGTTGAAGAGAGGCATCGCGTGACGTTCATCTCGAAAAGAAAACTCGTGGCGGTCGTCGCCGCCGCCGCCGCGCTGCTCTGCGTCGCTTACGCTTCGGCCGCGCCTCAGGAGACGCCGCCGATACGCAACTTCGTGCGGGTCAACCGGGAGTTCTGCACGGGCGGTCAGCCGCGCCTGGAGCACCTGGCGAAGCTGAAGGAGGAGGGCGTCAGTGCCATCATCAACCTGCGCCAGCCGAGCGAGCACCGCGCGGAGGAGGAGAAGGCGGAGGCGGAGCGTTTGGGTCTCCGCTACTTCAACATCCCCGTCGCCTACGGCGAGCCGAAGGAGGAGCAGGTCACGGAGTTTCTGAAGCTGACGGACGACGAGGCGAACCGCCCCGCCTTCGTCCACTGCACGGGCGCCATCCGCGTCGGCGCCTTCTGGATGATCCGCCGCGTGCTGCGCGACGGCTGGACAATCGAAGACGCCGAGAAGGAGGCCGAGAAGATCGGCCTGCGCGAGGCCCCGCACCTCAACGACTTCGCGCGCGCCTACATCGAGAAGCATCGGAAGAAGAAGTAGACAGTAGACAGTAGTCAGTAGCCAGTAGGTAAGAAACGGGCGGCGCGTCTCAGCCATTAGCCGGGACGCGCCGCTTTTGATTTTTCTACTGACTACTGACTACTGACTACTGACTACTGTTCTTCCCCCGCCAGCTTCTCTCTCTTGATTCCGTGCGGGTTGGTGGAGCGCTCGCCGCGTTTGCGTGTGGACTTGCGGCGCTGGCGCGGGGCGCCCGTGTGGTCAACGGAGCGGATGGGTTGGAGGTCTTCGGCGTCGCCGTCGGGGTCTACGAGGCGCGTCTCGATGTGCTCGTCGGCGATGGTCTCGTCGGTCATAATGGTGTGGTCGTCGGGGTGGTGGAGCCCCGCGGCCTCGCCCTCGGGCGTGGTCACGACCACGGCCTCGGCGGCTGACGTGTCGGCATTCTCAACCGCGTCCTCCGGCAGTCCGGCCAGTGCCCGCTGGCGTCGGAAGTGCCCGAAGATGTCCTCGGCGGTCTTGCGGCCGACGAAGGGCGAGAGCTGTTCGACAGTGGCCTCTGCGACCTTCTGGATGGAGCCGAGGTTGCGGAGCAGGCGGTTCTTTCGCTTCTCGCCGACGCCGGGGATGGCCGTCAGCTCCGAGGTGAAGTCGCGCAGCTCGCGCCGCTTGCGGTGGTAGGTGACGGCCGTGCGGTGCGTCTCGTCGCGTATCAACTGGATGAGGCGCAGGACGGGCGAGTGCGAGTCGAGATAGATGGGCGAGTCTTCGCGCCCCTTTTGCAAGAGGTGCGAGACATCGTTGTGGCGGCGCGGGGGCTTGACGACGCCGATCATCGGGATGGCTTCGAGGTCTAGCTCGCGCATCGCGGAGGCGGCGGCCGAGAGCTGTCCTTTGCCGCCGTCGATCATGACGAGGTCGGGCAAAGGGTTTCCTTCGTCGAGCTGGCGGCGGTAGCGCCGGAAGACGGCCTCGCGCATCGAGGCCGGGTCGTTCGAGCCTTCCACGGTCTTGATCTTGAACTTGCGATACTCCTGCCGGTTCATCTTCCCGTTCTCGCAGACAACCATCGCGGCGACGTTCTCCGAGCCCGAGATGTTCGACACGTCGAACGATTCGATGCGCGCGGGGAAGCGCGGCAGTTCCAAGACCTCCTGCAACTCTTCGAGCACGCGCTCCATGTCGGGCTTCAAGACGCGGAAGCGCTGCTCGAAGGCGATGCGCGCGTTCTTCTCGACCAGCTCGATCATCTCGCGCTTCTGCCCGCGCTGCGGGTCGAGGATGCGGACGCGCCGGCCCTTGCGCTCCTTCAGCGCCTTCTCCAGAAGCTCCCGGTCTTCGAAATCGACGGGGACGTGTATCTCGCGCGGCACGTAGTCGGTCGAGTAGTATTGCGTCAGCACGTCGGAGAGGAACGAGGCCGCGTCGAACGTGTCGTCCTCGGGCAGGTCTTCCCAGAAGAACTCGCGGCGGCCGACGATCTTGCCCTCGCGCATGGTGAAGAGTTGCAGCGCGAGCCGCGCGCCCTCGCGGTGGAAGCCGAAGATGTCCACGTCGAGGTCTTGCGTGAAGGCCATCTTCTGCTGCTCGGAGACGGCGAGCACGGTCTTGCGCAGGTCACGGTACTTCGCGGCCATCTCGAAGCGCATCTCGTCGGACGCCTGTTGCATCCGCCGCTCGTACTGGTCGGCCAGCTCCCTGTTCTTGCCTTCCAGAAACATCCGCACGTCGCGCACGGACTCGGCGTACTCGTCGGGCTTGCAGAGGTCTTTGACGCAGGGGCCGAGGCAGCGCTTGATGTGGTATTCGAGGCAGGGGCGCGGGAGCCGGCCGTCGATGTCGATGTCGCAGGTGCGGAGCTGGAAGGTGCGGTTGATGAGGTCGATGGTGCGGCGCGCGAGCGCGGCCGGCAGAAAGGGGCCGAAGTAGAGCGCGCCGTCGCGCTGGATGCGCCGCGTGATCATCACGCGCGGGAAGGGCTCGGCGATGGTGAGCTTGAGGTGCGGGTACTGCTTATCGTCTTTGAGCAGCACGTTGTAGCGCGGCTTGTGCTGCTTGATGAGGTTGGACTCTAAGACGAGCGCCTCGACCTCCGTGTCGGTGACGATGAATTCGAGGTCTGTGATGCGCTTGACCAGCTCGCGCGTCTTGCGGTCGTGCCCGCGCCCCGACTGGAAGTAGGAGCGCACGCGGTTGCGGAGGTTCTTCGCCTTCCCGACGTAGATGATCTTGCCCCCGGCGTCCTTGTGCAGGTAGACGCCCGGGGCGGTGGGCAGGTTCTTCAGTTTCTCTTCGAGGGTCAAGGGCATCACCCGCTGGCTCGCACGCCTAAGCTGTCCGTGTGCGGACAGTGTAGCGCACCGCGCGCGCCGCGCGGAAACGTGTGGCGCGCGCGCCCGCGGCTTCGGCGCGCGCGCCCGTTGTGTATAATCCTGCGCCGTGCGATTCCCCTTCGAGCCCCCGCCCGCCAGAGAGTTCGACGCCGTCGGCTTCGGCCTCAACGCCGTGGACTACCTCGTCGTCGTCCCGCACTACCCCGCCTACGACACGAAAGTTCGCCTGGTCGAGCACGAGCGCGGCGCGGGCGGCGAGACGGCGAGCGCCATGACGGGGTTGAGGCGGCTCGGGATGAGGACGGCCTACGCCGGCCGCTTCGGCTCGGACGACGCCGGCCGCTTCGGCTTCGAGGCGCTGCGGGCCGAGGGCGTGGACGTGGAGTTCGCCGAGGTGGTCGAGGGCGCCGCCAACCAGATCGCCTACATCCTCATCGACGAGCGCACGGGCGAGCGCACCGTCATCTGGGACAGAGACGCGCGCCTCTCCTACGAAGAGCACGAGGCGCCCCACGGCTTCGGCGCGCGCGGGCGCGTGCTCCACATGGACGGGCACGACACGCACGCCCGCGCCCGCGTCGCACGCGAGGCGCGCGAGGCGGGCACCGTCGTCTCGCTCGACATCGACAACGTCTACGAAGGGCTCGGAGAACTTCTGCCGCACGTTGATGTGCTCATCTCGTCGCACGAGTTCCCGCGCCGTCTGACCGGGATCGACGACGAGCACGCCGCTCTCGTCGAGATGAAATCGAAGCTGCGCGCGGACGCGGTGGTCGGGATGACGCTGGGCGAGCGCGGCGCGGTCGTCTACCACGGCGGCGTCTTCGTCGAGTCGCCCGCCTTCGCGGTGCCCGGCGGCTGCCACGACACGACGGGCGCGGGCGACGCCTTCCACGCGGGCTTCATCTACGGCATGCTCCGCGGCGAGGAGGTCGAGGGCTGCCTGCGCACGGGCTGCGCCGTCGCGGCGCTCAAGTGCCGGGCGCTCGGCGCGCGCACGGCGCTGCCGACCAACCCCGAGCTGGAAGACTTGCTCGCCAACGGCCGTCCGCTCCGGGGACATCCATAAGAACGAAGAGCAGTAGTCAGGAGACAGTAGAAAAACCATTCGTCGCCCATACCGTCAGGTTCTCATCGACAACCTGTGCCGGGCGGAGCCTACTGACTACTGTCTCCTGACTACTGTCTACTTTCCCCTCGTGATATATTTTGAAACCGGCGCCCGCCCCGGCGTCGTACAGCGTTGGCGGATAGCTCGCGGAAAGACAGGGAAGTGGGAAGCCTTTCCGCACCCTCCCCGGTTAGCAAGGCTCGCGGAAAACAGTCTCTC
>JBEVJD010000267.1:0-13971 GCA_040510435.1 Pyrinomonadaceae bacterium | reverse complement strand
GTTGATAGCCAGGCATGGGCCGGGGCTTTGCAGCGACGCGCGCCGTTGCGAGGGGCTGCTGCGTGACCTGTGCGGCGGACACCGCCGGGAAATAAATATTCTGGTCGGCGCTTTGCGCGAGCGCGTGCCGCTCAACCTGATGGCGGGGCGCAACTCCGTGCCGCGGGGGCTGCTCCTGACGCGGCTGGCGAAGCGCCTGGAAGATCAACTGGCGCTGACCGGGGAGGCTTCACGCTGGGCCGTGGATTCGTGGGCGCTCGCGCTCGGCGTCGTCTCTGAAGCCGAACTGCACGAGCTAGAGGGTCGGCGCGCTGAAGCGGCGACGCGTGTCGAAGAAGCACCGGCGCCCGCGGCGCGACGGCCCGAGGGCGGAGGCGAGGCGAATGCGGGCGGCATAGAGGACGCGACACCCCCTCGGGCGCGACAAAGCCCCCCGCCTCCGCCCGCCCGCACGCCCGCGGCTTCAACCCGCACCAGCGCGGCGCCGCCCGCCTCGCGTGCGACGCGCACGCCCGCGCAGGGCGGCCCGATTATCGTCGCACAGCGTCCGGCACCGCCGACGCATTCTTCGACTCAGGCGTCGAACCCCGGCTGGCTCCAGTCGCCTTCGGCCGACCCCGCCCCACGAGGCCGTAGCTTCCGACGGAGCGGGTGTCTGATCGGCTGCTTTCTGCTGGTGCTTCTGTCCGTGCTGCTGGCGGTCGGCGTGCCCTTCGTCGTCGACATTCTGCGCGAGGAGCAGCAGCAGAGGAATCTTGAGCCTGCTCCCGTACAGACGCGTTGAGCGGGCCGTGCGACAAAGACGGCCGGGGCCGGTTCTGGTATATTGAACCGCATCCCCTTCCAGAGTTCGTGACGGACAGTTCCCTTCCGAGGGTCGGGCCTGTTCGTGCGCCGCAGGCGGCGCGGTATGGGGGCGGAGTTTGCTCCGCCCGAAGTGATTTCGAGAGCACATAAGGAGAACTGAAATTATGAGCAGACGACCGGGCGGCGAGTTGGCTTCGAGGCCGCTCCACTTCATCTGGATCGCAGACAGCTCCGGCTCGATGGAGCAGGACGGGAAGATACAGGCGCTCAACACCGCCATCCGCGAAGCCATCCCGCACATGCGGAAGGTCGCCGAGGACAACCCGAACGCGCAGGTCTTAGTCCGCGCCGTCAAGTTCTCGAACGGGGCGCAGTGGCACATCACGCAGCCGACGCCCGTGGCCGACTTCGGCTGGACAGACCTCGCGGCCGAGGGCGAGACCGACATGGGCAAGGCGCTCGAACTCGTCGCCGAACAGTTGAAGATGCCGCCGATGAGCGAGCGTGCGCTGCCGCCCGTCCTCGTGCTCGTCTCCGACGGACAGCCGACCGACGACTTCGAGGCCGGGCTCAAGGCTTTGTTGGACGAGCCGTGGGGCAAGAAGGCAGTCCGCATCGCCATCTCCATCGGGCGCGACGCCGACCCGGAAGTCTTGCAGCGCTTCATCGGCAACACCGAACTCAAGCCGCTCGCGGCCAACAGCCCGGAGGCGCTCGTCCGCCACATCAAGTGGGCCTCGACCGCAGTCCTGAAGTCCGCCTCCTCGCCCGCCGCGGGCGCGGATAAGCCCGCGGGCATCGACGCGCCCACGACGCCCGTGCCCATCCCGACCGCCGCTCCCGCGCCCGGCGCGCAGGCCGCGGCGGCGGCGCCGGGCGGGAGTCAGGCGCCCGTTGACGACGAGGCCGCCAACAACCAGCAGACCATCGACGACGTCTGGTAAGGAGCCGAGCCGGTGGCCGAACAAACGAGCCCGCCCGAATGGCGGGTGATGGGCGAGACCGTGCCCGGCGCGTCGCACCTGCGGGCGGGCATCCCGAATCAGGACGCCATCCTGCAAGTGCGCGAGTCGGGCCGGGGTCTGCCCGTCGTCGTCTCCGTCTCCGACGGTCACGGGAGCGACAAATGCTTCCGCAGCGACCGCGGCTCGCGCTTCGCCGTGAAGGAGGCCGCGCGACTCGTCGGTGAATTTCTCGACGAGTCGCCCGACCTCCTCGATCACGCGGCAATCGAGAGCAGGGCGCGGGACTATCTGCCGCGGGAGTTCGTGAGGCGCTGGCGCGCGGCGGTCGAGGCCGACCTCAGTGCGCGGCCGTTCACGGAGGCGGAACTCGAAGCCGTCGAGAAGAAGGACGGCCCGCACGCGCTCAAACTGGTGGCGGGCAACCCGCTGCTCGCCTATGGGGCGACCTCCCTGACCGTCGCCGTCGAAGAGTCTTTCGCCCTCTATCTGCAACTCGGCGACGGCGAAATCATCAACGTCTCCCGAACGGGCGAGGTCACGCGGGCGCTGCCGGACGACAAACGCCTCTTCGCCAACGAGACCACTTCGCTCTGCACGCGCGACGCTGAAGAGAACTTCCGCGTCCGGCTCCAACCGTTCGCGGGCGAGCCCCCGGCGCTCCTCCTGCTCTCGACCGACGGCTACGTAAACTCTTTCTCCGACTCGGCCGGGTTCCTGAAAGTCGGGAGCGACCTGCTTGAGATGCTGCGCGCCGACGGCTTCGACTCCATCAACGCGAGCCTCAAGGGCTGGCTCGAAGAGGCCACGCGCTCCGGCAGCGGCGACGACTGCACGGTCGCACTTATCTGCCGCATGGACGCCCTGCGTCAGACCGACGCGGAGCCGTCGGCGGAAAGCGTCGAGGCGGCCCAGACGCCGGCCCCGCCGCCCGCGAACCAACCGCCGGACGCTTCAGTCCCGTCCGAGGGGGCCGTCGTCCCGGCGGCGGAACCCGACGGGCAGGGCGCATGAACGATCAGCCGAGACAGAAGCTGCGGGAGATTGTCGCGCGGCACGGGCAGTCGGTCGTCCAAGACGTGCGGCGCTGCGAAGGGCTCCTGAAGGACTACTCCGCGCAGCACCGCCGCGAAGTCTCCGTGCTGGTGTCGGCGCTCGAAGAGCACGTCCCTCAAGACCTGTCTGCCGCTTCTGCCGGCACGCCGCGCACAGTCCTGCTGGCGCGTCTGGCGCGCCGCCTCTCGGACAACCGCGCCCTCTCCGAGCCGGCCGCCGCGTGGTCTGTCAACTCCTGGGCGCTCGCGCTGGGACTCATCTCCGACGACGAACTGAAGACACTCGAAGAGGCAGTACACGCGGGGTCGCCGGCCGGCGGTTCGGGTGAAGTCGAAGACCCGGAACGGGCGGCGGCGCGGGAGGTGGCCGCGGACACCTCGCCCGCGCGAGCGCCCGCGGACGCGGGCTCCGTGGTGGTCTCCGCGGAGGGCGACGGCGATTACGCCACCATCGCGGAGGCGCTCGCGAACGTCACCCCCGGCGGGCGCATCCTCGTCCGACCGGGCGTGTATGAAGAGAGCATCATCCTTGATAAGCGGGTCAACGTCGTCGGCGACGGCCCGCGCGACGAGATCGTCGTCAGGGTCGTCGGGGCGAGTTGTCTGAAGTCGAGTGCGGAGGCCGCGAGGGTGGCCGGGCTGACGCTGCGCGGGGTCGCGGGCGGCGGCGCGGGCTCCTTCGCCGTGGACGTGCCGCGCGGCGAGTTGGTGCTCGAAGACTGCGACGTTTCGTCTGAGACGCTCTCATGCGTCGCCGTCCACGGCCCCGAGGCCGCGCCTTTGATTAAGCGGTGCCGGATTCACGACGGCGCCGACTCCGGCCTTTACTTCTTCGACGGCGCGTCGGGGTCAATCGAAGACTGCGAGGTTTACGGCCACGCGAACGTCGGCATGGCCGTCACCGGCGACGCGCGCCCCGCCATCAGACGCAGCAAGGTCTACGGCGGCGCGAACGCCGGGGTAGTCGTGTGGCAGGACGGAGACGCCCTCCTCGAAGAGTGCGAGGTCTACGGCAACCGCCTGGCGAACCTCGGCGCGAGCGAAGGTGCGAAGTTGACGGCGCGCTCGTGCCACGTCCACGAGGGCGAGAACTCGGGCGTCTTCGTCCAACGCGAGGGCGAGGCCGTCCTCGAAGACTGCGAACTCTACGGCCACCGGGAGGCCGAGGCGGCGGTGACGAGCCGGGGCCGGCTGTTCCTGAATGGCTGCCGCATCCACGGCGGCCAGGACTCGGGCGTCCTCGTCCGCGAAGGCGGACAGGCGCTCTTGCAAGGCTGCGAGGTCGGCGACAACTCGGGCTCCGGGGTGTCGGTCGGCGCGGGCTCGGTGCTCGCCGTCATCGAGTCCACCATCCACGACAACGCGCGCTTCGGCATCGAGGCCGCGGCGGGCGCGACCGCCCGCGTGGAGGACTCGGAGTTCACCGGCAACGGGCTCGGTTCCTGGGGCGTCGAGGACGGCGCTCGGGTGGAGTCCGAGCGCAACCTTGATGAGTGAAGGGAGGGGGGGAGGGTGTTGGGTGCTAGGTGTTAGGTGTTGGGGAGAACAACTTGTCTTTCCCAACACCCAAAACCTAAAACCCAACACTCATCCTCCCCCGCAGGGGGGACAGGATGGATCAGATGCTCAGGCCGGGGCAGGCCGTGCGGTGCGAGCCCTCGGGGATGGAGTGCGTGGCCGACGAACTGCTCGGCGCGGGCGGGCAGGGCGAAGTCTACAAGGCCACGCTCGGCGGCGAGGCGGTGGCGCTCAAGTGGTTCTTCCCGCAGATGTCCACGCCGGAGCAGCGCGCCGCCATCGAGCTGCTCGTGCGCAAGGGGCCGCCGAGCGAGCACTTCCTCTGGCCGCTGGAGGTCACGACCGCGCCCGGCGTCGCCGGCTTCGGCTACGTGATGCCGCTCCGGCCCAAGCGCTTTAAGAACATCGTTGACCTGATGAAGCGCCGCATCGAGCCGACCTTCCGCGCGCTCGCCACGGCCGGCCTCAACCTCTCGCACAACTACCTGCTGCTCCACTCGCAGGGCTTGTGCTACCGCGACATCTCCTTCGGCAACGCCTTCTTCGCCCCCGACAACGGGGACGTGCTCATCGCCGACAACGACAACGTCTCGGTGGACGGCGCGGGCGTGCTCGGGGTGCTGGGCACGCCCCGCTTCATGGCCCCGGAGGTCGTGCGCGGCGAGGCCGTCCCGTCCACGCAGACCGACCTCTTCTCGCTCTCCGTGTTGCTCTTCTACATGCTGATGGTGGCGCACCCGCTCGAAGGGCGGAAGGAGACCGAGATCAAGTGTCTCGACCTGCCGGCGATGACCAAGCTCTACGGCACGGAGCCGCTCTTCATCTTCGACCCCGCTGACAACTCGAACGCGCCCGTCCCCGGCATACACGATAACGCGCTGGCCTTCTGGCGCATCTACCCGCAGGCCCTCCGCGACCTCTTCACGCGCGCCTTCACCAACGGCATGCGCGACCCGCTCCACGGCCGCGTGCGCGAGAGCGAGTGGCGCGGCGCGATGGTCTCTTTGCGCGACGCCATCTTCTACTGCCCGCACTGCTCACTCGAAAACTTCTACGACGGCTCTTCGCTCAAGGCGCGGGGCGGCGACGCGGGCCTCTGCTGGGCGTGCGCGGCCGCGCTGCGGCTCCCGCCGCGCATACGCATCGGCACGTCCGTCGTCATGCTCAACTTCGACGCGCAGCTCTTCCCGCACCACGTCAACGGGCAGAGGATGTACGACTTCTCCGCCCCGGTCGCCGCCGTCGCCGAACACCCCGCCACCCCCGGCGTCTGGGGGCTGAAGAACCTCTCGCCCCAGAAGTGGGTCGTCACCACCCCGGGCGGGGGCGTGAAGGATGTCGAGCCGGGGCGCAGCTTTACCCTCGCCGTCGGCACGAGGGTGCAGTTCGGCGAGACGGTCGGAGAGATCAGACTATAAGACGCCCCACAGATGACTCGGATTTGAGGCGGGCGACGTTCGTCGAGAGCCTCTTCGCGGTCGCCGCATAGGCACGGGCCGCTCGTGGCCTTACCACGTGCCGAAATAATTCCCGCGACAGAACCCTCCGTGTGTCAGCACACAGACAGATGCGTGTGCGGGTGGTATAGCTTACGCCCAAAGGTTTCCCCCGAACAGACTCTTTGGACAGAGCCGGCAGGTCGAGTCCGGCTTCCGGGGTGTTGGTGCGTGACGGGCGGCCGGGAACGCCGGTAAAGAGCCGCGAAATGCTAATCAACGGCGGCCGGCGGCACCTGTGAAGTTGATAAATGCCCGGTTTAAGACCCTTAAGGAGAGCAAGCTCCGGTGAAGGAAGTGGATATGAAAAAGCTTTTGACGGCAACGTTCTTAACTCTCCTGATTGCGTTTAGCTCGCGCGGTCTGATTGACGCGCAGACCACGCCCCCGACTTCGACCCAGACGACGACTCCCGCCAGCGCCCAAAGCCGTGTGCTGGGCGAAGTGGTCGCGATTGATGTCGGCGCCAGACGGCTGTCTTTAAAGACCGCGGCGGGCGAGCAAGTGACTATCGAATGCGACGAGAAGACCGCCTACAGGCGCGTGCCGGCGGGAGAAACGACGCTCGACAAAGCGATCACCATCAGTCTCACGGACATCGGCGTCGGGGATCGGGTTATCGCGCGCGGCGGTGTGAACGCGGCGAGCAAAGTGATGCTCGCGCGGGGTCTGATCGTTATCAACCAGAATGAGATTACCCAGAAGAAGGAGCGCGAGCGCGCCGAATGGCTGCGCCGGGGCATCGAAGGCGTCGTCTCGGTGACCAAACCCGAGACGGGTGAGGTGACGCTCCTGACGCGCGCGCCCGAAGGCGAACGGCCGATAGTCATCGCGACGAGCGGGAGTAACATTCGCCGCTACGCGCCGGATTCAATCAGGTTCAGTGACGCGACATCCAGCTCCGTCGCGGAAATCAAAGTGGGCGACAGGTTCCGCGCGCTGGGCGACAAGAGCAGCGACGGCGCCAGCTTCAAGGCGGAAGAGGTCGTCTTCGGCTCCTTCAGGACGGTCGGCGGCTTCATCACCGCCGTCAATGCGGCGAGCGGCGAGATTACGATTAATGACATTCCGACCAATAAGCCGCTCACGATTGCCGTCAACAGGGACTCGATACTGCGTCGCCTTTCGCCCGCGCTCGTCAAATCGATGGTCGAAAGCTCCACCGGGAGCGCCGCCGGTAAGGGCGCGGGCGGGGCGGAGCTTCAACGGATGATCGAGCAACAGCCGCCCATCAGCGTCGCCGACTTGAAAGTGGGCGACGGCGTCCTCGCGTCAAGCACGACGGGGACGACGCCCTCGCGCGTCAGCGCGATTGTGCTGACGGCCGGCGTCGAAAATTTCCTGAAACTCTACGCGCAAAACCCTGCGCGTCGCGACTTCAATCTCGGCTTGGGCTTGCCTAGTGGTATTACGCCATAAAGTGAAGCTACTCGCAGGAGTCATCTCTGCCAGCGCCTCACAGGTTTTGTCCGGGATATGTGCTCCACACTTAAGCCGTGAGGCTTAAATTCGGACAAGAACATTAAGGAAGTTACCGATGCCGTTTATTCAGAAATTCTATCGCCGGGCCTTAACCCTCATCATCGCCCTTCTCGTTTGCGCCTCCGGCAGCTCGGCTCAACAACTCACGGGAGGCTTACGCGGCCACATCACAGACCAGAACAGCGCGGCGGTCGTCGGCGCGACGGTCACGGCGAGCGACGCAGACGGTAAGGAGAGAACCGCCACGGCGAACGCCGAGGGCGACTATCTAATCCCCGGCCTGGTGCCCGGCAAATACATTGTGCGGGCGAACCAGACGGGATTCGTCGCTTACGAAAACCTCGAAGTGGCCGTCGCCGCCGGGCCCAACGGCGTGCACGACATTCAACTGGCCCTCGGGCTGAACGAAGAGGTGTCGGTCGAAGGTAACGACGCTCGTGTGGGCACGGAGGCGGACAGCAGCGCGAGCGCCCTCGTTTTACGCGGCTCCGATTTCGACGTGCTGTCTGACGACCCGGATCAACTTGCGGCCGACCTTCAGGCGTTGGTCGGGCCGGTTAACGGCCCCGATGTCGTGCAATTCAACGTGGACGGTTTTAACGGCGGCAAGCTTCCGCCGAAGTCGTCCATCCGTGAAATCCGCATCAACTCCAACCCGTTCGCCGCCGAGCAGGACAACTTCGGCCCCAACCGCATCGACGTGCTCACCAAGCCGGGGACGAGCAGCTTTAACGGTCAGGCTTTCGTGAACTTTAACGATGAGAGTCTGAACGCGCGCAACCCGTTCGCCCCGAACCGCGCGCCCTTCCAGGCACGTCTCTACGGCGGCAGCCTGAGCGGCCCGCTGGTCGCCAGGAAGGCATCCTTCTTTCTCAACTTCGAGCGACGCGACATCACCGAGAATGCCGTCATTAACGCGACCATCCTCGACCCGTCGTTCAACATCACGCCGTTCAGCCAGGTCATCGTGACGCCGCAACGGCGCACGAGCTTTTCGACGCGCGTTGATTACCAGTTGCACCCGAATCACACGCTCGCCGCGCGCTTCGAGAACACCTGGTTCGCGCAGGAGAACGTCGGGGTCGGAAATTTCTCGCTGGCCTCGCGCGCCTTCGACGAGACGAACAACGTGAGCGTCTTGCAGCTCACCGAGACGGCCGTGCTCAGCCCGTCGGTTCTGAACGAGACGCGCTTCCAATACATCCGCGAGAACCTGAACCAGACGGGCGACGCCTTGCTTCCCACGATCAACGTGCTGGGCGCCTTCGTCGGCGGCGGGCCGCCGGGCGGGCCGTCCTCAAACCTCGGGAAGCTCTACGAGTTGCAGAACACGACGACGTGGCAGAGGGGAAACCAGACCTGGAAGTTCGGCGGGCGTTTCCGCGCGTACACCGTCGCCGATACGGCGTCGGCGAACTTTGGCGGCACGTTCACCTTCTCGTCCCTCGAACAATACCGGCAGGTGTTGCAGGGCGTGCCCGGCGCGCGCCCTGCGCAGTTCTCTATCGCGGGCGGCAACCCGCAGGCAAGCTCGCGCAGACTGGACTTACATCTTTTCGTTCAGAACGACTGGCGCGTCGCGCCGAACTTTACGCTCTCGCTCGGCCTGCGCGGTCAGGTACAGTCCCGCGTCACCGACAAATTCAATCTGGGGCCGCGGCTCTCGTTCGCGTGGGCTCCGGGCGCGGCGAACTCCTCCAAGCAGCCCAAGACGGTGATCCGCGGCGGCGGCGGCATCTTTTATTTCAGCTACAACGAAAACCTGATGCTGCTCACCAACCGCTTCGACGGCGTTAATCAGCAGCAGTTCATCATCAGCAACCCGGACTTTTTCCTGCAAGCGCCCACGGTCGCGGCCCTCAACAACGGCACCTTCCCGCAGACCATCAGGCGCGCGGAGGCCAACCTCATCCAGCCCTATTCGTTCAAAGCCTCTCTGAGCGTGGAGCGGCAACTGCCTCGCAACACCACCCTCAGCGTCGCTTTCGTCCTGGAGCGCTACGTTCACAGCCTGCGCTCGCGCAACATCAACGCGCCACTGCCCGGCACGTTCGACCCCAACGTCCCGAACAGCGGGGTGCGCCCGCTCCCCGACCTCGGCAACATCTTCATATTCGAATCCAGCGCCACCAACACCGACCGGACTCTCTTCATCAGGGTTAACAACCGGTTCAACAAACAGCTCTCGATGTTCGCCCTCATCGGCCTCAGCAGGGAGTCGGGCACCAGCGACGGGCCGCTGAATTTTCCGGCCGACTCTTACGACCTCAGCGCGGAACAGGGGAGCGTGCTGAACGACGTTCACGCCTTCGCCAACGTGGGCATCAGCTATGAAGGGCCGTGGGGGCTGACCTTTAATTCTTTGATCAGGGCGGCGTCGGCGAACCGCTTCAACATCATTACCGGGCGAGACTCTAACGGCGACGGCGTCTTCACGGAACGCCCGGCCCTCGCCACTAATCTCGACAAGCCGGGGGTCGTTATCACGCCCTTCGGCGCTTTCGACCCCAACCCCGAACCCGGACAGGCCATCATCCCGCGCAATCTCGGGCAGGGGCCGGACTTCTTTCAGGTCAACCTGCGCGTCGGCAGAACCTTCCGCTTCAGGGGCGGGGTGGACAAGGCGGGCAAGCCGACGGAGGGGCGCTACGGGCTGACGCTTTCCGTGCAGGGCCAGAACATTTTCAACCGGGCCAACTTCGGCTCCTATATCGGCAATCTCAACTCGCCCCTCTTCGGTCAGGCGAATTCAACGGCGAGTTCTCCGCGGCGTCTTGACCTACAGGCCCGCTTCAGCTTCTGAAGCGAGCGGAGTGTAACGGCGCGGACTCGAGCCGTGTTGGGAACTGTGAAGGGTTGATAAAAAACAGGTCTTCGACCTGCCATGTCAGGAAAAATCTAATGAAAAAGCTCGCGGTCATTTTACTCTGCGTCCTACTCCAACCGGCGCCGGCCGTCGCATTTCAAAAGGGTTTTGTGATGAACGGGCTCGGGGAAAAGCTCGACGACCGGATGATGCTCTTTTACAAAGATGGTTACTCCGGCGCCGTCCTCGTCGCGCGGAACGGCGAAATCATTTTGCACAAAGGCTACGGCCTAGCGAATCGAGAGCTGAGGATTCAGAACACGCCTTCAACTATCTTTCACGTCGCGTCCGTCGGAAAGATGTTCACTTCGGCGGCCATCCTCCAACTGGAGATGCGTGGAAAACTCCGCACCAGCGACCTGATTAGCAAACACCTGGGGGAATTCCCGAAGGAGAAGAGCGGGGCGACCATCCATCATTTGCTGACTCACACCGCCGGCCTCGCGCTCGACGGCGCGCCGCTTAATTACACCAGCCGCCAAGCCTTCATTCAATCCGTCAAAGACGCGCCGTTCGAATCAGTGCCC
The DNA here is from genome assembly GCA_040510435.1 of Pyrinomonadaceae bacterium. GTDB lineage: Bacteria > Acidobacteriota > Blastocatellia > Pyrinomonadales > Pyrinomonadaceae > QHXN01. The sequence goes on along the minus strand of JBEVJD010000267.1, from coordinate 3,258 downwards.
GGCGAAAAATACCGCTACTCGAACTCCGGCTACACGCTGTTGGCAGCCATCGTCGAAATAGTGTCGGGCCAGGCTTTTGAAAAATACCTTCAGCGGAATCTCTTCGACCCTGTCGATATGAAACAGACGGGCTACGCTTGGGATCCGAGATTCGAGCACGCCCGGGTAGCCATCGGCTATATCGGCGACACCATAGAGACGCTGAAGCCGACCCCGCGTGTGGCCGACGAGTGGGGCAATCGCGGGCCGGGGAACATTCTCACCACGGTCGGCGATCTTTATAAATGGGTCGAGGCTCTTCGTAAGAATAATATTCTCTCGGAACGGGCCAAAGAGAAGATGTTCACCGCATACTTCAACGATGAGGGTTACGGCTGGCGCGCGATGAAGACGGCGCGCGGGACGTTGATGCTGCGGCGTAGCGGCGGGAGAGAGGATTTTGAGAGTCGTATACAGTGGTATGTCGAAGAGAAGGTGGTGGTGATCTACACGGTCAATAACAACCTGAACTTCGGCCGGTTGATAGCCCCCGCGCTTGAAGAAACCGTCTGGGTAAAATAACCCGACAGCTATCCTTTGAAGAGTTTCTTGACCCTCGAAGTCAACTTGCGCTTCGCCCGCGAAGCATGCCACTTCACCTCCAGCATGAAGTCGCTTTTTCGGCCCACGTGCCTGCCGTAAACTTGCTGCCAGCTCACGACCGCCTCGCCGCCCAGCCTTTCCGCGACCTGATGCCAGAAGTTCGCGCGTTTGAGAACCCCGACCCCGTTCGCCCTCATCTCACGCGCTTTGATGTCGAGATTGTTGGCGAGCCAGAGCCAGAGTAATTCCGTGAATTCCTGTTCCGTCACCTCCAAAGGGCCCCCGGACAGACGGTCTGCCAGTTGCGGCTTTTCGGCGGACACGGCGCTGCGCCGCCATGATTCGCGTGTGGCGGCGCTGTACAGGTAAACCAGCCTCTCGCCCTGTGTGCCTATCAAGCCTTTGATCTGTTCGCGCTCGGTCAAGGGAAGCGCAAAGTCGCGGAACTCGTCGGTGCTGTATATCGAGTGAAAGAGTCCCGCGAGGGCCACGTGCTCCGGGCACCCCCAACTTCCCAACAGGTGATGGACGCCGACGAGGTGGGTATGTAAATTCGCGTGGCTGTGAAATACAAGTTGCGTTCCCAACTTGAGCAGGTATTTTTCACTGGCGTTGAAGTTATGAGTCAACATAAGTAGACCTTTCGAAATCCTCTTCCGGTCGGGTGTGTGTGTTGCGGAGTGACGTTGAGGTGAGCAGAGACTCTACGGTGTTTTCCCCGCGAGGCGGCTCACCCCGGCGGGCGGTCGGATTCTTCCGGCGCCTAGCCGATGGCTTTGCGCACGAAGCTCTTGAACTTCTTCAGGTTGGAGCTTTTCAGTTGACTCTTCTCCTTCGAGAGCTTTTCTTTCTCGGCCTCGGTGAACATTTCCAGAACATTCAAACGCGCTTCCGGCTGCTCGACGATGCTGGCCAGAAGGGTTTCAAAGTTGCCGCTCATGCGCTTGATGGTGTCCGGGTCGTAAAGTTCCGTCAGGTATGTCCAGACCCCGCGCAATCCGCTCTCGGTCTCCGACATCCAGAGCGTCACATCATACCTGCCGGTCTCCCCCTCGAACTCCAACCCGCTCAAGGTCAGCCCCTGTAACTCCAGATGATTCTTCGGGGCGTTCTGTAAGCCGAACGTCACTTGAACAATCGGCGCGCGGCTCAGTGTGCGCTCGGGCTGAAGCTCCTCGACGAGTTTATCGAACGCCAGGTCTTGGTGTGCGTATGCGCCCAGCGCGACATCTTTGACCTGCGCGAGCAGTTCCGTGAATTTCGGCGAGCCGGACAAGTCTGTCCGCAACACCAGCGTGTTGATGAAGAACCCGATCAGGTTCTCCGTCTCGCCCCGGTTGCGACCCGCGACGACGGTCCCGACCATAATGTCCTCGTCCCCCGTGTACCGGTGCAGGAAGACGTTGAAAGCCGCCATCAACGTCATGTAGAGCGTCGCCCCCGAGACTCGGCTCAGTTCCTTCAAGCCCGCCGTCAAACTCTCCGGCAGCAGGAACGTGTCGTGCGCCCCGCGATATTGCAGCGCCGTCGGCCGCGGCCTGTCCGTGGGCAATTTCAGCACCGGCAACTCTCCGCCCAACTGCCGCCGCCAGTAAGACAGGTGCTCTTCCAACGCATCGCCTTGCAGCCAGTTCCTCTGCCACACGGCGTAGTCCGCGTATTGAATCGGCAGCTCCGGCAGTGGCGACGGCCGCCCATCGCTAAAGGCTTCGTACAGCGCGGCCACCTCGCGCACGAGGACGCTCTTTGACCACGCGTCCGAGACGATGTGATGCGTCGTGAACATCAGCACCGCCTCCCCCTCCCACATTCTCACCAGCATCGCTCGCAATAGCGGCCCCTCGCTCAGGTCGAACGGTCGCCCCGCCTCCGCACGCGCCAGCCGCCTCGCCTCCCGCTCACATCCTTCCGCGCCTAACTCCGACACGTCCACCAACGGCAGCCACAACTCCTTCGCTTCTTCCACCATCTGCACGGCGAGGCCGTCGGAGGCCGGGAACCTCGTCCGCAGCACCTCGTGCCGCCTCACCACCTCCGTCAGCGTCCGCTCCAAAGCACCCACATCCAATCCGCCGCTCATCCGCACCGCCGCCGGGCAGTTGTAGAAGGCGTTCCCCGGCTCAAGCTGATCGAGGAACCACAAACGCTGCTGTGCGAACGACAGCGGCATCCCCCGCCGCCCCTCGCCTTCCCTCTCCGCTTCGCCGTGCTCGACCCGCTGCAATGCCGGCGTGCGCACCCCGTGCCCCGCCCGCGCCGCCTCCTCCACCCACGCCGCCAGCCCCCGCACCGTCGGACGCTCGAACAGCGCACGCAACGCCACTTCCACCCCGAAAGCCTCACGCACCCGCGACATCAACTGCGTCGCCAGCAGCGAGTGCCCGCCCAGCTCGAAGAAGTTATCCTCCGCCCCCACACGCGCACGCCCCAGCACCTGCCCCCAGATGCCGCACAGTATCTCCTCGTAAGGGGTGCGCGCCTCGCCACCCGTGTGCGCCGCTTCGTCAACCGTCTCCTCGACGGGCGGCGGCAGAGCGCGGCGGTCGAGCTTGCCGTTGCTCGTCAGCGGCAGCCCCTCCGCGAGCACCACGACCGCGGCCGGCACCATGTATTCCGGCAGCCGCTCGCGCGCCCACTCCCGCACCCGCCCCGCGCTGTGCTCGCAGCCCGTTGCGC